>CAMLQS010000015.1 GCA_946482165.1 uncultured Verrucomicrobiota bacterium | reverse complement strand
TGGAGTTTTGCGGCGAGGCGCCGGTGCCGCCGTCGTGGCCGGAGATGAGGACGACGTCGGCGTGGGCCTTGGCGACGCCGGCGGCGATGGTGCCGACGCCGACCTCGGCGACGAGCTTCACGCTGACGCGGGCGCGGCGGTTGGCGTTCTTGAGGTCGTGGATCAGCTCGGCGAGGTCCTCGATCGAGTAGATGTCGTGGTGGGGCGGCGGCGAGATGAGGCCGACGCCGGCGGTGGTGTGACGGGTCTTGGCGACCCACGGGTAGACCTTGGTGCCGGGGAGCTGACCGCCCTCGCCGGGCTTGGCGCCCTGGGCCATCTTGATCTGGATCTCGCGGGCGTTGACGAGGTAGTTGCTCGTCACGCCGAAACGGCCGGAGGCGACCTGCTTGATGGCGGAGTTCTTCGAGTCGCCCTTTTCGTTGGTCCAGGTGAAGCGCTCGGGGTCTTCGCCGCCCTCGCCGGTGTTGGATTTGCCGCCGATGCGGTTCATCGCGATGGCGAGCGTCTCGTGCGCCTCCTGCGAGATGGAGCCGTAGGACATGGCGCCGGTCTTGAAGCGCTTGAGGATGGCTTCGACGGACTCGACCTCCTCGATGGGGATCGCGTCAGTGGCCTTGAAGTCGAGCAGGCCGCGGAGCGTGCAGAGCTCCTTCGACGTATCGTTAACGAGACCGGAATATTGCTTGAAAGTCTTGTAGTCGCCGGTGCGGACGGACTTTTGCAGGGCGTGGATCGATTCCGGATTGAAGAGATGGTATTCGCCGTCGGAGCGCCACTTGAACTGGCCGCCGGCGGGGAGGGCGTGGTCGTTGACCTTGCGGTCGGCGAAGGCGTCGCGGTGGCGCATGAGCACCTCCTGGGCGATGACATCGAGGCCGATGCCGCCGACGCGCGAGGGGGTCCAGGTGAAGTAGTGGTCGATGACGTCCTGGCGGAGGCCGACGGCCTCGAAGACCTGGGCGCCGCGGTAGGACTGGATGGCGGAAATGCCCATCTTCGACATGACCTTCACGACGCCCTTGGCGAGGGCCTTCACGAGGTTCTTGCAGGCGGTCTTGTGGTCGACGTTGGGCAGGAGTCCGTCGTGGATGAGCTCGTCGATCGTCTCGAACGCGAGGTAGGGATTGATCGCGCTGACGCCGTAGCCAATGAGGACGGCGACGTGGTGAACCTGGCGGGCCTCGCCGGTCTCAAGCACGAGCGAAACCTGGGTGCGCAGGCCCTCGCGGATGAGGTAGTGGTGCAGGCCGGCGACGGCGAGGAGCGAGGGGATGGGCGCGTGGTCCTTGGTAACGCCGCGGTCGGAAAGGATGAGGACGTTGACCTCGTCTTCCTCGATGGCGCGACGGGCGAGGACGCAGAGTTCCTCCATGGCCTTGGCGAGGCCCTTCTCGCCGCGGGAGACGCGGAAGAGGATGGGCAGGGTCTCGACCTTGAGGCCGGGGAGCTGCATGCGGCGGATCTTGGCGAACTCCTCGTTGGTGAGGACGGGCCAGTCGAGCTCGAGGCGGCGGCAGGCGGTGGCGCCGGGCTGGAGGAGGTTGCCCTCGGAACCGAGACGGGTCTCGGCGGAGGTGATGATCTCCTCGCGGATGCAGTCGATGGGCGGGTTCGTCACCTGCGCGAAGAGCTGCTTGAAATAGTCGTAGAGCAGGCGGGGCTTGTTCGAAAGAACGGCGAGGGGCGTGTCGTTACCCATCGAGCCGACGCCCTCGACGCCGTCGCGGGCCATCGGAGTGAGGATGGCGCGCTCGTCCTCGTGGGTGTAGCCGAAGGCGAGCTGGCGCTGCTGGAGCGTGTCGCGGTCGGGGGCGGGAAGCTCGGGCGCGGCGGGCAGGTCCTCGACATGGACGAGGTGCTCGTTGAGCCAGTCGCGGTAGGGATACTCGGCGGCGAGCTGGCGCTTGATCTCCTCGTCGGGGACGATGCGGCCCTGCTTGGTATCGACCAAGAACATACGGCCGGGCTGGAGGCGGCCCTTCTCGACGACGTCGGCGGCGGGGAACTCGAGCACGCCGGCCTCGGAAGCGAGAACGACCAGGCCGTCCTTGGTGACGTAGTAGCGGGCGGGGCGGAGACCGTTGCGGTCGAGGACGGCGCCGATGCTGTGGCCGTCGGTGAAGGTCATGGCCGCGGGGCCGTCCCACGGCTCCATGAGGCAGGCGTGGTATTGGTAGAACGCGCGCCGGGTGTCGTCCATGGTCTCGTGGTTGGACCAGGGCTCGGGGATCATCATCATCACCGCGTGCGGCAGGGAGCGGCCGGCGAGGTGGAGGAGCTCGAGCGTGTTGTCGAACATCGCCGAGTCGGAGCCGTTGGGGTTGATGACCGGGAGGATCTTCTTGATGTCGTCGCCGAAGGCGTCGGAGACGAAGTGAGCCTGGCGGGCGTGCATCCAGTTGATGTTGCCGCGCAGGGTGTTGATCTCGCCGTTGTGCGCCACGTAGCGATACGGGTGGGCGCGGTCCCAGGACGGAAAGGTGTTGGTCGAAAAACGCGAGTGGACCAGCGCGATGGCGGTGGTCATCGCGGGGTTTTGCAGGTCCGGGAAATACTTCGCGAGCTGCGTGGTGAGCAGCATGCCCTTGTAAACAAAGGTGCGCGACGAGAGGCTCGGGAAGTAGACCATGTCGCTGCCGAGCAGGCCCTCGGAGCGGACCTCGGCGCCGGCGCGCTTGCGGACGACGTAGAGCTTGCGCTCGAAGCCGAGCTCGTCGGTGACGCTGGCGGGGCGGCCGATGAAAATCTGGCGGATGGCGGGCTCGCTGGCCTTGGCGGTCTCGCCGAGGTCGGAGTTGTCGGTGGGGACGGTGCGCCAACCGAGGAACTCAAGGCCCTCGCCCTGCACGACGGAGACGATCTTCTCCTCGACCTTGCGGCGCTGGGTGGCGTTTTTCGGGAGGAAGACGAGACCGGTGCCGTAGAGGCCGGCGGCGGGAAGGGTGATCCGGGCCTTCTTGGCGGCTTCGACGCAGAAGGCGTGCGGCACCTGCATGAGGATGCCGGCGCCGTCGCCGGTGTTGGGCTCGCTGCCGGCGGCGCCGCGGTGGTCGAGGTTTTCGAGCACCTGGATGCCCTTGCGCACGAGATCATGGGAGGCGCGGCCCTTGAGGTCGGCGACGAAGCCGACGCCGCAGGCGTCATGCTCAAACCAAGGATCGTAGAGGCCCTGTTTGGCGGGACGGCCAAAGGCGGGCTTGCGAGCGGCGGGGGTGGAGACAGGCACGGAGGGACGCGGGTTATTCACGACAGAAGATTTCGAGCGTGGGGACGAGGAAGTGGTGGGGTAAAAACCTATCAGGGGTAAGGTGCGATTATTAGTTTATCGCATGAGGGCGAAACGAAAAAGCGGCTCCGAAAGCCGGAGCCGCCGAGAAAGAGCGGAAAAAAGTCTCAGGGCGAGCGCCGCGACAACGCATGTCGGGCGTGAATGCACTCAGAAGAAGCGGATGGTCTTGGTGGCCATCTTGGCGTGCTCCTCGTCGGAGCAGCCGGCGTTGGTGGGGACGTCGACAGGCTTGTCGAGCGGCTTGATGAGATCGTTGGCCAAGAGGTAGTTTTCGACCTCTTCGCCGGAGATATCGGCGAGCATGACGCCGTCGATCTCGACGCAAGGCGAGAGGGGCTGGCCGGACTTGGCGACCATTTCCGCGTAGTTGTCGCGGTTGTTGATGATGTCGATGTCCTCAAACTCCAGTCCGTGCTTGCGCATGATGGCGCGCACGCCGTTGGACCAGCCACAGGAGGGTTTGAGATAGGCTTTGATTTTCATGACAGGCAGCAAAAGCAGGACGAGAAGCCGCGCAAGGTAGGGAAGGCGGATGGGCGCGTGAAAGGAAATTTCCCGGCGATAAGCAAAAAACGCGCCCCCCGGCGGCCCCGGAGCGCCCCGGTGCGGGGTGGCGCGGAGCGGGATCGACGTATTTTTCGTGGTGCGCGCCGCCCGATTTTTCGCCCGACTGCCCCTTCCATGTTGTCCTCCGCCCAGATCGCCGCCGCCCTGCCCGCCCAAGCCCGCACGTCCATCGACGGCCTTCCCTTCCCCAAGATCGCCTCGGGCAAGGTCCGCGAAATCTTCGACCTCGGCGACGCCTTGCTCCTCGTCGCGACCGACCGGCTTTCCGCCTTCGACGTCATCCTTCCCGACGGCATTCCGGGCAAGGGCATCCTGCTCACGCAGATGAGCCACTGGTGGTTCTCCCGCACGACCAGCATCATTGAAAACCACCTCCTTCCTGATCAGGCAGGCGAGTTCGCCCGTCGCGGCATCACCGACCGCGACCTGCAACTCCGCAGCATGATTGTGCGCAAGCTGAAACCCCTCGCCATCGAGTGCGTGGTGCGCGGCTACCTCGTCGGCAGCGGCTGGGCGTCCTACCAAAAGACCGGCGTCGTCTGCGGACACCGCCTGCCCGTCGGCCTTCGTCAGGCGGATCGCCTCCCCTCCCCGCTCTTCACGCCAACCACCAAGGCTCCCAAGGGAGAGCACGACGCCCCCATCGACGACGCGCAGGGCGCGGCCATCGTCGGGGCGGCGCTCTACGAGCAGGTGAAGACCGCCAGCCTCGCCCTGTATTCTCTCGGCCACGACACCGCGGCCCAGGCGGGCATGATCCTCGCCGACACGAAATTCGAGTTCGGCACCGACGCCTCCGGCAAACTCGTGCTGATCGACGAGGTCCTCACCCCCGATTCGTCCCGCTACTGGCCCGCCAGCGAGTATCGGGTGGATTGCTCGCCACCGAGCTACGACAAGCAGTTCGTCCGCGATCATCTGCTCGCGCTCAAGTGGAACCAGCAGCCGCCCGCGCCCTCGTTGCCCGCCGGGGTCATTGAGCGCACGCGCGACAAATACCTTCAGGCCCTGCGCAATCTGCTCGGTTAAGCAAAGCACGCGCCCGTTCGCCGCCGCCATGCCTGCCGCCGCCCCCATCACCCTCTACACCTACAAGAACTGCGACACCTGCCGCAAAGCCGCCAAGTGGCTCGCCGCGCAGGGCATCGCCTTCGAGGAGCGGGCCATTCGCGAAACGCCACCCACCGTGGGCGAGTTGCGCGCCATGCTCGGCCTGCTCGGCGGCGAGCGTCGCCGCTTGTGCAACACCTCCGGCGGCGACTATCGCGCGGAAAAACTCGGCGACGTCCTCGACACGCTCCCCGAGGCCGACTTCCTCGCGCGTCTCGCCGCCAACGGCAATCTCGTGAAACGCCCTTTCCTGCTTCGCTCCGCAACGAAGCCGCTCGGTCTCGTCGGCTTCAACGAGGCCGCCTGGCGCGACGCCCTCGTCTGAGCGGGCGGTCTGCTAGCCGCCGTTGGACTCGCGCGATCGCAGATCCCTTCCCCTCACTCGCGCTTCAACTCGCGGCCCATGAGCGTCGCGAGTGCCTCGGCGGGCGGCTTTCCGGCGTAAAGGATGCCATGTATCTCGGCCAAAATCGGCGCGTCGATGCCGCGTTCGCGCACGAGTTCGAGAAAACTCTGCGCCGTGCGGTAACCCTCGACCACACTCTTGCTCGCGGCGATCAGCTCGTCCGCCGTTTTCCCTTCGCCGAGGCGCTGCCCGAAGGTGCGATTGCGCGACCACGCGCCCGTGCAAGTCGCCACCAGGTCGCCAAAGCCGCCGAGGCCGTAGAAGGTCTCGGGCTTGGCGCCGAGAGCCACCCCCACGCGCACCATCTCGGCGAGCGCGCGGGTGAGCAGCGCGGCCTTGGCGTTGTCGCCAAGCTTCAACCCGTCGCAACAACCGGCCGCGATCGCGTAAACATTCTTGAGGCAGCCGCCAAACTCCACGCCCGCGACGTCGTCGCTGCGATAAACGCGCAAGGTCGGCCCGCTGAGCGCCGCCTGCACCTCGGCGAGAAGGGCCTCGTCCGCTCCCTGCGCCGCCAACACCATCGCGCAGGGCCTGCCTGAAGCGACCTCGGCGGCGTTGGTCGGGCCAGTGAGGGAACCCACGGCGAGACCCGGCAACACCGCAGCCATCACTTCCGCGGGACGCAGATGCGTGCCGAGCTCCAATCCCTTCGCGAGCGAAAGCACGAGCCTGAGCCGCGTTGCCAGTCCCCGCGAGGCCTGCACGCGCGTCGCGGTCTCGCGCAAGGCCTGCGAAGGGCAGGCGAGGAGAACCAGCTCCGCCTCCATGAGCACGGGGATCAGCTCGTGCCCGATTTGCACCGACTGCGGCAGTTTAAAACCCGGCAGGTAATCGGCGTTCTCTCGCGTCGACGCCAGCGCGAGCGCCTGCTCAAAACGCCGCGGCGCGAGCGTGACCGTGTGGCCCAGCCGACAAAGGTGAAGAACGAAAGCCGTGCCCCAGGCGCCGGCGCCAACAACGACGATGTTCATGCGTGACTGGGGTTAAAAACACGCCGCGCCCGGAGCGCACGGAGAATCAACGCGATGTTTGGCCTCCAGGCTTGGCCGCGGGAAGCGCTTCCCGAACCTTTATCACCGTGGCCGCGGGAGCCGAACCGTCCTCGACCCGCACATACAGCGCGGCCTGTTCCGCATCCTTTTCGCCGGGAGCGGAGGGCGGCGCCGATTCGCCGGACGCGACAAGAAACCAACGGTTGTTCACCCTCCACTGAAAACGCGCGGAAGAACTTTTCCGCAACGGAAGCGGGACGCCGCCCGCCTCCGTCCACCCGCTCAACGACAAGAAGGTTGAGAAACACTTTATCGAGTAGAGCCCGGGATCCTCCGTCTCGTCCGGTCGCAGAAACAAAATCCACCCGATGGAGCACGGGGCCGCCAACACCACGCCGGCGGGATCGGTCTTGATGGATGTCAGACGCTCCGTCGTGGCGACGAGATTGAGCTTCGCGGGAACAGACCGGACGCCGTCACCCTCCAGCCATTGCGAAAGCGGCGCCTCCGGCCAAGGCTCGGCGCGACCCCGCTCGCGCACGTCCAACACCTGCACGACCACCTCCGTCCCCGCCCCCTTATCCGCCGGCGGCCAGAATTCCGAAAAATCCTTCGCCGACGGAACCAAGGAATCGCTCCCCGGCTCCGCCGCATGGAGCAACGCCGCGCAAGCGAACAAAAGAACCGCCGCCTTCATCGCCGATTTCCTCACGCCTACTCCGCCCCCTGCAGCACCGAGTATTTCCAGCCCGCCATCGCCGCCAAGACGTAGAACAGGATGTCCATGGGGCTGAACATAACGCCCATGATCTCGCCCGCCATTTCCACGTTCAGCGCCGAGACCACCTCGCCGAAAGAAACTTCCTGCGCACGCGCCACGAGCACGCAGCCGGTGAACAGATTCCCCAATGCGCAGCCCAGCAAGGCGAGCACGGCGCCGACCACATGATAAGGCTGACCGACGCCGCGCCCCGCGAAACGCATCGCGAGGCCCACAAGAAAGCCCACGCCCACGGCCATGTAGCCGATCTGGAAATTGGTCGCGACAGTGACACCCACCCAGATTGCCGTGCCGACGAGCATCGCCACGATGCCGGCGACAACCGCGAAAACAAGATTGGAGGACGGTGCAACGGGTTCGCGCAAAGAGGCGGAAGCCTCGCCCGACTCAGGGGAACTGGAGCTGGAAGACGGATCGAGGGACATAAAATCCCCCCGAACCCATCGATAGCCCGCGCGGTGGCAACAGTTAAGCGGACACGCGCTTTCTCCGACCACGCACCTTCTGATCTGCACCGCCAGGCAAACGGTAAAGCAACGCCACGCTCGCTTTGGAACTGTAGGATATCCATTGCACTGGCTTTCCATCCTTCAACGCACGAACCCTCTCTCCTTTAGATGACAACCACCCCGATCCGCGTCGGCATCATCGGGATGGGCGGCTACGCCGCCCGCCACCACGAAGCCATTCTCCAACTCGAAGCCTCGCGCGAAGCGCGCCTGGTTTGCACCTGCGACCCCGCCCCGCAGAACTTTGCCGCCAAACAGGCCGAGTGGAAATTCAACGCGCGAGGCGTCTCGATCCACGACGACTACCGCAAGATGCTTGAGCAGCACGCCGGCCAGCTGGACGTCGTCACCGTGCCCACCCCCATCCCCCTGCACGCCGAGATGCACCGCGCCATCGTCGAGCGCGGGCTCGCCGTCTATCTGGAAAAGCCCCCCACCCTCGACCCCTGCGAGTTGGAGCGGATGATCGCCACCGACGCCAAAGCCAAGGTGCCCACGCTCGTCGGCTTCAACTTCATCACCGAGCAACCTCGCCAAGCCATCAAACGCCGCCTCCTCAAAGGCGAATTTGGCGCCCTGCGCTCCGCGCACCTCCTCGGCCTCTGGCCGCGCGGGACGGATTACTTCACCCGCAACACCTGGGCCGGCCGCCTTGTCGGGAACGACGGCCGCCTCATCCTCGACTCCTGCGTCGGCAACGCCCTCTCCCACCATGTGCACAACATCCTGCACTGGGCGGGCACAGGGGCGCAGGACCGCTGGGCCACCCCCACCAAAGTGCGCGCCAGCCTCCTTCGCGCCCACGACATCCAAGGCGCGGACACGTTCTTCCTCTCGATCGACACCGATACCGGCGTCCCGATCCGCATCGCGCTCACCCACGCCTGCATGGGCCCGCACACCCATCGCGAGACGCTCGTCTGCGACCGTGCCACCATCGACTACATCACCAACGACCGCGCCGACATCCGTTGGCACGCGGGCGGCGTCGAGACGGTGCGCTTCGGCGAATTCGACGCGCAGGTGGAAAATTTCCGCGCCTTCTTCGCCTGCTTCCGCACGCCTGCCGCGCGCCCGCCGACCACATTGCCCGACAGCCGGCCGTTCGTGCATCTGCACGCTCTTTCCTACATCGCCGCGGGCCAGATCCAGCGTTTCCCGGCGGAACTCGTCTCGCGCGTGACCGGCGACGACAGTCCTTCCACGTTCGTGCCCGTGCGCGGGATCGCCGAGCTCTGCGAACGTTTCCTCGCCGACGGCACCTGGCCCTTCGGCAAACCGGGCTCCGCCACGCCGTCCCAGCTCGACCAGCTCGACTCCGTCGCCCGCCGCATGGCCTCGGAGCGCTGAGCCGGCCCGCGCGCAAGACGCAACGCGACACAAAAAGGCCTCGCGGGCGAATGCGCCCGCGAGGCCTTTTTGTTCTGCACAAACAACTCGCCTTACTTCGTCAGAAACGCCGGCAGCTTCTCGTTCTGGATCTGTTGCTCGAAGGTTTCACGCGAGTTGATCAAGTCGCTCGCGCCGCCCTTCACCAACACCTCGGCGGCCATGCAGCGCGTATTGTAGCGGCTGGCCATCGTGAAGCCGTAGGCGCCGCCGCTCATGAAGGCGATGAACTCGCCCTCGCCGACCTCCTGGATCTGGCGGTCCTTCGCGAAGCAGTCGCCGCTCTCGCAAACGGGGCCGACGATGTCGGCCGCGATGGCGGCGCGGGCGGAGTCGCGACGCAGGGGCACGATCTCGTGGAAACTGTCATACATCGCGGGACGCACGAGGTCGTTCATCGCGGCGTCGACGATGAGGAAGTTCTTCGACTTGCCGCGCTTCAGGTATTCGACGCGCGAGAGGAGCACGCCGGCGTTGCCGACGAGATAGCGACCGGGCTCGAGCAGGATCTTGAGGCCGAGCGAGGCGAGCAAGGGCGTGAGCGCCTCGCCATAGGCCTCGGGCGTGAGCGGACGGCTTTCGGCGGGCTGAGCGGTCCACCAAGCCGCGTCGCCGCTGGCGAGCGCGTCCTTGTAGATGATGCCGATGCCGCCGCCGATGGACCAGTAGCTGATCCCATACTTGGCCTTCAGCTCCTGCACGAAGGGAGCGACCTTCTTCACCGCCTCGACGAAGGGGGCGAGGCTGGTGAGCTGCGAGCCGATGTGCATCTGCGCGCCCTTGATCTGGATGTGCGGGAAACGCGCGGCGGTCTCGTAGGCGGCGGCGGCGTTGGAGAGCGGGATGCCGAACTTGTTGTCCGACTTGCCGGTGGTGATCTTGGCGTGGGTGTGCGCGTCGACGTCGGGGTTGATGCGGATCGCGATGGGCGCCTTCACGCCGAGCTTGCCGGCGACATGGTTGATGCGGGCGATCTCGGGCTCGCTCTCCACGTGGAAGGCGAAAATGCCGTTCTTGATCGCGAGCTCGATCTCGGCCTCGGTCTTGCCGACGCCGGCGAAGACGGAGCGCTTGATGTCGCCACCCGCGGCGAGAACGCGACGGATCTCGCCGCCGCTCACGAGGTCGAAGCCGGCGCCGAGGTTCGCGAAGTGACGGAGAATCGCGATGTTCGAGTTCGCCTTCATCGCGTAGCAAATCTGGAGATCCAGGCCCTTCAGTCCGGCGGCTAGGCGCGTGTAGTTGTCGGCCATCGTGGCCGTGCTGTAGACGTAGGTCGGCGTGCCGTAGAGGCGCGCGATCTCGGCGAGATCGACACCTTCGCATTGGAGATTTTGGCCGGCGTAGCGGAAGTGGTGCATGGCGTGTTTCTGAGAATCGGTAACAGGAGGTGAAAAGGCCCAACTTGGCGGGTTTCCCCTTGCGAAGACCACCCAAATTTCACGGTGTGCTGCCGCGGAAATTCCGCCGGTCTCCATGTTGCGCCTTTTGAGAAATCTTTTTCGTCGTCCGCCCATTCGCATGGGCCGGGTCGACAACGCGCGCATCGGTCGCACCGCGATTCGCAACGCCCAGTTCGTGAGCTTTGTCGACGCCAGCGGCTGTTTCGAGGCGCGACGCCCGGATCGTTTCGACCGTCGGCTGCGTCTCCAAAAAATCGTGCGCGCGACCGTGGCTCTCCTCGGCGCCGGCGGCCTCGGCTGGGTCGTGCTCGAGAGCGCGCGGGCGATCTCGCAGTTCTGAAACGCGCGAAGTGTTTAACCGCGGATTTCGCCACCGGCGAACAAGTGGCGCAGATGGGCGCGGATTTCTTGACCACGGATGAACGCGGATCGATCCGGTTCTTATCCGCGAAAATCCGCGTGATCCGTGGTTAAAAAAGCAAAAGGCCGGACCTCGGGAAGAAGGCCCGGCCTAGGGAATCGTGGGAATGGAAGCGGAAGCAACCGAGACCCCGCCGACGAGGCTCAGCCGTTGAGCATGTCGACGACGGCGGCGCGCTCTTCGACGAGTTCCTTGTTGGTGATCGCGATGCGCTCCTTGCAGAAATCGCACATCTCGTAGCCGGTGATGACCTCGTAGCTGCCGGGCGTCGTGGTGCGCACGGGCATGCCGGCCCACACGTCCTTGTCGAAGCCGTAGAGGCCGTTGGACTTCACCGCGACGGAGTGGATCTTGCCGGGCGTCATGAGGTCGCGCACATGATCGACGAGAGCGTTCGCGGCGGAGGCGGCGGAGGAGGCGCCGCGGGCGGCGATGATGGCGGCGCCACGCTTGCCGACCGTCTCCAGGAAGGGGCCCTTCAACCACGCGTGATCGCTGATGACGTCCATCGCCTTCTTGCCGTCGATCGTCGCATGGGCGAAGGCCGGGAACATGGTCGGGCTGTGATTGCCGTAGATGAAAATGTCCTTCACCGCGGTGAGGTCCACGCCGGCTTTCTTGGCGAGCTGGGTTTGCGCGCGATTTTGATCGAGGCGAACCATCGCCGTAAAGCGATCGGCCGGGAGCCGCTTGGCCTGCGAGGCGGCGATCATGCAATTGGTGTTGGCCGGGTTCCCCACCACGGCGACACGGGCGTCGTCGGCCGCGACGCGGTCGATGATCTGGCCTTGGCCGATGAAAATCTTGCCGTTGTCCTTGAGCAGGTCGGCACGCTCCATGCCGGGCCCACGGGGCTTCGCGCCAACGAGCAAGCTCCAGTTCGCATCCTTGAAGCCGACCTCCGGCTGGTCGGTCATGACGATGCCCTTGAGCAGCGGGAAAGCGCAGTCGTCGAGCTCCATGGCCACGCCTTCGAGGGCCTTCATCGCCTTTTCGAAGGGAGCTTCGATCAGCTGAAGGATGACCGGACGGTCCGGACCAAACATGGCGCCGGAAGCGATGCGGAAGAGAAGGGAGTAACCGATCTGGCCTGCGGCGCCGGTGACGGCGACGCGGATGGGGGAAGCGTTGGTGCTCATGGATGTGGGAAGACCTTGAGCCTAGGTCAAAATCAGCGCGGAGGACACGCACCGATTGCGTTTTCCGGCGCAAAAAAGCGCGGGGCGCGAGCAAGACCGTATCTTTAACGCAGAGACGCGGAGGCGCGGAGGCGGGAAAATAACGGTCAACAGACGCAAGGCTCTCGCGCCGCCGCCCGTTCCCCCCTGCGTCTCTGCGCCTCCGCGTTGAAATTTTCCGGCAACCTTCAGGCGAAGCGCGCCGCGAGCCCGGCATGCAGGTCGCGCACGAGTTTTTCCGTCGTCGCCCAATCAATGCAGCCGTCCGTGATGCTGACGCCGTATTGGAGCTTCTCCTTCGGCTGGGGGAAGGCCTGGTTGCCCGCGCCGAGGTTGCTCTCGACCATGGCGCCCATGATCGAGGTGTTGCCGGCTTGGATCTGGCCAAGAAGGGCGTGAATCACGTCGGGCTGGAGCTCCGGCTTTTTGGAGGAGTTATCGTGCGAGGCGTCGACGAGGATCGATGCGGGCAGGCTGGACTTGGTCAGCATGGCCTCCGTCTCGGCGATGTGCGCGGCCGAGAAATTCGGGCCCTTGGAGCCGCCGCGCAGCACGATGTGGCAATCGCGGTTGCCGCTGGTCCGGACGGCGGCGGCGGCGGCGTCGAGCCCGATGCCGAGGAAGGTCTGAGGCTGCGAGGCGGCCTTGATCGCGTTGATCGCGACCTGCAAGCCGCCGTCGGTGCCGTTCTTGAAACCGATGGGCATGGAAAGACCGGACGCGAGCTGGCGGTGGGTCTGCGATTCGGTCGTGCGCGCGCCGATGGCGCCCCAACACACGAGATCGGCGATGTATTGCGGCGTGATCGGATCGAGGAATTCGGTGGCGGTCGGCAAACCGAGGTCGAGCACCTCGCGCAAGAAGGCGCGGCCGAGGCGCAGGCCGGCGGCGATGTCGTTGGAGCCGTCGAGGTGCGGATCCATCACAAGGCCCTTCCACCCCACGGTGGTGCGGGGTTTCTCGAAATAGACGCGCATCACAATCATCACGCGATCGGACACCTCCTTGGCCAAGGCGGAGAGACGGCGGGCATAGTCGCGGCCGGCCTCGACGTCGTGGATCGAGCAGGGGCCGATCACCAGGAGGAACCGGCGGTCGTCGGTGAAGATCAGTTTCTGGATATCGCGGCGCGCCGCGGTGATGAACTCCGCCTGCGCCTCGGTCTTGGGCAATTCCGCGAGGAGCTGCGCCGGGGTGGGCAGGGGGAAGGTCTCGACGACGTGAAGATCGGAAGTTTTTTGCATGTGTGAACGGGGGCGGCGCGGCGGGATCAGGCGAAACGGGGGGCGAGGGCGGCGTGCAGCTCGCGGACGAGACCGAGCGTAGTCTCCCAGTCGATACAGCCGTCGGTGATGCTAACGCCGTATTTGAGCGCGCTCTTGGCCTGCGGAAAGGGCTGGTTGCCCGCGTGCAGGTTGCTCTCGAGCATGGCGCCCATGATCGAGCGGTTGCCCGCCCGGATCTGCGCGATGAGCGCGCGGACGACCTCTGGCTGCATCTCGGGCTTTTTCGACGAGTTGTCGTGCGACACGTCGACGAGAATGGACGCGGGCAGACCCGCCTTGACCAGCAGGGCCTCGGTCTCGGCGATGTGCGCGGGGGAGTAGTTGGGCCCCTTCGCGCCACCCCGCAGAACGACGTGGCAATCCCGGTTGCCATGCGTGCGCACGGAGACTGGCGCCCCGTCGCGACGGATGCTCAGAAAGGTGTGCGACTGCCCGGCGGCCTTGATCGCGTTGACGGCCGACTGGAGGGTGCCATCGGTGCCGTTTTTGAAGCCGATCGGCATCGAAAGACCGGAGGCGAGCTGACGATGCGTCTGTGATTCCGTCGTCCGCGCCCCGATGGCGCCCCAGCACACCAGGTCGGCGATGTATTGCGGCATGATCGGATCGAGAAACTCCGTCGCCGTCGGCAGGCCGAGGTCGAGCACCTCCCCCAGGAACGCGCGGCCGACGCGCAAGCCCGCGGCGATGTCGGACGAGCCGTCGAGCTGCGGATCCATGATCAGCCCTTTCCAGCCGACCGTCGTGCGCGGCTTTTCAAAGTAGACGCGCATCACGATCATCACGCGGTCGCCGACCTCCTTGGCCAGCGCGGCGAGCCGGCGGGCATAGTCGCGGCCGGCCTCGACATCGTGAATCGAGCAGGGTCCGACAATCAGCAGGAAACGCCGCTCGTCGGTGAAGATGATTCGCTGGATGCCGTTGCGCGCCTGGGTGACAAAAGCCGCCTGCGACTCCGAAATCGGGAAATCTGCCAGCAATTGGGCGGGCGTGGGAAGCGGACGCATCTCCACTATGTTGAGATCGGAGGTCGATAGCATGGACAGAAACGAGCACCATGGCGCGCGCGTCGGGCGCAGGGCAAGCCGCCGCTTAAACCTCGAAAATGAAGATCCACCGAAAGTGGATCCGCAGGGGAAACGCGGGAAATCGAGCGGGTGAGCCAAAACCGCCTTCTTCGCGCTCGCGGCGCCAATCTCGTAAAATAAGTTGCCCGGTCGCCTACCCCTAAGCGACCGGGCATTTGCTTTCTTAGTTACCCCAAAACTCCTGTTTGCACAGGAGAAGGTGGAAAAGTGATATGGGGAGAGATACTCGGCGTAAGGCCTCCGTCAATAAAAACTCTCAAAAAGTCTCACATTCCTTGTTAAATGCTTAAATCTAGCGACTTAAAATCGATGATCAACGCGCCGCAAGGCGCCGCGCGCGCGCGCCCCAACGCTTGGCTCCGCGTTTCGGGTCCGGACGCCCCAACTTTTCTGCAGGGCCAATGCACGCAAGATCTTCGCCCCCTGCAAGCCGGACAATGCGCGGAAGCCCTCTGGCTTAACACAAAGGGTCGAATCCTCGGCGAAAGCCTCGTTCTAAAAGAGAACGCCGAGCGTTGGTGGCTTTGGAGCGCGCACACCGACGGCGAGAGCCTGCGCGCCCGTCTGGAAGATTTCATCATCGCCGACGACGTCACGGTGACGCCGGAAGAAAGAATGTGGGACCAAGTCACGCTCGCCGGCGCGACCGCCGAGCGCTGGCTCGCGGCGTCTCTTGGCGAAACGCCCGCGCCAGGCTATTGGGCCGCGCTCGGCGGAGGCTACATTTTCGCCGGACGTCGCGGCCAAGGCCACATCTGGGACTGGTTGCGCCCGACGTCCATTGCAGGCGCGTCGTCCGCCGTTCCGGTCCTCCCCCCGCCTGCCGAGCTTGGCGAACTTTCCGCCATCGCCCTCCATCGCGCGCGCCTCGCCACCGGCGTCCCCGCCATTCCCGGAGAATTTGGCCCGCAGGATCTGCCGCAGGAGGCGGGTCTCGAAAACGTCGCGATCTCGTTCAACAAAGGGTGCTATCTGGGCCAGGAGGTCATGGCCCGCCTACACGCGATGGGGCAGGTGCGACGCCGCCTGTTGCGAGTGGGGGGAGTCGGCCCCGCTCCCGCGGTGAATGTCGAGCTTCGCCAAAACGACAAGCGCATCGGCGAGCTTCGCGCCGTGGTCGACGACGGACGCGGCGGCTGGCTCGGACTCGCTATTCTCAATCTCCTCGGGCTTGCCTCCGCCGCTTCGATCACCAGCGCCGACAACCACGCCGTCCACATCCTCGACCCGCTTCCCGCATGACCGAACGCGAACAACTCGTCACGCTTTGCACCCGTCTGGGCGCGGAAGGCCCGCAAGCCGTTGCCATGGCCGACCAGCTCCTCAAACGTTGCGATCAACTCGTCGCCGAGCGCGGCTGGACCCGCCTGCAAGCCATGGAGCACCTGCTCTCTCTCGTCGTCAAAGGCCGCTCTGGCGAAACCATCCCCGGTTTCGAAGGCGGCAAACCTCCCGCCTGAGCCGCCTTTCCCCGCAATCCCCTGCGCGCCACAAACGCCGAGACAAGCGCAAGGCCCGCGCCGCAAAAGCGCTCGCCTCCCCGGCTGGCGCGCGCGAAGTTCCGCGTTTCACCACGTCCCTCCCACCACACTACGCCATGAACAAGGCCACCCTCGTCGCCCAATTCGAAAAAGTCTTCGGCCGCGCGCCGGAATTCGTCACCCGCGCCCCGGGTCGCATCGAGTTCATCGGCAATCACACCGACTACAACGGAGGCACCGTCCTCGGCGCATCGATCGACCGCGGCGTGGCCGTCGCCCTCGCCCGCCGCACCGACGGCCAGCGCAATTTCCACAGCCGTTACTCCGGCAAGACCGTCACCCTGCCCGCCGCCGGGGCCCCCGCGAAGCAAAGCGGCGAAGCCTCCTGGACCAACTACCCGCTCGGCGTCCTCGCCGCCTTCCCCGCCTTCGGCCTCAAGGCCCCCGAAGGCTTCGACTATCTGGCCGAGAGCGATCTTCCCGCCGGCGCCGGCCTGTCCTCCAGCGCCGCCATCGAGCTCGCCTCCGCCCTCGCCTTTCTCGGCGCCACCGGCCAGTCGCCCGACCGCGAGACGGTCGTGAAGATCGGCAAACACGCTGAAAACAACTTCGTCGGCGTCCCCTGCGGCATACTCGACCAGGGCGTCTCAGGCTTCGGAAAAAGCGGCCATCTCGTCTTCATCGACTGCGCCGGCCCGCGCTTCGACACCGTGCCCATGCCGGCCGGCGCGAGCTTCTGGATTTTCAACACCCACACCAAGCACGCCCTCGTCGACGGTCTCTACGCCGCACGCCACCGCGAGTGCATGAGCGCCGCTCAGGCGCTCGGCGTGAAGCTCCTCGTCGAAGTTTCGCCCGAGGGCCTCAAAACCGCCCAGGCGAAAATCGATCCCGTCGCCTTCAAGCGCGCTCTGCATGTCGTCGAGGAGATCGCCCGCGTGGACGCCTGCGTCAAAGCCCTCGGCTCCGGCGATCTCCCCGCCGTGGGCAAACTCCTCACCGCCTCGCACCGCAGCTCGCAAACCCTGTTCGAGAACAGCACGCCCGAGCTCGACTTCCTCGTGGACGCGCTCGTCGCCGAACCGGGCGTTTTCGGCGCCCGCCTCACCGGCGGCGGCTTCGGCGGCGCCGTCATGGCCCTCGCCGCGCCCGGCTTCACCGCCGCTCACGCGGAAAAAGTCGCCCTCGCCTACGCCGCCAAGTTCGGCGAGCGCCCCGACATCCTCCCGATGAACGTCGGCGAAGGCGCCGTCGTCCTCTGATCCTGTTTGGCCGCCGACCATATCGTAGCACGGGCATCCAGCCCGCGAAAGGCCGGGCGTCTTGCCCGGCCTTTCTTTTCCGTCTAGCTTCCCGCTCCACCGCCGTTCTCGTAGTTTCCCTTCTTCATGAGCGCTCCCGCCGCCGACTCCGTTCCTTCTCCCTTTGATTCCGTCGAAGACGCCATCGCGGACATCGCCGCCGGGCGTCTCGTCATCGTCACCGACGACGAGGACCGCGAAAACGAGGGCGACCTCATCATGGCCGCCTCCAAGGCCACGCCGGAGACGATCAATCTCATGATCCGCTACGGCAGCGGCATCGTCTGCGTGCCCATGCTCGGACACCAGCTCGACCGCCTCGGTCTCGGCCCCATGGTGGCGCACAATCGCGAGAGCTACCGGACCGCGTTCACCGTGAGCGTCGACGCCGCCAAAGGCGTCACCACCGGCGTGAGCGCCCATGATCGCGCCGTCGCGATCAAGATCCTCGCCGACCCCGCCTCCGGCGCCGACCAGCTCGTGCAGCCCGGCCACGTGTTTCCGCTGCGCTCCCGCCCCGGCGGCGTGCTCGAACGCGCCGGACACACCGAGGCCGCCGTCGATCTCGCCACCCTCGCCGGACTCGAACCCGCCGGCATCCTCTGCGAGCTGGTCAACGACGACGGCACGATGCAGCGCCTCCCGCAGCTCATGGATTTCAAGAGGCGCCACGGCCTGCGCATGATCTCGATCGAGCAGCTCATCGCGTATCGGCTAAAGCAGGACAAACTCGTCGAGAAGATCGGCGAGCGCGCCTTCGCCTCCGCCTACGGCGACTTCACCGCGCACGTTTTCCGCAGCCGCCTCGACAAGCGCCACCACCTCGCGCTCACGCTCGGCGCCCTCGACCCCGCCACGCCCGCGCTCGTGCGCGTGCACAGCGCCAACGTCCTCGCCGACGTTTTCCGCGGCCTCGGCTGCGGCACCTCCGGCGACGTTCTCGACGCCAGCCTCAAGGCCATCGCCCGCGAAGGCCGCGGCGCCGTGCTCTACATGGAGCCGCTCAACGCCGGCGAATCGATGCTCTCCCGCCTTGCCTCGACCGTTTCCGGTTCCGCCGCCGACGCGGCCCGCGCCGACGAACCGGCCGCGCCCGCGATGGATTTGCGCGACTATGGCATCGGAGCGCAGATCCTCGGCGCCCTCGGCTTGAAAAAGATCCGCCTGCTCACGAACAGCCACCGCAAGCTGGTCGGCCTCGAAGCCTACGGCATCGAATTGGTCGAGCTCCTCGAGCCGCGCGGATAGTCTCCGTTTGGCGGGGCGGCCCCAACGGCGGCCCCGGCGATGTCTTTCACGCCCGGCCGCCGCCCTACCCTCGATCCAAAGGCCGGAATATCCGGCCGCCGATCACGGGCCGTAGGAGATCGATCAATTTGTATTCGCGCCGGTCCGCGGTCGACACTCCATCGCCGAGTCGCCCGGCCGCTTCCTGATCTTCGCTCAGCGATCCAGATCCACGAGAATCTCCCGCGGGCTGGAACCGTTTTCCGGACCGACCACGCCGCGTTCTTCCATCAGGTCCATGATCCGCGCGGCGCGGTTGTAGCCGATGCGCAGGCGGCGCTGAAGCGTCGAGGTCGAGGCGCGCTTGGTCGCGCGAAGAACGCCCATCGCCTTTTGGTAGAGCTTCTCGTCGTCGGCGCTCTCGCCCCCGGTGAGATCCTCCTCCTCGTCGTCCACCGTCGCCGCCGCGTCGTCGTCGATCTGGTTCTGCACGTTCTCCGCGTATTTCGGCGGACCGTTGCGCTTCAGGAATTCGACGAATTCGGACACTTCCTCGTCGGAGACAAAGGCGCCCTGCGCGCGCACGAGACGCGAGCTGCCGGGAGGCGAAAAAAGCATGTCGCCGCGGCCGATCAGCGTGTCGGCGCCTTTGCCATCGAGGATCGTCCTCGAGTCGACTTGCGAGGCGACCTGGAACGCGATGCGCGAGGGCAAATTGGCTTTGATGACACCGGTGATGACATTCACCGAAGGGCGCTGGGTGGCGATGATGAGGTGGATGCCGGCGGCGCGCGCGAGCTGCGCGAGACGCGCGATCGAGGTCTCGATCTCGGCCGGAGCGACCATCATGAGGTCGGCGAGTTCGTCGATGATCGCGACGATGTAAGGCAGGCGCGGCGGCAGCGCGGCGATCTCCTCGGCGCTCGCGGCGGGCACCACACCATCGAGCGTGGGCTGCTCCGGCGCTTCCGTCTGAGCCGAGGCGACGGCGCCCGCGGCCGGTTTCTTGCGGGTGTTGTAGCCGGCGATGTTGCGCACGCCGACCTTGGCGAAGATCTGGTAACGCTGCTCCATCTCGCCCAGCAGCCACTTGAGCGCGGAAGGCACTTTCTTTGGCTCGGTGACGACCGGGATAAGCATGTGAGGGAGGGTGTTGAACACCTTCAACTCGACGACCTTCGGATCGACCATCATCAGGCGCAGGTCCTTGGGGCTCTTGCGGTAGACGATCGAGGCGATGATCGAATTGATGCAGACCGACTTGCCCGAGCCGGTGGCGCCGGCGATCAGGAGGTGGGGCATCTTGGCGAGGTCCGAAATGAGCGGCTTACCGGAGACGTCCTTGCCAAGCGCGATGGGGATGTCGGCTTTCGCGGAGACCCAATCTTCGCTCTCCAGAATCTCGCGCATGCCGACGGGAGTCGGATGGCGATTCGGGATCTCGACGCCCACCGCGGCTTTGCCGGGAATCGGCGCGAGGATGCGCACCGACTGCGCGCGCATGCCGAGGGCGATGTTCTTGTCGAGGCCCGCGATCTTTTCGACGCGCACGCCGGGCGCCGGAACCACTTCGTAGCATGTGATGACCGGGCCGACGTGAATCTCGCCGGGGGTCACGGTGACGCCAAACTCGCCGAGAATGCGCACGAGGTCCTCCATGTTGCGCAAGTGCTCCTGGTCGGAGTCCTCGGAGGAAGGCTTCACCTGTTCCTTCAGCAGCGAGAGCGGCGGATACTGGTAATCAGGCTCGGAGGCGGGCACGACCGAGGCGGTCTTCGCCTTTTTCGTCTCCTCGGGCTTCACGATCGCGATGGGGCCGCCCGCGGCGGCCGGAGGGGTGCTGGAAAGGGGCTCCGATTTGGAGCCGACCGGGCTGGCATTGGCGCCGCCCCGGACGATCTTCGGTTCTCCGAAGGGCGACCGCGAAGGCGTGCTTGAGGGCGACACCGCCTGGCTGAGCTGCGCGGGCGGCTTGTCGTTCACCGCGATGGCGGCGACCGAGGCTTTCGTCGGATCGCTCGCGGGGTCGACCGGCTTGGCAAAAGGCGAACGCGAGGGAGGGCGATTGGGATCGCGCGTGATTTCGAGTTTCTTCGCGGCCGGCGGAGCAGGTGCGGCGACCACGGGTTTGGATGCGTCCGTTTTGCGTTTTTCTTCGGCGGCGCGAAGCTCGGCGCGGAGGCGAATCTCATCGGCCTTCAGCTCCTTGCGCCGAGCTCGCCACTCGTGGAACGCCTGAAAAGCCCGATCAAACTCCGCGCCGATGTCGCTCGTGCAGATAAAAATAATGCTCAGGGTATAAACGAGACCGAGCACCACCGCGGAGCCGAAGCCCCCCATCAGCTCCGACAAGAAACCGTCGTAGATCCACTTCCCTAGCTGGCCCCCCAGATCGTTGGGAAACCAGTTCCCGGTGAATCCACCGATCATGGCCGCGAGACCCGCCCCGCTCGAAACGCAGAAAAACATCGCGATCCACCGGGTCGCCGCGAGCTGCCGGACATTCCGCAACGCAACGTAAGCCATCCAGTAAAGGAACGCCGGCATCAACCAAGCCCCGATGCCGAACCACCAATAATTCCAAAATGTTGTGTATGCGCCGAATAGGCCGACCGCGTTATGGTCGGTCGGATTGGTCGTCACAAAACGCGGCACCTGATCGGGCTTGTAGTCCGCGAAAGCGACCGTGATCAGAATCGCCAACACTCCGCATACACTGGCCGTTATCCAACGGGGGCGGTGGCGTGGGGGCTGGAAGGACGGCCCTTGATTTGAGTTTGAACTCGCGGCTTTCGGCATGTGGCGTGGGCGGGCAGTCTTGGGCCCGTTTTTACAGCTCTAACCATTCGACTCATCGGTCAAAGGCAATCACGCCCGCCACGCTTTTAACAAAAGCTGAACCCGTCCGGATCTCCCTCTCTTTTCTCGCATGCACGAACTCCTTCGCTTCGAACCCCTCTACCAAGAACGTGTTTGGGGCGGACGCGCCCTTGAGACGGCGCTCAGCCGCACCCTGCCGGGCCAAAAGCCCATCGGCGAAGCCTGGGAGATCGTCGACCGCCCCGAAGCGCAGTCGCTCGTCGCCCAAGGCCGGCATGCCGGCAAGAGCCTGCGGCAACTGATCGAAACCTACCCGGCCGACCTGATGGGCCCGGGATGGGACAAAAAGAAGCCCTTCCCCATCCTCGTGAAGTGGCTCGACTGCCGCGAGCGCCTCAGCCTCCAAGTCCATCCGCCGGCCGGCATCGCGCCGCAACTCAAGGGCGAACCGAAAACCGAGACTTGGTATATCGCCGCCACCCAGCCTGGAGCCGGCTTGCTCGTCGGCCTGAAAAAGGGCGTCACTCGCGAGCAATTTGAACAGGCGCTCAAGGGCAACACCCTCGAGCCCCTCGTTCATCGCTTCCCCGTCGCCCAAGGCGACAGCATCCTCGTCCGCAGCGGACAGATCCACGCGATCGACGCGGGCAACCTGATTCTCGAAATCCAGCAGAACTCGGACACCACCTACCGCGTCTACGACTGGGGCCGCGTCGGCCTCGACGGCAAACCCCGCCAGCTCCACGTGAAAGAGTCGCTCGCCTCGATCAAATGGGACGACTTCGAGCCCGCGCCCGTCCGCGCCGCCCCCACCTCCGGCGCGATCGCCGATTGCGACGAATTCCGCATTCGCCGCATCTTGCTCGACCCCGGTGAAACGCTCCGCTTCGAAGCCGGTGAACAGCCCCGCATCCTTTCCGTCGTCACCGGCGAGCTCCAGGGCCCGGGCAAAAGCACCCTCGCGCGCGGCGACAACGCCGTCCTCCCCTACGCGGGCGATTTCGCCTTCAAGGCCCACGTCGCCTCCCTTGTGCTCGTCACGGAAAACTTCTCCGGCCAGGCGGAGTGACCCACGCGTGCCCGCCCTCTCCGCGTCTTCGTTGAAAAGCGTCCGTCTTCGGCATCCGCAAAACACCCGCGGCGGCGTGCTCGCCTGGATCGCCGCCGCGCTCGTGTTTTCCACCGCGCTCGGAGTCCTCGCCTGGATGCTCCTGCTTCCCGTCGCCGCACAGACGCGTTTCGCCTCCGCCACCGGCGCCGAGCTCCGCTTGCAAGGCTTGATGGGCGATCCCTTCGCCGGGCGCGCCACGGTCGCCGGCTGGACCTTGCGCGCCTCCGCCTCCCCCCAGGCGCCCTTCCTCGCCCGCGGCGGCGCCGCCGAGATCATCTTCGCCGACTGGCAGGCGGCGCTCGGAGCGAGCGGCGATCGCGACAGCATCGTCGTCGACTCGCTGACCGTCCACGCCGCCGAGCTCCTCCTCGCGCCCGACGCCAAAGGCCGCTGGCCGCTTCTCGCTCTCGGCGCCTCCGCCGGTCTCCCCTACGAGCGCGGCGGCAAAATCGGCGATGGCCCCCGCGTGCGCGTGGCAGTCCTCAAGCTTCGGGTGGACAACCTCATCGTCCGTGACGCCGTCACCGGCCGCGACACTCCCGTGCGCGTCGACTGGAGCGGCGAGTTTCGCGATCTCGAGCACTCGCGCCCCGTCGTCGCCGCCCTCCTCGCCGCCGCCGCGGGCAAAAAATCCGCGCCCTGATCCGCGCCTCCTCCCCCCGGGAACGTCGAGCTCCTGCTCGGCCTCCCCCGTTCGGCCCTACGCCGCCGCCCCGTCCGCCGCATAACGCAGCCCCACCGCCGCCCTCCAGCGATCCAGCGTCGCGAGATTGCCCAAAGTGTCCTCCGGCGACATCGCCGGCACCGCAGTCGCCCCCGCGCGACAAGCCGCCGCGAACGCCTCCGCCTCGAGCGCGTAGACGTTCGACGCCGCCAGCGTGAACTCCTCGGCTCGCGCCGCCCCCCGCCGATGCACGCGTAGCGTCTGCCCGCCGCCCGGCTTCGTGATGATCCACGGATGCGGCACCTCGATCCAACCTTCGTCGCCAAAGATGCGCGCCGTGTTGTCGATCCCCAGCCCGACCGCGCACGCCACCTGCGCCACCATCCCGCCCGCGAAACGCAGCGTCGCCGCCGCAAACGCATCCGCGCCGCCCTCCGGATGGAGCTCCGCCACCGCCCCCGTTATCTCCGCCGGATCGGCAAACGCCGCGCCCCCCGCCGCCCCCGCGACCAACCGCGCCAGCGACACCGGATAACACCCGACATCCAGGATCGCACCGCCGCCAAGCGCCCTGTTCCACAACCGCGAAGACGGGTCGTAGTCGCTCCGAAATCCGAAGCTCGCCTGCACGAACTTCACCTCGCCGATCGCGCCGCCCCGCACCAGCTCCGCGAGTTTTGCCGTCTGCGGATGGCAGCGATACATGAACGCCTCCATGAACAACACGCCGGCGCGCCGCGCCGCCTCGACCATGCGCCGACCTTCCGCGAGGTTCATGCCCGCCGGCTTTTCGCAGAGCACGTGCTTGCCCGCCCCGGCCGCCTTCACCGCCCATTCCACATGCTCCGGATGCGGTGTCGCGATGTAGACCGCCTCCACGTCCGGGTCGGCCAGAAGCCCCCCGTAGCTCGCGTGCGCATGCGCCGCCGGAATCCCATGCTCGCCCGCGAAACGCGCCGCGCCTTCCGCCGACCGGCTGCCCACCGCGACCACGCGGCCGCTCCGCGACGCGGCGAGCCCCCTGGCGAACACGCCGGCGATCCTGCCGGTGGAAAGGACGCCCCAGCGCAAAGGAGAAACGGGCTTGTTCATGGATAACACCACACACCGCCGCAAATCCGCCGCGTTGCCAAGCGCGCGCCGCCCGCCTCAGGTTTCCCGCATGCCGCTCACCAAGGCCGAGATCAGCCGCCTCCGCGACCTGCGGGATAAAAAACATCGCGAAGCCGCGGGCCTCTTCGTCGTCGAGGGCCCCAAGGTCGTCGGCGAACTCCTCGCCGCCGGCGCCGAGATCGCCGAGCTCTACGCCACTCCGGACTGGACCGCCGCCCCGGTGGACGACCCGCGCCTGCGCCCGGTATCGGACTCCGAGATGACCCGTATCAGCCATTTTCCTACGCCTTCGTCCGTGCTCGCGGTGGGCCGCCTCCGCCGCGCCGCGCTCGCGCCCGGCGAACTCGCCCGCGGCCTCACCCTCGCCCTCGACGGCATCCAGGATCCGGGCAACGTCGGCACGCTGCTTCGCCTCGCCGACTGGTTCGGTTTCGCGCGCGTCCTGCTTTCCCCGGAATCGGCCGACCTGTTTTCCCAAAAGACGATCAACGCCTCCATGGGCTCCTTCGCCCGTATCCGCGCAATCACGACGGAGCTCGCGTCCGCCCTCGCCGAGGCCGCCCGCGACGGCGTGCCCGTGCTCGGCTGCGACCTGCGCGGCGACTCCGTCCACGAGCTCGCCCCGCTCGCGAGCGCGGTGGTCGTCGTGGGCAGCGAAGGCCGGGGCCCGTCCCCCGCCGTGCGCGCCGCGGTGACGCGATGGATCACGATTCCGCGCGTGGGCGGCGCCGAGTCGCTCAACGCCGCCGTCGCCGCCGGCATCGTCTGCGCCGCCCTGCGCCGCGGCTGACCCTCGCCCTCCGCGGCCACGGCGCCAATGTTCGTATTACGAACATTGGCGGATCGAGCGAGTCGCCCGCGCAGCCGGGAAAATTCAGGCCGCCCGCGGCATCGCCATCGTCGCCGCGCGCCGGTAGCCGGTGACCGTCAGGTCCAGATTCGGATGCACCTCGACGCTCGCATACGCGTTGTTCTCCGCGCCGCCGCCGTCGACCACCGCTCGGAGCGTATAATAATGGATGCCGCCGACGCGCCGATGCCCGCCCGCGTGATCGTGGCCCTGGAACACCGCCAACACCTTGCCGGAGGCCTCCAGGATGGCGCGCACCGCGTCGCTGTTTTTCACGTAGGGGTCGCCGTTGCCGTCGAGCCTTTGGTGGGCGAGGACGATCACCGGCTCGCGCGCGGAACCCAGCTCCGCCTCCAACCAGAGAAGCTCGGCCGCGGGCACAAAGGTGTCGCGCCAATCAAAACGGCCGCGGTCGTAAGGCTTCCCGTCCCGACCGAAGCAGGCGTCGAGCACCACGAAGCGCACGCCGCCTTCGCTGAAGGCCAGGTAGCCGCGGTCGCCCGCGCCGCCGGGGTTCAGCACCGCGAGCGCCTGCGCCTTCGAGAGGTTGTCCATGTCGTGGTTGCCGAGCACGTAGCGGACCGGACCGGCGAAGCGGCGCAACTCGCCGTCTATCGCGGCGAGGTGCGAGAGCGTTCGCGCCTCGGGCTCGCCGGGCGCCATGTCCTTCACGTCGCCCAACACGCCGAGAAACGAAAGCCGCTCCGCGTTCAGGCGCTCCACCGCCTCGCGCGCCTTCGAAAGGGATTCGCGGTAGAACCGTTTTCCCGCCGGCTCGCGGTCCGCGTAGTGCAGATCGGTCACGAGCCCGAAACGCAAGGGCCGGCGAGCCCCGAAACCAAGGCCGGCGCAACCCGGACCGGCCAGCAGCGCGGCGATCGAGAGCGCCGAGCACCGAAGAAAGTCGCGACGATCCATCGCCCAGGACGATGCGGGCCGGACGGTCCGGGAAACGGAAAACGAACTCATGGCGCGACCATCCTGGCGGCCGGCCCGGCGAAGGCCAGACCGCCGGAAACCGCTCCGCTCAGCGCACCGGGCGCAGCTGGATGCTGTCGACCAGGCGGTCGTGGCTGAGGATGTCGGTCACGACGATCAGCTTGTCGCCGATGCGGACCTTGCCGGCCTTCACGAGGAGCGTGATGGCCTTCTCGATCGTGTCGTTCGGGTCCGACTCGAGCGCCATCATGAAAGGCTCGACGCCGCGCAGGATGCGCATCTGCCGGAGCGTCTCCACCGAATTGGTCGCGGCGAAAATCGGCGCGTGCACCGGCCGCATCGCCGCCAGTCCCTGCGCCATGTAGCCGCGGCGCGTGAAGGTCAGCATACCCGTGCCCCGCATGTCATTGGCCAGGTGCACCGCGGCCGCGAGCAGACGCGGCTTGTCGCCATGGATATAGGCGGGGTCGGGCAGCGGCGTGAAGTCTTCCGACTCCACGCGGCGCGCGACCTTTTCAAGAATGGCCACGCACTCCATCGGATAACGGCCGACCGTCGTCTCGCCGGAAAGCATCACGCAATCGGCGCGCTCGCGAACGGCGTTGGCCACGTCGGTGATCTCGGCGCGCGTCGGCATCGGCTGGGTGATCATCGATTCCAGCATGTGCGTGGCGATGATCACGGCCTTGCCGTGGTCGATGCAGCATTGCACGGCGCGACGCTGGATCGAGGGAAGCTCCTCGTAGGGACACTCGATGCCGAGGTCTCCGCGCGCGACCATCAGCGAATCGGTGGCGCGCACGATCTCCTCGAGATTCGTGATCGCGGACTGGTCCTCGATCTTGGCGATGATGCGCGCCTGGGATTTTTGCAGCCGGAGAAACTCGCGCAGCAGCTCGATGTCGGCCGCCTCGCGCACGAATGAAAGCGCGATAAAATCCACGCCCTCGTCGATCGCCACCGTGGTGTCGGCGCGGTCCTTGTCGGTGAAGGAAGGCAGGTTCACCTTCACCCCGGGCAGATTGATGTGACGGCGGGACTTGAGCTCGCCCTGGGTCAGCACGCGGCAGCGAATGCGCGCGTCCTTCTTCTCCAGCACTTCGAGACGGATGAGGCCGTTGTCGACCAGGACCGTGTCGCCCACCTTGATGTCGTTGACGAGATCGCGGTAGTTGACGTCGACACTGCGGATTTCTTCCGAGGACTCCGCGGTGATGCCGCCAGGACGGACGGTGAAATCAAAGGTCTCGCCAGGCTCGAGTTTGATCGGTTGGGCGACATCGCCGGTCCGGATCTCCGGGCCCTTGATATCCATCATGATGGCGATTTCCCGCCCGACTTTGGCGGAGACGGCGCGAATGCGGCGAATGACCGTCCGGCACCAGTCGTGCGACGCGTGCGCCATATTGAGTCGAGCGATATCGGCCCCGGCCCGAATCAGCTTTTCAAGCATCTCCTCGCTCTCGGTCGCGGGACCAAGGGTGAAGATGATCTTCGTGCGACGGAACTCGGCGAAGGTGTGCGGTGTGGTGGACATAATCGCCTTCTAGCAAAGGTCACGCCCCGGCCCCACGCGAGTCCCGACATCTTGCGTTTCTTGCCATTTGCGCAACTTATCCTCGCGCGCATTCGCGCGAGATATTCGCCACATATCTACCAACTTCTACCATTCCCACGCCGACGTGCCGCCCCCCGGCGCCACGATTTCCCAGCCGCAATTCGCCCCCAGTCGCTCGCGCAGCCCCGCAAAGCTCTGCTCCACCGCGGAGAGCGAATTGCAGTCCCGACTGAGGTGGGTGAGGAAAACCCGCCGCCAACCCGCGTGCGCCGTCGCCTCAAGAAGTTCGCACGCGGCCGCGTTGGACAAGTGGCCGTGACGTCCCGAGATCCGCTGCTTCGTGCTCCACGGACGGCGATGGTCCGCCTCGAGCAACTTCGGGCAGTGGTTGCTCTCCACCACCACCACGTCGGCCTCGCGCAAATGACGATGCACGTGAGCCGGAACGTGCCCCAGATCGGTCAGCCAAGCCAGCGAACGTCGCGGCGTGAACAGGTCGTCCGCATGCCCATGCGTGAAACGGAAACCCACCGGCTCCTGCGCGTCGTGCGGCACCGAAAAACTCGTCACCTCGAGATCGCGAAACCGAAAGCTCGTGCCCGTTTCGAAGATGCGCCAAGTCGCCTCCCGTCCCGCCTTGGCTTGGACGGCGCGAGCGGTGGCGGC
The DNA here is from genome assembly GCA_946482165.1 of uncultured Verrucomicrobiota bacterium. The sequence continues at coordinate 4,375 of CAMLQS010000015.1, read as the reverse complement.
GTTCGCAAAAAGCTCCGCCCGTGGATGCTTTTTAAAACCCTCGATACCCGCCGCATGGTCGCCGTGCTCGTGGGTGAGAAACACCGCGTCGATCTCCTCCAGGCGGGTGCCCGCCCCGCGCAGCAACTCGTTGAGCTTTCGACACGAGAAGCCGGCGTCGATCAGCACGCGCGCACCCTCCGTCTGCAACAGGGCGCAATTGCCCGCGCTCCCGCTGCCCAGAATCTGAAGACGCATCGCCATAATCGTTCGCCCGGGAGCCCTAGGCCCGCCCGCCCGTCGCGCCAGCCAAAACCGACGCTCCCGTTGACCATCGGGCCCTTTTCGGCTGTGTAGGCGGGTTCTCCATGCCAAAGCCCGTCGACAAATCCAGCGCCGCGTCTCGCAAACGCCCGGCCGTCCGCGCCCTGCGCGGCACGGTGTTTGTCACGCGCCAAGTCCACTTCAACGCCGCCCATCGTCTCCATAATCCCACGAAGAGCGCGGCCTGGAACGCGGAGAAATACGGCCTCTGCAACAATCCCCGCTGGCACGGCCACAACTACGTCCTCGAAGTCACCGTCGTCGGCGAGCCCGACGCCGAGTCCGGCTACGTCATCGACCTCGGCGTGCTGAAAACCGTGCTCGAGGAGCGCATCGTAAAGGCCTGCGACCACCGTAACCTCAACGAGGAGGTCCCCTTTCTTCGCGACGTCATCCCGTCCACCGAGAACCTCGTCATCGCCTTCTGGCACGAGCTGGAGCCGCTCCTCCGTCCCGCCCGGCTCCACTCGGTGAAACTCTACGAAACGCCGCGCAACTTCGCCGAATACCGCGGCCCGAACCCCGCTTCCTGATCAAAAACATCCCGAGCCAGCTAACCCCGCCTGCGTCGGGGCTACGGTTATCGTCCCAACCGCCTGGCCGCCGAAAAACGAAAAAACGACATGCCCGCGAAAAAGAAAAAAGCCCGCCCGCCCGTCTCCGCCAAACTCGCGAAAGCGGCGCGATCACCCGCGCCCGGGTCCGCCGCGGCCAAGGCCATGTATCTCCATCGCGGCGCCGGCGGCCTCGCCCCGCGCCTGACCAGGACCTACGACGCCGCCTTCGCCGTCTCGCCCGACTACCGGGCCTCGCTCCCGGACATGATGGAGGCCGTCGACGCCATCCCCGGCGCCCCCGTCGCCATCCAGCAGGTGGGCGTATCCAACTTTAAGCTACCGCTCAATTACCGCGCGCGCTCCGGCCGCGCCGTTCACACGCTCGAGACCTCCGTCACCGGCACCGTCTCCCTCGAGGCCAACCTGAAGGGCATCAACATGAGCCGGATCGTGCGGTCCTTCTACGACCACGCCGACGAATTCGCCTCGCCCGCCCTCGTGGCCAAGATCCTCCAAGCCTATCGCCGCGACGTCGGCGCGCTGTCCGCCCGCCTGCGCCTGGACTTTTCCTATCCGGTCAAACAGCGGGCCCTCCGCAGCGGGCTCGCCGGCTGGCAATACTACCAGGCCGCCTTCCTCGGCCGCATCGACGAGGCGGGCCGCGTGCGCCGCTTCGTCGAGCTCGATTTCGTCTACTCCTCCGCCTGCCCGTGCAGCGCCGAGCTCGCCGAGCATGCGCGCGATGTCCGCGGCGCCTACGCCATTCCCCACAACCAGCGCTCCAAGGCCCGCGTCCTCGTCGAGCTCGCGCCCTCCGCCGAGTTGCACGTCGAGGAACTGCGCGACCATGTGCTGCGCGCCCTCGTGACCGAGACCCAGGTGATGGTGAAACGCGAGGACGAGCAGGCCTTCGCCGAGCTCAACGGCGCCCACATAAAGTTCGTGGAAGACGCCGCCCGCCTCGTCTACGCCGAACTCGCGAAGGAGAAGCGCATCGCCGATTTCCAAGTCGCCTGCGCCCACCTCGAGTCCCTCCACTCGCACGACGCGGTAAGCGTCATCTGCAAAGGCGTGCCCGGCGGCCTCAACTCCGACTTCGACGCCTTCCGCAGCCTCGTCTGCTGAGGATTCTCCGCGTTCACGCCCCCGTTCCGGCCTCTGCGCCCGCGCTCGCCCTTGCGCCCCGCGGCGCCAGCCGCAGGTCTCCCCGCAGGAGCTCCAGCGCCCGTCCGCGAAAAATCGTCAGATCGCTGCTCTCCACCGCCACGATGTCCGCCCGCCAGCGCCCGTGCTCGTCGGCCCACGCCTGATCCACCACCGTCCCGGCCGGCAGCCTCGTCGCGGCTCCGCTTTCCGTTCTCGCCTCCAGGCAACCGCTCCGCACGTAGCCCACCGCGCGCATCAGATCGCCGCGCCGCGCCATCGGCTCGCCTTGCTCCAGATGCGCCGCGCGCAACGGCTCGTCGGGAGGCGGCAGCACCACCGAGATATCGCGCGCGAAGATCGCCTCGAAAGTCCAGTCGATCGTCACTCGCAGCCGCCGCATCACGCCCGGCAGTTTCGCCAGGTAGATCGTGCGCCACAGCCACCACGCGAAGAAACCCTTGAAGTGAAACCCCATCACTTCCGCCACCGCCTGCCGCGCGCCGATCGTCGCGAGCTGCCCCAGGTAACGATACTCGAACGGCCGCAGTTCCGCCCCGATCCCGCTTCCTCGGCTCCCGCCTCCCGCCCGTGTTGCCGTTTCCGCCCTCAGCACCCGCGCGATATTTCGCCCCAGCTGCTTTCCGGCCCGCTGCGCCAGCTGCGCCGTCGGCGGCGCCACTTTCAACTCGCCGCGATCATTCCACGGCACCGCCGCGCAATCGCCCGCCGCCCAAATTTCACGCCGCCCCTTCACGAGCATCGTCGGCTCCGTCGGGATGCGCCCCTTCTCCGTCGCGATCCCGAGCTGACGCGCCACGTCGAGCACCACCGGGCTCGGCGCGTTGCCGATCGTCGACACGATCGTATGCGCTTCGATCGCCCCGCCATCCGTGAAAATCACCCGCGAGGCCGTCGCCTCGGCGACGCGCTTCTCCAGAAACAACTCGATCCCTCGCTTTCGCAGCACGCCCGCCGTGTATTCGCCGAGCTCCGGCCCGATCTCCGCCAGCAGCTTCGCATGCCCGTGCACCAGCGCCACGCGGATGCGTTCCCCCTTCAGCCGGGAATAAAACTCCTTCGCCTCGTGCAGCAGATCGTGGAGCTGGCCCGCCACCTCCACGCCCGTGTATCCGCCGCCCACTACGACAAAAGTCAGCAGCCGTCCCCGCACCGCGGCGTCCTCCACAAGGTTCGCCTCCTCCATCCGGTTGATCACCGCCGCGCGCAGCCGCAGCGCGTCCGCCACGCTTTTCAGGGGCCAGCCGTGCTCCGCCATGCCCGGCACCTTCGAAAGATCCGTCACGCTCCCGAGCGTCAGCGCCAGATGCCGAAACCCGATCACCTGGTTCCGCGTAAAGCGTCCGCCGTCCACCGTCAGCGTCTTCGCCGCGAGATCGACCGCCGTGACCGCCCCCTGGAGCACCGTCACGCCGCGGCAAAACTGCCGCAGCGGATTCACCACATCCGCCGGGCTCAGCGCCGCGCCAGCCACCTCCGCCAGCATGGGATGAAACACGAGCACGTTGCGTTCCGCGATCAACGCCACCCGCCGCGTCGCCTCCTCGCGCCCGAGCGCCGCCGCCAGGGCCCGAGCCGCCTGCGCCCCCGCGAATCCCCCTCCCGCGATCACGACGTCGTAGTGCATGGCACGCAGGCAAATCACGGCCTCGCGCCACGCAACTTCCCACGCATGCCGCCGCACAGTATGCAGGTCCCCGATCAATCCTTTACTTCCCCTTCGCCCCTAGGCGTGCAACGTGTCCCCACACCGCAACGGCTCCGCCCCCCCCCGCAATGCGCCAAGGCATCCTTCTCCGCTCCCTCTTGATCGCCATCGCCGTGACCACCTTGATCCGAGGCCTTTCGATGATCGCCATGTATCTGGCCGTGCGGACATTCTCCGAATCGCTTGAAGCAACCCCCTCTCTCGCGGACCACCACACCGCCATGCTCGTTGGCTTCGGATGCGGCCCCGTCCTGATCGGAACCCTTCTCCTGGTTTTTTCCGCGCATCTCGAACGCCTTCTTCTCGGCAAGTCGGCCAACCACCCCATCGAAGGTCTGGGCTCGGTTTCTTCCGAGTCGTTCGTAACCCTCTTGCTCCGGCTACTTGGCGTCTACTTCGCATGCTCCCACCTGACCGGGCTCGTCGGAACCGGCGTCACGGTCGTCTCGGCGTTATCCGGAAACACCTTCTCGAAAGAAGTTCGACTCCTCGGCGAGTTCGCGGCCCAGGTCTCCGGCCTGATCCTCGCCGGTCTGCTCTGCTTCCGCACCAGCGTGTTCACTCGACTTGTATCGGCCCGATAGGCGGTCTCGCCCACAATGTCCGACGCCTCCGCCGAGCTCTTCCAAGCCGTCATCGACGA
>CAMLQS010000014.1 GCA_946482165.1 uncultured Verrucomicrobiota bacterium | reverse complement strand
GGGCTTGCGGCCTTTGGGTGGGCCTTCACCCGCTGGGATGGTTTTGGTGAAATGTCCTGGGCCGGCCGTTTCAACTTTCGGTGGCTGCTGCTCGAGAGCGATGTTTTTTGGTCCGCCCTGCGGAACAACCTTTTCCTGATGTTCGTGCCGCCGCTCGTCGTCGTGCCGGTGGCGCTGGGGCTGGCGGCTTATGTGCATCGCGGCGGAAAGGGCGCGGGAACGCTGCGCGTCGTGCTGCTGTTTCCGAATTTGCTCGGCGGCATCGCGGCCGCGCTCATTTGGCTGGCGGCCTACGAGCCGACCAGCGGTTTGGTCAACGCCACGCTCGTGGCGTGCGGAGACTTGGTCGAGTTCCTGCACGGACCGCGCGCCGTCGAGAACTGGTTCCACTCGTTTCACGGGCACGCGTGGCTCGCGCAGTCCAACCTCTATTGGTCGCTCGTGCCGATCTATCTCTGGATGGCCTGCGGCTTCAACCTGGTGCTTTACCTCGCCGCGATGCAGGCGGTGCCGAACGAGCTCTACGAAGCCGCGGAGCTCGATGGCGCCTCAAAGCTGCGCCAGTTCTTCTTTGTCACGCTGCCGCTCATTCGCGAGGTGTTGGTGATCTCGGCGGTGTTTCTCGTGATTGGCGGACTCAACGCCTTCGAACTCGTCTGGCTGCTCACTTCGCAGGATCCCTCCGCGGGCGTGCACACGCTGGGAACTTTCATGGTCGGGACGCTCTTCACCGAATTTCAGGTGGGTCGCGCCGCGGCGATCGCTGTGCTGCTTTTCCTGATGGTTTTGATCGCGAGCCTTGCCGTGCTGCGCGCGACGCGAAAGGAGGCGGTGGAGCTGTGAACGAAGTCTCCCCGCTTCCCTCCCCCGCCCCTGTGTCCAGGCGGCGACGCTTCCGCGTGTCGGGACTTTTTCTCGGGCTCGTCCTGCTCGCCTACGCGGCTTGGACGATCTTGCCGATGGTCTGGGTCGCCTACTCGTCCCTGAAGTCGGACAGGGCGATCTTGCGCGATCCTCTCATGCCGCCGACTTGGGCCGAAGCCGATGTCGGCGCGTATGCCCGCGCTTGGGAAGGCGCGCGCCTGGGCGATTACTTTTTCAATTCCGCTTTGGTCACCTGCGTCTCGGTCGCCCTCATTCTCGCGCTGGCGGCGCCGGCGGCCTACGCGCTGGCGCGTTTTCGTCTGCCGCTGGGGCGCGCGGCTTACGCGCTGTTCCTTGCGGGGCTCATGATCCCCGCGCAGTTGGCGATGGTGCCGCTCTTTTTTGAACTGCGCGCGCTGGGTCTGCTCGATTCGCGACTCGGCCTGATCCTCGTTTACGCGGCCAACGGCCTGCCTTTCGCGGTATTTATTCTGGCCGGTTTTTTCCGCGGACTGCCCCGGGCGCTCTACGAGGCGGCGGTCGTGGATGGTTGCGGGGAGTTCGCCGCGTTTTATCGGGTGATGCTGCCGCTCGCGCGGCCGGGACTCGTGACCGTCGCGATTTTCCAGTTCATCGGCATCTGGAAGGAATATTTCTTCGCGTTCATGCTGGTCGGCGGAGGGGCGGGAGACGCGCGCACGCTGCCGCTCGGGCTCGCGAATCTCGCCATCACCGCGCAATACGGAGGCGATCAGGCTCTGCTATTTGCGGGATTGGTCGTGGTTACCTTGCCAATTCTTCTGATCTACGCGCTTCTGCAACGACAGCTTGTCGGCGGCATCGCGGCCGGCGCGCTCAAAGGTTGAGCCCGCGCCCGCGGCATGTTTCGTAATCCTTCCCCAACAACCATGCCCGACGCCAACGCGATGTCGCTGGACACCACCCTCGACGCCTACGAGCCCATGCTGCTTGCCTGGCTTCGACAGGGTCTCGACGACCATGCGATCGTCGCGCTCACCGACCCGGAAGGAGTGATCCGTTATGTCAACCGCAGCTTCTGCGAGATCTCCGGCTACACCGAGGCCGAGCTGATCGGGCAGACGCACCGTATTCTGAAATCGGGACAGCATCCCGATTCGTTCTACGTGGCGCTGTGGCAGACCATCATAGCGGGCGAGATTTGGAAGGGCACCATCTGCAACCGCGCCAAGGACGGGGCCCTGTATTGGGTCCACTCGACCATCATTCCGCTGCTCGGCCTCGGCGGGCGGCGCCTGGGCTATCTTTCCGTCCGGACCGACGTGACCCGTCTTATCAACGTGGAGCGGCAGCTCACGCAAAAGACCCGTGAGCTGCAGCTCTTGTTCGACCACTCTCCCATCGGCTTGAGCTGGCGCGAGGTGGACGAGCACGGCAACGCAGGCATCAATCACGTCAATCGACGCTTCTGCGAGCTGATCGGCCTCACGCCCGAGGAGGCGGCGGACATCCGGAACGTCCAACGCGTCACCCACCCGGACGACTGGAAGCGTCAGGACGAAATGAATACGGAGATCTATGCGGGCAAGCGGGACTCCTTCGTCCTGGAAAAACGCTATCTTCACCCGGGCGGCGGCATCGTCTGGGGCATCCTCACGGTGGTGGTCGTCCGCGCTCCGGGAAGCGGCCGGGTCACGCATCATTTCGCGATGCTGGAGGACATCACGGCGCGGCGTTTTGCCGAAGACGAACTTCGGCGCACCGAAGCGCGCTGGCGCACATACATTCAAACGGCCAGCGAGATTCTCTACGCGCTGACGCCGGAAGGCCGGGTGAAATTCGTATCGCAGGCCTGGACCTCGAAACTCGGGCACCCGGTTGACGAGGTTATCGGCACGCCGTTTCGAGCGTTTATCCATCCGAATGACGTCGGACTCTGGGACGAGTTTTTCGAACGCACGCTCGCGACCGGCGGGGACGGCGAAGGCATCGAGTATCGCACCCGGCACCGCGACGGCCGCTGGATCTGGCACGCCTCGACCGGCTCGGCCTACACCGACCGGGACAAACGCCGCGCTTTTTTCGGCGTCGGACGCGACATCTCGATCCGGCGCCAGGCCCAGCAGGAGCTCCGGACCGCGCTCGCGCGTCTGGAGGAGATGGCGCGCATCGTCGATCGCTCGCCGTCCGTGGTGGTGCTTTGGCGTGCGGAGGGCGGGAGTTGGCCGGTGGAGTTCGTGTCCGCGAGCATTCGCCAGTTTGGCTACACCCCGGAGGATCTGACTTCCCGGCGTCTCAGCTTTCGCGACATCACCCATCCCGATGATCGGGAGCGCGTGGGCGCCGAGGTCGATGCGCACGCTTCCGCCGGGCACAGCGAGTATAACCAGGAGTATCGCATCCAATGCGCCGACGGCTCGGTTCGCTGGGTCGACGATCATACGATCGTGCGCGTGAGCGATGTTGGTGAAGTGACTCACCACGAGGGTCTTATAACCGATGTAACCGCGCGAAAGGCCGCCGAGGCCGGTGCGAGAGAGGCCCAGGAGCGAGAGCTCGCGCTCGCGCGGGACGTGCAGCAGCACCTTCTTCCCAGCCGGTTTCCGCCGCTCGGGCGGATCGAGGTCGAAGTGCTTTCGCAGCCTTCGCAACAACTCGGCGGCGACTATTACGACGTGCTTCCCGTCGACGACAGGCATCACGGTTTTGTGATCGCCGATGTCTCCGGAAAAGGCGCTCCCGCCGCGCTCATGATGGCGGCGTGCCGCGCGAGCCTGCGGCTCTGCGCCCCGGGCGAACTTTCGCCGGCGGCCGTGTTGCGGCGCGTGAACCGCGCCCTTCAGCCCGATATGCCGCCGGGCATGTATATCACGCTCTTCTACGGTATCCTTAACTTGGATACACTGGCGCTGCGCTTCTGCCGGGCCGGTCACGAGCCGGCCCTGCTTTTGCGCGAGGCCGGCGGCGCGCCCGTGCTTCTGGGCGATGGCGGAATGGCGCTGGGCATGGCGCCCGATGAACTTTTCGAGGTGACGCTCGACGAGGGGCGGGTCGTCGTCGACGCGGGCGATTTGTTGGCGCTTTACACCGACGGCGTGAACGAAGCCTGCAACGCCGCGGGCGAGGAGTTCGGTCGTGATCGACTGGCGGACAGCCTGCGCCGGCATCAGAAGGAGCCGCTGCCCGAGATCTTGCGAAGGGTGGATCGCTATCTGCGGCAGTTTTGCACGCTCGCCCCGCGGCACGATGATCGAGCTTTGCTTCTGATCAGGGCGCGGTGACCCGGAGCCCGGCCAAGCCCGGCTTTTTCGCTGCCGGGCATGGTTTCGGCTGCGCTTCGATTTGCGCCCGGATCATAGGCGGTCCCATTTTGGAGGATTCCCATGTCCGTCGCGTCCGCACCGATCCTTTACGAATCACACTGCCATACACCGCTGTGCAAACACGCGGTGGGAGCCCCGGAGGACTACTGCGCGATCGCGTTGTTGCGGGGGTTGCGCGGGATCATATTTACCTGCCACGCGCCGTTGCCCAATGGCTGGTCCGCGGACGTGCGTATGAGTGACGCCGAGTTCGACACGTATGTCGGCATGGTCGAACGCGCGCGGGACGCTTACGCAGGGCGTTTGGATGTGCGGCTCGGATTGGAGAGCGATTACTTCCCCGGCATCGAGCCATGGTTGGAGAAGCTCCACCGGCGTGTCCCGCTTCACCATGTGCTGGGAAGCGTTCACTATCAGATGGGTTTTTATCGCGAACGGTATTTTACGGGCGATGTATTTGCCTACCAGCAAGTCTATTACGAACATCTTGCCCAGGCCGCCGAGTGCGGGCTTTTCGACACCCTATCTCACCCCGACCTGATTAAAAACGAGGCTCCCTTGGAATGGCACTTTCCAAGAATACAGCCCTTTATCGAAAGGGCGCTTGATAGAATTGCGGCCACCGGGGTGGCGATGGAGTTAAACACCAGCGGAATGCTAAAAGCGGTGCGGGAGATGAATCCCGGGCAAGCGCAGCTAAAGTTGATGCGGGAACGCGGTATTCCGATGGTTCTTGGTGCGGACGCCCACCGGCCCGAACGAGTTGGGGATCGATTCCCCGAGGCGCTCGCTGTGCTGCAATCGATGGGTTACCGGGAAGTGAATATCGTTCTGGATCGCTGCCGTCATCCGATCCCTTTGGACCTGGCGATGGCCTCCTTAAGGAGGGATTGAGAGGGTGCCGACTCACCATCAACAACCGTCTATGAACGAGACCATTGCCGCTCTTGCCACACCCACGGGAACGTCCGCTTTGGCGCTAATCCGCGTGAGCGGACCTGCGTGCCGTGAACTGGCGGCATGTGTTTTCAGGCGAGCCTCCCCTACCCTTCCCGAGCGGCGACCCGTCCATGCACGCTATGAATCGCTGAGTGGTCGGATACTGGACGATTTGGTTTGGACGTTTTTCCCTGGTCCACGAACTGCGACCGGAGACGACGTTTTGGAGCTAACCCCGCATGGCAACCCGCTGATCGCCCAACTTATCTTGGGGGATCTATTCGAGCGAGGGTGCCGTGCTGCGGAGCCGGGGGAGTTTACGCGACGGGCTTTTTTGTCTGGGCGGATTGAGCTCACTCAGGCGGAGGCCGTCATGGATTTGATTCACGCCCGCAGCGAGCGGGCTCTCGCCGCCGCGCATCGCCAACTCGAAGGGGCCTTGGGGCGCCACTTGGAGAGCCTGATTCAGGGGCTTCTAGCCATGCTTGCCCGGGTTGAAGCCTACATCGATTTTCCCGACGAGGACCTTCCGGCCGAAGACCGACGGCGGGTGATTGACGGCGTTGGGGATGTTCTACGTGGAACAAAACGCCTCCTGGCGACCCATCGTTACGGGGATCTGCTTCGCGACGGGCTCAAGACCGTGCTTGTTGGGGCGCCCAATGCTGGGAAGAGCAGTTTGCTGAATGCACTGGTTGGTCGGGACCGAGCCTTGGTGAGTCCCGAACCAGGCACCACGCGAGACTTCCTTGAGGAACCGCTTCAGGTGGGGGCGCATCTTCTTCGGCTGATCGACACGGCGGGCCTGAATCCGGATCCGGGGGAGATCGAGCGAAGGGGTATGGAGAAGACGATGGAGCGGCTCCATGAGGCCGACTTGGTTCTTTGGGTTGTTGATTGCACCCTCGCCCTGCCGGTTCCGTCGCCGGAAACGGGCGCGTTCTTGCGGCCTGATAATACATTATTGGTCCTCAACAAAGCCGACCTTCTGCCTGATCCGCCCTTGGTGGCCTCTCTTCTGCCTCAGATTTATGTTTCGGCGCAAACCGGGATGGGTTTGGCGGAATTACGGGAGATGATCGTCGCGCGGGCGGACTCGCTGGCCCCTTCTCTGGTGCAGGAGGAGCAGTTGGCCGTAAACGCCCGTCATGCGGACGCCCTGCGGCGTGCCGAGATTAATCTTCGGGCGGCGGTGGACGGGCTTCGCGCCACCCCGCCCCACCCTATTGAATTGATTTCAGCCGACCTGCGTTCCGCCATGGATGCGCTTGGCGAGATCGCTGGACGCGTAGACAACGAGCGGATGCTTGATTCGCTCTTCTCGACTTTCTGTATCGGAAAATAGAGTGCGCAGCGCGGGGTGAATCGGACGCGGGGCCGGGTGTTCGGATGCGGGTAATCCGGATTGAAACCGACGGTCTGTGCCGCGCTAGCTTTCCTTTCCCTCGCGTGACTTGAAGCTGTAACCGTGTTCCCGATGTTTGATTCCCTCGAAACCGAATTTGACGTGATTGTCTGTGGCGCCGGCCATGCCGGGTGTGAAGCTGCGCTTGCGGCGGCCAGGGCGGGCGCGCGCACGCTGCTGCTTACCGGTAATCTCGATACGGTGGCGCAGATGTCGTGCAACCCGGCGATCGGTGGCCAGGCGAAAGGCCAGATTGTCCGGGAAATTGACGCTTTGGGTGGGGAGATGGCTATCAATACCGACCTCACCGGAATTCAGTTCCGGCTCCTCAATGAATCCAAGGGACCGGCGGTCCAGTCTCCGCGCGCCCAATGCGACAAGAAGGCTTACCAATTTCGCCTTAAGCACACACTGGAGCTGCAGCCCGGCCTTCGACTTTTCCAGACCACCGTGACGGGATTGATTTTCGACGAGGCTGGGAGCGGCCGCCGGGTGTCGGGCGTGCGGACCAACCTCGATCTGGAGTTCCGCGCACGCACGGTGGTGGTTACAACCGGCACATTCCTGCGCGGGTTGATGCATATTGGGCAGAACAAGAACGAGGGAGGGCGCCTCGGTGATTTCTCGGCAAAGACCCTGTCGGCCAGCTTCCTTGAGGCGGGCATCGAACTTCAGCGGTTGAAAACGGGCACGCCTCCTCGATTGCTGGGTAGGACCATCGATTTTTCCCGAATGGAGCCTCAGCACGGAGACGCCACCCCGACGCTCTTCGCTTTTCATGATACCCGTGATCCCGAGCCGCTGTTCCACGTGGAACACGCGTTGAGAGCCGAGGGCGCAGTAGCCGTGGGAGCGACCCCTTTGCCTGATGCCCTTCGGGAAGAGCGTCTCGGTTGGTCTCCAGGGCGCGACCAAGTTCCCTGCTGGATCACCTACACTACGGATCGCACCGCCCAGCTCGTCAGGGATAACCTCCATCTCTCCGCGATGTATTCGGGAGAAATCGAAGGCGTGGGCCCACGATATTGTCCGTCGATCGAGGACAAGTTTGTGCGCTTCGCAGACAAACCCCGCCATCAACTTTTCCTTGAACCGGAGGGTAGGGCGACAAACGAGTTTTACATCAATGGCCTTTCCACGTCCCTGCCGTTTGCCGTCCAAGTTGAGCTGGTAAGGAGTATTCCCGGCCTGGAGCGAGCCGAACTTCTTCGGCCTGCCTACGCAGTGGAGTATGACTTTGCCCCGCCGACTCAGCTGTTTCCTTCGCTGGAGTCCCGCAAGGTGGAAAACCTTTTCTTCGCCGGCCAAATCAATGGCACTTCCGGCTACGAAGAGGCCGCCTGCCAAGGCTTGATCGCAGGCGTGAACGCCGCCCGGAAGAGTAGGGGAGAAGCGCCGCTGGTCATCGGCCGGCACGAGGGTTATATCGGCGTGCTGATCGACGACTTGGTTACCAAGGGCACGCGTGAGCCCTATCGAATGTTCACGAGTCGGGCCGAGCATCGGTTGTTATTTAACCACGGCAGCGCCGAGCTCCGCCTGAGGCACCATGCTCGCGAATTTGGCCTGCTTTCAACGACCCGGCTTGACCGGATTGAAGCGAAAGCGGCGCGCATAGCCGAATGCATCGCCCGTTTGGAGCAGACGCGCCTTCCCTCCGCGGCTGGCGTCGGCACCGGGACTTGGGCGGATCACCTTCGGCGATCCCATAGTGCGCAACCGCCTCGCTCCGTCGAAAGCTCCGAAGGAGAAGCCTCTGCGCCAAGATCCGAGAAAACGCAGAGCGGGGGAGGGGAGGGGCCGGTTGCGCACGCAGCCACACAATGGGCCTTTGCCGCCTCGCATCTTCCCGAGCTCGCCTCGTTAACCGGCCCGGAGCAGGCCGAGGTCCACTACCGGGTTACCTATGCAGGCTATCTCGCCCGGGAAGAGCGGCAGGTCGCTCGCCTTTCGGACATCGAGAAAATCAAACTTTCGCCGGATTTGGATTATTCGGCCATTCGCGGATTGCGTGCAGAGAGCCGTGCCAAACTTGCCGCAGCACGTCCGGTAACGCTTGGCCAAGCCAGCCGAATCAGTGGAGTTAATCCCGCCGATATCAGCGTGCTAATGGTGTTCTGCGCTGGGAAATAAGATAAGCTATTTGTAAATAGATTCTTGTGTCGTTTAGCGACGTGGCCCGAGCCCACGATTGCGGAGCGATTCGATATTCCCGCGCGCAACGATGCGCGCTGCTCCCGCTTTCCTATTTCGACGAGGGTCGATCAGGCTCGGGGAGGTTGCGACCCGGGCTTTTCATTCCGATCTCCGCCTACCCCTTTCCCCATGGCGTCATTATTACGCGCGGTTTCCCGCATCCTGCCGGCTTTCTTTCAGGCGCTCAGTTTTTGCGTCTGCGCCGCGCTTGTCTTGGCGTTTGCCGGCGCGCTGCCGACCTCGGGCTTCGCCCAAACCCTGGCCTTCCCCGGCGCCGAGGGCTTCGGTCGTTTTGCCAGCGGAGGGCGCGGCGGGGACGTCTACATCGTCACCAACCTGAACGACACCGGCGCCGGCTCGCTCCGGGACGCGGTCGCCAATCGCAACGCCTCCACGCCGCGGACCGTGGTCTTCGCCGTGTCCGGCACGATCTATCTCAACTCCACCCTCCGTATCTCCCAAGGCAACCTCACCATCGCCGGCCAGACCGCCCCCGGAGACGGCATCTGCCTCGCCCGCTATTCGCTCAATCCGAGCAACGCCACCAACGTCATCATCCGCTTCGTTCGTTCTCGCCTGGGCGACACGATGCTCGTCGAGGACGACGCCTTCGTCTGCCGCTACGCGACCGACCTCATCGTCGACCATTGCAGTTTTTCCTGGTCCGTCGACGAGACCGCCTCCGCCTACGACAACACCAACTTCACCATGCAGTGGTGCTTTGCGACCGAGAGTCTTCGCGATTCCGTGCATACCAAAGGCGCCCACGGCTACGGCGGCATCTGGGGCGGCCTCGGCGCCAGTTTTCACCACAACCTCCTCGCGCACCACGACAGCCGCAACCCCCGCTTCAACGGCGCCCGCACCCACGGCACCGACGGCGAACTCGTGGATATGCGCAACAACGTCATCTACAACTGGCGGGGCAACTCCACCTATGGCGGCGAGCCCACCGACGCCGGCCTGCCCGCCCGCCACAACATGGTGAACAACGTCTACAAAAACGGGCCCGCCACCAGCACCGGCGCCAGCCGTTACCGCATCCTTGACCCCAGCCAGAACACGGCCTCCACGGGGGCCACCTACAGCCTTTTTCACGTCGCCGGCAACTGGACCACCGCCAGCAGCACCGTCACCGCCAACAACTGGAACGGCGGAGTCCAGGTCATCTCCTCCTCCCTCTACCCGACGATCCGCGCCGACACCCCTTTTACCGTCGCGCCCGTCGTCACCCAGACCGCCCAGGACGCCTATCCCCTCGTGCTCGCCTACGCCGGCTGCCGCTTGCCCGCCCGCGACGCCATCGACACGCGCATCGCCGGCGAGGTCTCCGCCGGCACCGTCACCTACTACGGCTCGAAGAACAACTACCCGGGTATCATCGATTCCCAGACCGACGTCGGCGGCTGGCCCGTTCTCGCGTCCACCCCCGCGCCCACCGACACCGATCTGGACGGCATGCCCGACGCCTGGGAAACCGCCCGCGGCCTCAATCCCAACCTCGCCTCCGACCGCAACCTCGTCGACGCCCCCACCGGCTATACCCAGCTCGAGCTCTACCTGAACGAGCTCGCCGCCCCCGCCTTCCCCATTCCCGCGATCTCCGCCCAGCCGCAGGCGCAGACCGTGAACCTTGGCGCTTCTTTCACGCTTTCCGTTACCGCCTCCGGCCCCGGCTCGCTCACCTACCAGTGGTATCACGGCGACGACGCCCTCTCCGGCGCCACCTCCGCCAGCCTGACCGTCGCCACCGCGACCGCCACCGACGCGGGCGACTATCACGTCGTAGTGGGCAACGACTACGGCTCCGTGCGTTCCACCGACGCCACGGTCACCCTTCTCGCCCAACCTCCCGCCATCACCGGCCAGCCCGCTTCCCTTTCCGTCGCCGTCAGCGCGGACGCCAGCTTCACCGTCGCCGCGTCCGGAGCCCCGCCGCTCACCTACCAGTGGTATCGTGGCGTCGATCCCGTGTCCGGCGGCACCTCCGCCACACTCACGCTCGCCGATGTCACCGCAGCCGATTCCGGTGGCTACCACGCCGTCGTCACCAATCCCTACGGCTCCACGAGTTCCGACGTCGCCACGCTCGCCGTTTCCACCTCGGCGGTCACACGCGTTTTCGAGACGAACTTCGCGCAGGACACCCTACACGCCGCGTCGCCCGTCGTCACCGCCACGCGCACCAACTGGTATATCATGGCGAGCAAGCTCGCCACCAACTCCAACGTCGGCGACGACCCTGCCACGACCGGTGTCGTCGAAACGCGGCCCTTCACCCTCGGGCTCAACGCCGGCTCCTCCGCCGCGAACTACCAGGCCGCCACCGTCTTCGCCGCCACCCCGCTGAGCCTCTCCCAAGTCGGCGGCGTCCTGCGCGTCACCGCGACGTTCACCACGTCCAACAACATCAACCTCGGCTTCGGTCTCTTCAACTCCGGCGGCTCGCTCCCGCACACCATCCACCACTCCGGCACATCCGCCACCCTCCTCGGCGGCGCCGACGGCATCGACGGCGGCGTGCGCCACTGGGTGGGCTACCGCGCCCTCATTTCCCACGGCAGCGCCACCGCGTCCATCGTCACCCGGCTCGCCCAGACCACCAGCGAAGGCAGCATCACCAATCGCACGCAGGATCTCGTCGTCCCCGGCTCCGGCTCCACTTCCTACGGCCAGCCGGCCGGCGTCTCCGTCGGAAGCGTGACCAACTCCACGACCTCCGTCACCCCGGTCAACGACACGACCTATACGCTGGTTTACCAGATCTCCCGCACCGACGCCGACCAGTTCACCTTTGCCTACGAACTTTACGAGGGCGCCGCCACCACCGGCTCCGCGCTCTTTAGCGCGTCCGGCGTGACCACCGCCGCAGCCGCGCTTCCCTCCGCCGTCACGTCCTCCTTCGACAGCTTCGCCATCGGCGCGCGCACCACCAACGGCTCCGTGCCGAAGATCGTGCTCGCCGCCCTCTCCGTCGACCACACCGAGCCGAGCACGGTCGTCGCGCCGACAATCGCCGAGCAACCCCAGGGCGTGACGGTAAACCAAGGCTCGGCCGCGACTTTCACCGTCGCGGCGAGCGGCAGCCCCGCGCCCACTTTCCAGTGGCGCAGAAACGGCGACCCCATCTCCGGCGCCACCTCCGCCACCCTCGAGCTCGCCTCCGCGCAGCCCGGCGACGCCGGCGACTACACCTGTGTCGCCACGAACTCGGCCGGCTTCGCCATCTCCGACATCGCCACGCTCGTCGTTCGCGTCACCCCGCTTATCACCCTCCAGCCCGTCGGTCGCACGCTCGTGCGCGGCGGTTCCTTCACTCTCGACGCGGCCGCTAGCGGCACGCCCGCTCCGTCCTTCCAGTGGTATCGGGGCGTCTTCGCCATTCCCGGCGCCACCGCCTCGACCTACACGGTGGCGGTCGCGACTTTGGACGACGCCGGCGACTACACGGTCGTCGCCACCAACCCCGCCGGCACCGACACCAGCGAGGTCGCGGAAGTGATCGTTCTCACGCCCTATCAATCCTGGGCCGCGGACAACGGCCTCGACCCCGCCACCCTCGGCGCGCCCACCGCCGACCCCGCCGGCGACGGCGTGCCCAACCTCCTCAAGTTCGCCCTCGGCGGCGATCCTGGAACCCCCGGCTCGACTCCGCTCCCCGTTCTCGTGCGTGACGGCGCCGCCCTCGTCTTCGGCTACGACGTGAAGACCGCCGCGCTCGCCGACTACCTCGTCGTCCCGGAATATTCGGCCGATCTCGCCTCCTGGACCCCCGCCGTCCACGGTGTCGACGGAGTGGTTGTCGTGGCGACCCCGCTCGACGCCTCCGCCGAGCGCGTGACGGTCACCCTCCCGGCCGCGTCGCGGCTCTTCGCCCGCCTGCGCGTATCCGTCCGTCCCTGACGCGTTCGCGCGCCGCGCGGCCGCGCACTCCGGCCGCCGCTTTCCGGCAAGAGCCTGCGCAACGATGCGCGCGAAATACCCGCGTTCTGCGCAACGACGCGCGCGCACCTTGCGTTTCGGCCCGCGTGGCACCGAACAACTCTGAGCGCCCCCCACCGCGCCGCGCGTCCGCGACGTCCGTCCCCTTGGCCCCATGAATTCCCTGCTCCGAAACCTCCGCATCGGCGCGCTCGCCGCCCTGCTCGCCGGCGCGTCCGCCCTCCTCGCCCAAACTTCGCCCGCCGTCTTCGTCAAGATGTCGACCAGCCAGGTCGCCTCCGGCTCCACGCCGACCACGGCCACGACCGCGACCATCGCCGCGCCCGGCCCCGGCTGGAGTTTCTCCGCCGCCGCGCCGATCTCCGGCGCCACCTGGAACCAGATCCTGCGGCCCAATCCCCTCATCGGCTCCAACAACACGAGCCTCGTCGGCCAATACGTCTGCAACTCGGCCAACAACATCGCGCTCGTCGACGCGAGCGGCTCCGCCACCGGCGTCAAACTCACCCTCTCGCTCGACATCCAGGACCTCGAAAACAACACCACCCGCACCGAGCCCAACGCCTCCGCCGGCGGCACCACCGCGCTCGGCCCGGGCGCCCTCATGGGCACCGCCTGGCGCATCTACCGCGGCGGCAACGGCTCGATCCACAAGCTCACCGGCCTCCCCGCGGGCGCCCACTACTTCCTCTACGCCTACGGCAGCACCGCGGCCAACGACCAAGGCTGCAAGTTCACCCTCGACGCCCTCAACGTCCCCTCCGGCGGCGCCTCGTTTCTCGAAATTCGCGGCGGCAACGCGGGCAACATCTACGCCTACGACGGCGCCAACTACTCCCTGACCACGCCCGCGCCCGCCGGCGTCGCCGCCCCCGCGGGAACCTACAACTCGTGGGGTCGCATCCATGCCGTCGTCGACGCGGCGGGAGCGCTCACCTTCAAGACCGCCAAGAACTCCGCCAACGGCCAGTATTACCAGGGCTACCAGCTCATGCCCTACCCGGTGGCGACCTTCACCACCCAGCCGATGGCCAACACCAGCGCGACGGTCGGCAGCGACGTCACCATCACCGCCGCCGCCACCGGCGAAGGCGCGCTCACCTATCAATGGCGCAAGGGCGGCAGCCCCATCGCCGACGGTCCCAGCGGCACCGGGTCCTCCTACGCCGGCGCCACCACGCTCGCCCTCACCATTTCCGGCGTGTCCGCCGCTGACGCCGGCGACTACACGGTCGTCGTCACCAACCCCGGCGGCGCCGCCACGAGCACGGTCTCGACCCTCGCCATCACCACCGGCGCCATCGCCCCCTCGATCGTCGGTTCCCCCGCCTCCGCGACCGGCTCGGTCAACGGATCCGCCTCTTTTTCCGTTTCGGCCAACGGCACCGCGCCGCTTTCCTTCCAGTGGCAAAAGAGCCTGAACAACGTCGACTTCGCCGACATCCCCGGCGCCACCGCCTCGACCTTCGCCCTCTCGCCGCTCGGCACCGCCGACGCCGGCTACTACCGCGTCGTCGTCACCAACTCCGTCGACTCCGCCACCAGCGCCTCCGCCGCGCTCACCATCGCGCCGCTCATCGTCACGCCTCCGCCCTCCGCCATCGTCGACGCCGGTTCCGTCCACGCCATCTCCGTCGTCGCCGACGCCGGCGCCGGTTCGCCCGAGCCTGTCGCCTATGTCTGGAAACGCGACGGCGCGACCGTCGCCAATGGCGGAGCGTTCTCCGGCGCCGGCACCGCGAACCTCGTCGTCACCGGTTTCGCCGCCGCGCAATCCGGCTACTACACCGTCACCGTGTCGAATGCCGCCGGCTCCGTCACCAGCGCGGCCGTCTACATCGGCGTGCCGAGCACGCAGACCGTGACCTTCGCCCCGGGCAACAACGCCGCCAACCTCGCCATCGACCAGCAGCTCCGCCTCGTCTTCCCCTCCGCGCCCAAACTCGGAAAGTCGGGCGCCTTCCGCATCCACGACGCGTCCGACGACGCCGTCGTCGCGACCGTGAATCCCGCCGAGTTTGTCTCCTTCACGCTCTTCGGCGCCACCGTGGTCAACGCGAAGACCCAGCCGCTGCAGGGCAAGACGCTCTACTACCTCCCCGCCGCAATCTACGGAAACGAGGTCTGGATCACGCTCCCCGCCGCCGGCCGTCTCGCGTATGGGAAAACCTACTACGCGACGATGGACGCCGGTTTCCTCCTCGATTCCGCCAATGCAGCCGTTCCCGCCATCACCGGCCCGACCGCATGGCGTTTCTCCACCAAGGCCGCCGCCCCCGCGACTCCCACCGCCTCCACCGGACCGGCCGAGATCACCGTCGGCGCCGACGGCGCGGGCGACTTCGCCACCGTCCAGGGCGCGTCGGATTGGATCCCGCAAAACAACACGCTGCCGCGCACCATCCGCGTGAGGCCCGGCGTGTATCGGGATTACGCCTACTTCGGCCAGAACCGGAACTTCGTCACCCTCGTCGGCGACGGCCCGGGCCGCGCGGACGTGAAGTTGCTCTATCACTACCCGGCGGAGCCGAACGGCGGCGGCGCGCGCGGCTTCGGCACCCTGCGCATCGACTCCAACGACGTGACGGTGCGCAACCTCACCGTGGACGACGAGGTCTACCTCCCCGTGCCCAGCCTCGCCGGCGGCGCCAATCCCTCCGCCCCCGCTTTCGCCGGACCGATTCAATCGCTGGCCACCACCGGCAAACGTCTCGTCTTCGACAACGTCCTGATCAAGGGCGGCCAGGACACCTACTACGGCATCACCGGCATCGCCTACTTCTACAACTGCGAGATATGGGGCAGCGTGGACTTCATTTACGGCGACGCCCTCGCCGTTTTCGACCAGTGCGACATCGTGCAGATCCGCAACACCGGCGGCCCCATCTGCGCGCCCAGCACGCCCTACGCCCAGCCCTACGGCGAGGTCTTCCTCGACTGCCGCTTCCCGCGCGCGCTCGTCGCCAACGGCTATCCCTACGACGTCGGCGTCAACACGACCACTTTCTGCCGCCCTTGGCGCCAGGACGGACATGTGGCCATCATCAACAGCCAGCTTGGCACGCACATCACCACCAAGGCGTGGTCCGAATGGGACGGTCGCGAGAACACCTCCCGCGCCGTCGAATACGGCAACACTCTCATCGGCGGCGGCGCCGCTCCCACGCCCGCGCAACGCCGCGGCGCCGGCGCCTACTGGTTGAACACCGTCGACCCCGACTACACCTCGAGCGCCATGTCGCCCACGGACGCCTCGCTCGTCAGCCCCGGTGGCATCACCAACCGCACCGTGCTCACGATCGATCCCGCCGACTACACGCTGGGCGCGATCTTCGGGCATTCCTATTTCGCGGCCGACCTCGCCGGCTGGATGCCCGAGGTCGAGGGGGATGTCGCTCCGAGCATCACCACCCAGCCCGTCGCCAAGCGCGTGGCCATCGGCGAAGGCGTGGTCTTCTCCGTCGAGGCCGCCGGCAGCCCCACGCTCACCTACCAGTGGCGCAAGGGCACCTCGCCCATCTTCGGTGCGACGAGCGCCAGCTACTCCATCGCTTCGGTGCAACTCTCCGACGCCGGTTCCTACAGCTGCGTCGTGACCAACGGCGCGGGCAGCGCCACCTCCGACTCCGTCTCGCTCACCGCCCTTACGCCCTTCGCGCTCTGGGCGGAGGGTTTCGGCCTCGACGGCTCCGTCTCGGGCTTCGCGTCCGCGGACGCCGACGGCGACGGCACCGCCAACCTTCTCGAGTATGTGCTCGGTGGAAATCCCGCCGCGGCCGAATCCGGTTTGCTGCCTGACGTGACGGTCGCCGATACCGTCGACGGCAAGCGACTCGTGATCGAGTATGCGCGCGCCGTCGGGGCCGCCGCCGTCCCCGTCGCGGTCGAGACCTCCTCCGATCTTTCCTCGTGGACCACGCGCACCGACGGCGTGGACGCCGAGATGGAGGTCATTCCCTCCATCGGCCTTTGCATCAACGTCGACGTGAACAACGCCACGGCGAACAACTACGCCGGCCTCGCGGTGGCTCCGGGGTCCGGCACCGTGTGGAACGGCGTCACCACCACGATCACCGGCGCGACCGACCTGAAGGACTCCGCCGGCGCCGCCACCGCGGTCGACCTCGCGATTGCCAGCTCGGGGAGCTTCTCCGCCTGGAGCAACACCGGCGCGACCAGCGGCTCGCCCAACCCGGCGCCGCTCATGCAGGATTACTTTTTCGGCAACACCTACACGGCCACGGTGAGCAGCCTGCCCGCGGGCACCTATCGCCTCTACGTCTACGCCCATGGCGACGCGGACAACCAGACCTCGACGATCACCGTCGCGGCGGGTAACGGCGGCGGCGCGAAGAGCACCGCCACCTCCGGGACCAACGCCTTCCGGGATGCCTTTGCGGCCGGCGCCGAAGGCGTCGCCTACGTGACTTTCACTCCGACGGTCGGCGCGGCTGGCACGCTCCAGTTCAGCGCGGGAAACTACCTCAACGGCTTCCAACTCGTGCAGCTCGCCGACCCCGACCACGAGACCGTGCGAATCACGATCCCCTTCACCGGCGAGCGTCTCTTCGCCCGCCTGCGCGCGACCGAGTGACGCCAGCGGCAAGTTGCTTGGGATTCTGGTGGGCGGGCGGGTTCTCCGCCCGTGGTTCGATCTCCGGGCGGCGAGCGGAGGGACGCGCCGCCCACCTTCTGTTGGAGATGGGATTCTTGATGCCGTAATTACTTGGTTATGTGGACCAAGCGAGCCAATGTTCGTATTACGAACATTGGTCCGGTGGCCGGGCGCGTGCGGACTCGGAGAGTGGCGGACGCGTTTACTTCGCGCGGCGCCGCTCGGGCGAACGGGTAGCGGCGGACGAGGTCGGTGTGATTGTTGTGACGGGGGTGAGCGAGCCGTCGCAGGTAATCGTGGCGCCGGGGGCGAGGGGGAACTCTCTCACCAGTCCCGCGTAGCGGACGCGCGCCGGGTGGCCGAGCGATGAGCGCACGGCGGCGGACGCGAGCTTTCCGTCGCGCCATTCAAGATCGACCTCGAAGCCGCCGCGGGCGCGGAGGCCGGCCACGCGGCCGCTCGGCCAGGCGGCGGGCAGGGCGGGGAGAAGGTCGATGACGCCTTCGCGGTGCGATTGGAGCAGCATTTCGGCAATGCCGGAGGCGGCGCCAAAATTGCCGTCGATCTGGAAGGGCGGGTGAGCGTCGAAAAGATTTGGATACGCGCCGCCACCCTGCGAACCGCCCTTGGGAGGGGTGAGCAGAAGGACGAGGAGCTGGTGGGCCTTGTCGCCGTCGAGGGCACGGGCCCAGAGGTTGACCTTCCACGCCATGCCCCAGCCGGTGCTAAGCAGGCCGCGGCCCTCGAGGGATTTTTTCGCGGCGGCGAAGAGCCCGGGCGTCTCGGGCGTGATCTGCGCGGACGGGAAGAGCGGATAGAGATGGGACGAGTGGCGGTGGGCGTTCTTCTCGCGGTCGCGGTCTTCGAGCCATTCCTGGAGCTGACCGTATCTACCTATCTGATACGGCGCCATTTTTTCGCGTGTCGCTATGACTTGGCGGCGAAAGTCGGCGTCGACGCCGAGGGCTTCGCTTGCGGCGGCGGCCTGGGTAAACACGTCGCGCACGATGCCGAGGTCCATGGTGGGGCCGGCCACGCTTCCCTCGTGTTCGGGCGAATGGGACGGGTTGGTGACGAGCCAGCCGGTCGCGGGGTGCGGCACGAGCGTATCGATGAAAAACTCGGCGGCGCCTTTCAGGATCGGGTAGTGTTCGGCGAGGAAGTTTTTGTCGCCGGTGAAGAGGTAATGTTCCCAGAGGTGGGTGGAGAGCCAGGCGCCGCCGGTGGGCCAGACTCCCGTGCCGGCCGAGTCGACGGGGGCGGTTGCGCGCCAGAGGTCGGTGTTGTGGTGGGTCACCCAGCCGCGCGCCTCATACATGACCTTGGCGGTGCGGGCGCCGGTGACGGAGATGTCGCGGACGAGGCCGAAGAGCGGCTCGGCGCATTCCGAGAGGTTGGTCGTCTCGGCGAGCCAGTAGTTCATCTCGGTGTTGATGTTGATCGTGTATTTGCCGCCCCAGGCGGCGGTGAGGGCGTCGTTCCACATGCCTTGGAGATTGGCGGGCTGGGTGCCGGGGCGGGAGCAGGCGATGAGGAGGTAGCGGCCGTATTGGAAGTGGAGCGCGGGCAGCGCGGGGTCGTTGGCGCCGGCGAATTTTTTGATGCGCTCGTCGGTCGGCAGGGCGGAGTCGGGCGTGCGGCCGAGGTCGAGCGAGACGCGGCGGAAAAGCGACCGGTGGTCGGCGACGTGGCGGGCGCGGAGCTCGGCGTAGGACTTTCCGGATACACCGGCGAGGGCGGCGGAGGCGCGCGCGGCGGGATCGGCGCCGAGGTCCCGGTAGTTGACGAAGTTGGTGCCGCTGGAAACGAGAAGAGTGACGGCGTCGGCTTGGGAAACGATCAGGCGGACTCCGTCGGACGACAGCATGCCGCCTTCGGGGATCGCGCGGGCGAGCGCGTTGAAGCGAATCGCGCCGGGCTTGCCGTTGTGGTCGCCTCCCTGGCCGGACAGGGTGAGGAGCTGGTCTTTCACGCCGTGGACGGCGTCGGGGAAGGGCGTGTCCCAGCCGGCGGAGAAGCTGAGCATGCCGGGCCGGTCGGCGGAGAGGCGCATGACCACGACGTCGTCGGGCGCGCTGGAGAACACCTCGCGGGTGTAGGTGACGCCGCCGCGGGTGAAGCGCGTGGTGACGACTGCGGTGTCGAGGTCGAGGGAGCGTCGGTAGCCGGTAACGGTCCGGTCGGGTCCGCCGAACGCGAAGTGGAGGACGACGCTGCCGAGGGTCTGGTATTGCACCATGCGGGAGGGCAGGCCGAGGGCGCTTTTGCCGAGGACTTCTTCGGCCTCGGTGCGTTTGCCGGCGAAGAGGAGTTCGCGGGCCTCGCGGATGGCGGCGGGGGCGGCGGGATTTGCGGGATCGTAGGGGGCGCCGGACCAAATCGTGTCGTCGTTGAGTTGCACGCGGTCGAGATCGACGCCGCCGAAGACCATGCCGCCGAGGCGGCCGTTGCCGAAGGGGAGGGCCTCGACCCATTCGCGGGCGGGGCGGCGATACCAGAGGCTGAGGTCGCCCGCCGGGCCTTGCTCTGCGCCGAGAAGCGGGGGCGGGGCCACGAGCGTGGCGCGGCCGCGGGTCGAGGGAATGCGGATGCCGGCGTCGGGGGGGAAGTTCCATTCGCCGGCTCTTTCGTCGAAGCCGACGTCGGGATCTCCGGCGAAGGCTTGGGCGATTTCGGACTCGGTGAGCACGCGGCGGTAGACGGAGAGGGAGTGGATGACGCCGTGAAAACGGTTGGCGCCGTCGTGGTCGGCGCCGACGCGGAGCGGGACGTTTTCCGACGGGGCGATCACCTTGTCCTTGGTCGGCGTGAAGGCGTCGACGCGCCGGCCGTCTATGTAGAGGGCGACGATTTTTTCCCGGGAATCAAAAACACCGGCGACGTGCGTGGGGTGGTCTGTAGGGAGGGGGTGCGGGGAGACGAGGGGCTTGGGAAGCGTCGTGTGATACTCGAGGACGCGGCCCTCGCCGATGCGGAGACGGGCGCCGAGCAGCGAGCCCGGGCCGAAGGCGTCGACGATCAGGGCGCCGGGCGGGCAATCGGCGGAGGGCTGGAGCCAGAGCGCGAAGGTGTGGCTGCGGGAGAGGCGGAGGGCGCCGGTGTTGATCTCGTAGACAGGCGTGTCGCCGGCAAACGGGAGGCCCGGGGGGAGCTCTCGGGCGGCGGCGACGGAAGCGAGGACGAAGGCGAGAGGCGGGAGGAGGAGGAGGCGCGGCAGGGGCATGGTGTCGAGCGATGAAGCGGGGAAAAAAAAGCGCCGCCGCGGGAGAGCGGCGGCGCGAGCCGGGAGGGCGAAAGGGCGGGGGAGGTCAGAGATTGAATCGCGGGTCGCCGGTGATGGCGCCGGAGCCGGGCTTCCATTCGAGATCGCTGAAGCGCATGCCGCGGATGGAGCCGTCGAAGAGCAGCACGTTGCTCGAGCCGTTGTGGCGGATGAGCGCGGTGTTGTTGTTGATCATGATGGGCTTCACCTTGGTGGTGAGCTCGGTGATGTAGTTGCCGCCGTCGATGGGCGCGTCGCTGCCGGGAAGCTGCTCCATCATGAGGAAGAGTCGGCTGGGGTTCCTGACCGACTCGATCGTCACATATGCGACGTCTTTGCCGATGAGGCGTTGGCAGAAATTTGTGCCGCTCTTGGCGGTTTTGTAGCCGGTGGGGCGGAGAAAGTTGTAGTAGCGGCGGTTGGTGTCGTCGGAGGTTTGGCCGGAGCGGTCGATCGCAGGGCAGACGGAGTAGAAGTCGGTTTGATGGATGTTGTTGGTCACCCCGTCGTTCCCCTTCGGAAAATAGCTGTCGTAAAAGCGCATGTTCTCGTCGCCGGAGAGGTTGATGAGGAGCGGGACGTTGCCCCGGTTATCGTTGGCGAAGAGACGGACGGCCTGGCCCCAGCCGCGGAGCTTGGAAACGCATTGCAGCGTCTTGGCCTTGGTTCGAACGGCGCCGACCGTGGGGATGAGGATGGCCGCGAGGATGCCGATGATCGCGATAACCGTGAGAAGCTCGATGAGCGTGAAACCGGAGCGCCGGGCGGCGCGGGCCGCGCAGGAGGAGGTGGGTTGCATGGCGGGCTGGGGAAGATGGGGGGAGCAGGCGCCCGGCGCGGGGAGGCGCCGGGCGCGAGGGACGCGGGTTTAGGGGAGGGCCGCGACGTGGAGGCGGACGAAGAGGCGCGGCGAAGAGGCGGGCAGCGTGACGACGACGCGGTTGGTGTCGGCGTCGAGCGCACTGGTGGAGATCGTGGCGCCGCCGCTGCCGTGGACGACGGCGGTCCAGGTGGCGAGGTCGGTGGAGGACTGGGCGGTGAAGGCGAATTGGCCGGCGGCCGCGGTCTCCAAGTCGTAGGTGAAGGTGAGGTTGGCGCCGCTGCGGGCGACGACGGGGAGGGGAGCGGAGGCGGCGGAGAGCGGGTTGCCGCCGAGGGCGAATTCCAGGAGATTGACGACGCCGTCGCCGTCGGGGTCCTGGGTGGCGCCGTCGTTCACTCCGGTCGTGAGGCCTTGGGCGGAGG
Source organism: uncultured Verrucomicrobiota bacterium (assembly GCA_946482165.1). The sequence goes on along the minus strand of CAMLQS010000014.1, from coordinate 11,378 downwards.
ACCATGTCTCGTAGGGCGTGGAGGCGGAGCCGACGGTGACCACGACCGCGTTGCTGGTCGCGGAGCCGACGGCGTTGGTGGCGACGACCTTGTAGCTGCCGGCGTCGGCGGACGAGGCCTCGAGGACGGTGTAGGTGGCCGAGGTGGCGCCGGAGATCGGGTCCTCGTTGCGATACCACTGGTAGGTCGGGGTGGGAGAGCCCGAGGCGGCGGCCGTGAGGGTGAGGGTGGCGCCGGAGGCGACGGTCTGGTCCGTGGGCTGGGTGGTGATGGCGGGGGCGATGGCTGCGACCGGGACGGAGTGTGCGATGGCGAGGGAGCTCACGACGATTTGCGGAATGGACGCGTTGCTGGTGGTGCGGGCGCCGAAGGCGAAGCTGTCGAAGGAGCTGGTGACGGCGGAGGGGAGCGTGGCGGCGTTGGTCGTGGTGGCGGTGGTGGAGAACACGGGGGAGCCGGTGGCGCTGGCGCCGCTGTAGAGGCGGAAGGCCAGGGCGTAGCTGTCGGCGGCGGAGCGGGTGATCTCGTAAACGAGGGTGTATTCGGCGTCGCTGGTGAAGGCGAAGTTCGTGGCCTGGCTGTTGGTGGCGGTGCCGACCGTGGTTCCGGCCGGGGTGCCGTAGGAGGCGGAGGTGCCGGGAACGACGAGATCTTGGGTGCGGTTGGTCGTGGGCGAGTTGGTCTGGGGGAGGCGGTTCACGAAGTGCGCGATGGTCCCGCCGGAGGCGAAGATGGCGGAGCGGTATCCGACCCATTCCTGGACGCCGCCGGTGATGTCGGTGGTTCCGCCGAGGAGAGTTTCGGCGGCGAGACCGCTGTTGTGGGTGGTGTGCGGGAGCACTCCGCCGGAATTGAAAAGGCCGACTCCGAAGGTGGAGAGGTTGCGCGGCACGAAGGTCATGGTGGCGCGCAGGGAGCTGCCGATCTGGGAGAGGCTGCGGGCCTGGCCGGGGGCGAACACCGTGGCGGTCTGGTAGAGACCGGAGGTGGTGGCCGCATTGATCGTGAGCGTGAGGGGACGAGTTTCGACGACCTCGGTGGTGGCGGGATCGTCACCGACGTTGGAGTTGGTCGCGACCTTGCTGGCTATGACATACCAGTTGGTGCGGGTGGCGTCGACGACGGGGCTGGCGGCGTGGATGGTGTCCTGCGCGAAGTTGGTGGAGAGGACGGGTGTGCTTTCCGTGACGACGAGGGAGAGCGTGGCGGCGGCGGAGGTGGCGGGGGTGGCGCTCTCGTTGTTCACCACCACGTAATAATCGCCCGCGCTGGAGCCGATGGTCGGATTGATGGTATAGGAGGCCGACGTGGCGCCATCGATGGGCGCACCGCTGCCGACCGCGCCCTTATACCATTGGTAGGAGAGGGGGGCGGAGCCTTCCGCGACGACCGAGAAGCTGGCGGGTTGGCCGAGCGTGACGGTGGTGCTGGAGGGTTCGGTGGTGATGGACGGCGGGACGACGTTCACGATCACGGGGGTGTCCGCGCTGGTGGCGCTGCCGTAGAGATTGGTGGCGACGACGTAGTAGGTGCCGGCATCGGCGGTGGTGGCCGAGGGGACAGTGTAGGAGGCGCCGACGGCTCCGGAGATGAGGGTGCCGGAGGGCTGCGCGCCCTTATACCATTGATAGGTGGGGGCGGGATAGCCGCTGGCGGTCACGGTGAGGGCGATGCCTTGGCCGACATTGAGGGTGGGCGGGGTCGGCTCCGTGACGATGGCGGGGGCGGTGGAATTGATCGTGACGGTCACGGTGTCGCTCGTGGCCGGGCTGCCCTGTCCGTTGGTGGCGACGACGTAATACGAGCCTGCGGTCGCGGCGTTGGTGGCGGCGACGGTGTAGGTGGGCTGGGTGGCGCCGGAGATGGCGCCCACGCCGACCTTATACCACTGGAAGCTCGGGGTCGGCGCACCGTTGGCCGAGGCGGAAAGGGTAAGCGTTTCGCCTTCGTTTACGGTTTGGTTTGTCGGCTGGGTGGCGATCGATGGAGCCGAGGCCGAGGTAAAGTTGACGGTGGCGTTGGCGCTGGTGGAGCTGCCGTAGGCGTTGCTGACGACGACGTAGTAGGTGCCGTTGTCTGCGCTGGAGGGGCTCGGAACGGTATAGGTGGCGGAGGTCGCGCCGGAGAGAGGCGAGCTGTCCTTATACCACTGGTAGCTGAGCGGGGAGGCGCCGGTCGCGGTGACGGAGATCGATCCGGCCGCGCTTGCCACCCAGTTTTGATTCAGCGGCTGGTCGGTGATCAGCGCGACATCGGAGTTCTTCGCGGTGACCGACAGGTTGGTGATCCAGAGCTGGGAGATGGAATTGCCGGCGCTGGCATCGTTACGCGTGCCGAGGGCGATCGCGTCGAAGGCGGAGGTGACCGCCGAGGGCAGGGCGCCCGCAGTGGAGGTGGTGCCGGAGATCGAATAGAGAACGGTGTTCGAGGTGTCGCTGATCGAGTAGCTGATGGTCAGCGCGTCGGCGGCGGAGCGCGTGATGGTGTAGGCGAGGCGGTATTCGCTTCCAAAGCCATCGGCAAACACGAGTGGGCTGGCCGAGTCGGCAACCACTCCGATGCTGGTCGGGGGTGGATTGGCGAAGTCGCCCGTGTTGACGGCGGCGACGTCGAAATTGGCCTGGGTGAGGGTGGTTTGGGGGCTGCGGGCGACGATGGAGCCGGCGACGGCATTGGTCGTGGCGCGGGCGCGATAGCCTTTCCAGGCCAGGGTGCCGTCGGTGACGGTGCCGGTGTGGACGGTGCCGGAGAGGCCGCCGTTGGCGAGGGTCGAGAGCGGATCGACGCCTCCCGACGCGTAGAGGCCAAGCGAGAGATTCTGGACCTTGTTCGTGTAGACCGTGGCGTTGGCGGTGATCGAGTCTCCGACCGCGGCGAGCGAGATCGGGTTGGTGGTGAAGCGGGCCACTCCCTGCACGCCGGCGGCGGACGAGGTCGCCGCGTAGGTGACGATGAAGCCGCCGCTGAAGCTGGACGCGCGTCCGTCCTTGGAGGACATGACATACCAGTTGGTGCCGGTGGGCGTGATGGCGCCGGGCGAGGGCGCGGGAGAGCTGGCGGTGGGCATCACCAACACATCGCCGCCGAAGGAGGTTTGGAAAACGGTGGCATCCGCGGCGTGGAGCGAGGCGGGGGTGAAGCAGGCCGCGAGGGCTAACGCGGCGGCGGCCAAACGGGGGCGGTGGGGGCTGGGATTCATGTGTAGGTCTTGAAAGGTAACGGGTTGCCGAGCTGGGTCATGCACCGACAGGGGTGCTATGCAGCTCGCCTGTCGAAACGGGGTGGAGTCGAGGAAGCGTCCGGGGGTGGGGTAAAGCGTGCGAAGTCCAGCGTAGGCTAGCCTCAACGACAACGGATGCTGTGCTCGCATTGTTGAATTGCGATGCACCTGCGGCGGCCCCTTGGACGGCGGGACGGGTCCGCATGGTTCAGGGGGCGGGCGCGGGATCGCGGGGGGACCAGCCGTCGGCGCCGCGGAGGACCGACTCCGCAGTGTAGGCGTCGGCTTCGGCGTCGGTGAGCTGGCGGGACCAGGCGACGCGGGCGGCGGGGTTGGCGCCGGGGCCGGAGGATTTGTATTCCGCGTAGCGCGCGGTCTTTTCGTTCTCCTCCTTGCGCCAGTTATTCCAGCCGGCGGGCAAAATGTGGTCGCCCATCTCGCACTCGATGAACGCGACCGCGGCGTGCGGGCGCCAAGGGCGGCCGAGGGTGGCGAGCGGACGGCGTTTGGCGGGCGGCGCGTGGGGATCCCACGGCGTGTCGTCGCCGGTGAGGCGGCAGCGCAGGAAGACGAAGCCGAAGGGCTGCTCGGCCGGCGTGCTGGCGGCGGTGACGTGGCCGCCGGCCTTGCTGCGGATCTCGCAGTTCTCGAAGACGGCGGTGGCGGAGCCGTAGATAAAGTCGACGCGCCCCTCGATGTGGCAGTCGCGGAAATAATGGCGGCCACTGTTCACCAGGAGCGTGTCCTGCCAGCCGAGCAGGCGGCAGTTGCGGACGACGGCGCGGTCCCCGTCGATGCGCAGCGCCATGGCCTGGCCGTGGTCGCCGGAGGTGTTTTCAAAGGTGAGGTTTTCCGCGCGGAAATCGTCGCCGAGGGCGATCAGCGTGGTGCCCTCGAATTTCTCGATGCGGCGATCCTTCAGCGTTTCGTAGACGTTGAGGTGATAGCTGATGAACGTGGTGCCGGGATCCTCGCCGACGAGATGGATGAAGCGTTTGGACTTCGGGATGAACGTTTGCTGCCAGCGGTAACGGCCGGGTTTGACGAGGATGACGTAGGGCGTGGTGGCGTTGTCGGGCGCGGCGTCTACGGCCTCCTGGATGGTTTTGAACTTCGCGGATTTTTCCGTCGAAACGATGGCGTCGTATGTCCCGTCGGCCGCTTGAGCGGCGGGCGGCGTCGGAGCGGCCGGATCGGCGAGGCTGACGGCGGGAATCGAGCTCGCGAACAGGAGGGCGGCTAGAAGGGGTTTCATGGGAAACAGCGGGGTGAGGAGGCGGGCGCATGAGTCGCGGAAAACCCGACGCGCGGTGGTGGCGAGAAACGACGGGCAATGCGTCGGAGCGCGGGCAGGGGCTGTTTCTAACGAGTGGAGGCGGGGTCCCAGCCGTCGGCGCCGCCGAGGATGTTTTTCACGGTGTAGGCGGCGGCCTCGGCGTCGGTGAGCTGCCGGGCCCAGGCGACGCGGCGGGCGGTGTCGGCGCCGGGGCCGGTGTTCTTATACTCGGCGTAGCGGGCGGTCTTTTCGTTCTCGGTCTTCCCCCAGTTGTGCCAGCCCTCGGGGAGGATCTTGCCCTGGAAATCGCAGCGCAGAAAAGCGGTCGCCGCGTAGGGGCGCCAAGGGCGTCCGAGGTAGACGCCCTTCGCCACCTCGGACGCGGTGGTGATGGTGCAATCGAGGAAGACATAGCCGAAAGGCACGCTCTCGGGCGTGCTGGCGGCGGTGATGTAGCCGTCGGCGCGGGAGTGGATGCGGCAACGGTCGAAGACGGCGGTTCCGGCGGCGTAAATGTAGTCGACGTGGCCTTCGACGTAGCACTCGGCGAAATACTGGCGCGACGCCGGGCCGCCTTTCGGCGAGTCGGCCCGGAGCGTATCTTGCCAGCCAAGGAAGCGGCAGCGGCGCAGCGCGGCGCGGTCGCCGGTGACGTAGAAGGCGAGGGCCTGGACGCGGGCTTCGCGCGGGGTGGTGTTTTCGAAGGTGATGTTCTCGGCGGTGAAATCGCCGGCCTGCACGAGCACGGTCGCGCTGTCGGGGGTGGAGAGCGTCTTGCCCGAGTCGCCGGGGGCGGGCGTCTTCACGTTGGTGTCCATCGTGATGACGGTGCGCTCGGCCTCGCCGGAATCGCCGAGGAGATGGATGAATGGTTTTCCGGCGGGGATGACGACGTGCTCCTTGTAGACGCCGGACTTCACGAGGATGCGGTGGGGCTTGGCGGCCGTGGCGGAGGAGGGCGCGGCGTCGATGGCGGCCTGCACGGTGGTGTGAGTGCCGGAGCCGTCGAAGGCGACGACGGCATCGTAACGCTTCTCGGCGGCGGAGGGCTTGGCGTTGCGCGGCTCGGCGAGGAGACGCGGGGCGAGTTCGGGCGCGACGCGGCGCAGCTCCTCCGCGACGAGGCGGCCAAAGAGGACGTAGCCCTCGGCGTTGAGGTGGGTGCCGTCGAACTGGCCGTTTTCCTTGGGCGGGCTGAAGACGAGGCAGCCGTCGCGACCGAGTTTTTCGCAGAGTTCGAGGCTGCGGTCGTGGAGCTCGACGAGCGGGACGTCTTTCTCGCGGGCGATGGCGCGGACGATCTCGGCGCGGCTGTCGAGGCTGGAGGTGATCTTGTGCGGGTTGTCCTTGGTCTTGAACTGGCGGCGCACGAGCGAGGTCACGAGCACGGGTCTGGCGCCGGCGGCGCGGGCCTCGTCGACGTAGCGCTCCATGTAGCCGCGGTATTCCTCTTCCGTGGTCGAGCGGCCGGGCTTGCCGGGCTCGTCGTTGTGGCCGAACTGGACGAGGTAGTAGTCGCCTTTGAGCGCGAGGGCCTTTTCCCACAAGCCCTCCTGGATGAAACTCATCGAGCTGCGACCGCCGCGGGAGGTATTGGTCAACGTGATACCGTCGCCGAGGAACTGTTTGAAGCCGAGGCCCCAGCCGGCGTTGTCGGTGACGGTGGAGTCGCCGACGAGCACGATGTGGAGCGGCGCGGCCGGGGCGGAGGCCGCGCGGGAAGCGGACAGGGCGCAAGCCGCGAGGAGGGCTATGCCGAAGAGCGGGACGAACCGTGCAAGAAGACGTGGGGCGAGGGATAACATGGCGGTTGATGATTGCAGACTAGTTGGCGGAAACCTGCAGCTCGGAGCGGAGCGGGAGGCGATCGGAGGCGGGACCGGCGTCGAGATGCCAGGTGCCCGGATCGACGACGTAGCGGTCGGCGGACTCGTCCCAGCGGCGCAGACGCTCGACGGGAACGGCGATTTCGACGGTTCTGGTTTCGCCGGCCTTTAGCGTGACGCGGCCGAAGCCGACGAGCTGCCGAAGCGGCATCGGCACGGGCGAGCTTTTCGCGGTGGCGTAGATTTGCACGACCTCGTCGCCGTCGCGTTTGCCGGTGTTGGTCACGGTGACGCGGGCGATCGCGGTATCGGCGGGCGTGAGCGAGTCCGCCGCCAACGTGAGTTTTTCGTAGTCAAAGCTCGTGTAGCTGAGGCCGTGTCCGAAGGCGTAGAGCGGCTTGCCGGCGTAGTAGCGGTAGGTGCGATTCGTCATCGCGTAGTCCTCGAAGGCGGGCAGGCCGTCCGTGTTGCGGTAGAAGGTCACCGGCAGGCGACCGGCGGGGTTGTATTCCCCGAGGAGCGTTTCGGCCACGGCGTCGGCGCCGCGCTGGCCGTAATACCAGGCGAGCAGGACGGCGTCGGCTTGCGAGTCGTCCAGGTTGATGGCGCTGCCGGTGGTGAGCACGATGGCGGTCGGCTTTTTCAACTCGGCGACTTTCGCGAGCAGCTCGCGCTGGGTGGCGGGCAGGTCGAGCGTGAGTTTGTCGCCTCCGGAAAACCCTTCCGCGGTGACGCTCATGGATTCGCCCTCGAGGTCGGGGGTGATGCCAAGGGTAAGCACGACGTGGTCGGCCTCGCGAGCGGCGGCGTGGGCGCGGGCAAGGCCGTCGTCCTGGCCGGGGGCTATCCAGCCGAACTGGATGCGGCCCTTGGGGGTGAGCTGCACGTATTCAAGGCGGACGGCGTAGACGCGGCCGGCCTCGAGTTGCATCGTCGTGCTGAGCGGCCGCTCGGGGTCTTTTCGCCAGGAGTCGATGACGGCCTTTTCGTCGATATAGAGGCGCACCGCGCCCTCGGCGACGACGCCGAGCAGGTATTCGCCGGAAACAGGCGGGACGAGCACGCCGGTCCATCGGGCGCCTGTATTCGCAATCGGAATACCTTCGACGGGTTGCGCCTCGTCCCACTGAAAGTCGACTTGCGCGTCGGTTCGGGTGGACACCTGGCGACCTTCGACGAGAGGATTCTTGGAGTCTTGCCTGGCGTGGGCGAAGACCTCGGCGCCCAGCCCGGGCCTGGTGCGGGCGGCGTCGGCGAACAGCGCGCCCTCGGGGAAGGGTTTGCCGCTCATGCGGAAGCCCTTCACGAGCGGAACGCCGGGCTCGACGAGCACTTTGACGCCCTGCGATTCGAGTTTCGCGCGAAGGCCGTCGGCGAGCGTGACCTTGCGGCTGGGCGTGCCGGCGTAGTTGCCGAGCAAGACGGATTCCTCGGCGCCGGTGGGGCCGATGACCGCGACGGTTTTGAGCTTCTTCGCGTCCCACGGCAGCGAGCCGTTGTTCTTGAGGAGAACAAGGCTCTGGCGCGCGGCCTCGAGCGCGAGGCGGTCGTTCTCCGGGCTATCGTTGGCCGAGGCCGGGATGGCGCGGTAGGGAACTCGCTCCGCGGGATCGAAGTGGCCGAGGCGGAATCGCAAGGTCAGGAGCCGGCGGAGGGCGACGTCGATATCGGCCTCGGTGACGAGACCGCGCTTCAGCGCCTCGGAGAGAGCCTCGTAGGTCTTGCCGCTGCAAAGGTCGTTGCCGGCCTTGATCGCGGTTGCGCTGGCCGAGGCGGCGTCGGGGGAGAAGCCGTGCGCGCCTTTGCGCCACATGTCGGCTACGTTGTCCACGTCGCCGACGACGGCGCCGGAGAAGCCCCAGCGCTCGCGGAGAATCTTTTGGAGGAGCTCGACGTGGGCGGGCGCGGGGGTGCCGTTGACGGCGTTGTAGGCGCTCATGAGCGAGGTGGCGCCGCCTTCGCGGATGCCGGCCTCGAAGGCGGGGAGATAGGTTTCCCAGAGGTCGCGCTCGCCCACGACGGCGTCGAAGCGGTGGCGCGCGGGCTCCGGGCCGCTGTGCACGGCGTAGTGCTTCACGGTGGCGACGGTTTTCAGGTAGCGAGGGTCGTCGCCTTGGAGGCCGCGCACGAAGGCGACGGCGAGGCGGCTGGTGAGAAAGGGATCTTCGCCGTAGGTCTCCTGGCCGCGGCCCCAGCGCGGGTCGCGAAAGATGTTGATGTTGGGCGACCAGATGGTGAGGCCCTGATAGCGCTTTGTGTGGCCGCCGGATTTCGCGAGCACCTCGTTGTTTTTGGCCCGCGCCTCGGTGGCGATCGTCTCCGCAACGCGCTGGTGCAGCTCGGGATTCCACGTGGCGGCGAGACCGATCGCTTGGGGGAAAACGGTGGCGACGCCGTTGCGCGCCACGCCGTGGAGCGCCTCGTTCCACCAGTCGTAGCGCGGGATGCCAAGGCGGGGCACCTCGGCGGCGCCCATCATGGTCTGGCCGATCTTCTCTTCGACGGTGAGCCGGGAAACGAGGTCGTCGACGCGCTGCCCGAGGGGAAGGTCGGGGTCGCGGAAGGGAAACGTCTCCGCGGCGTGGACGGGGACCAGGACGGCGAGCGCGACGCAGGCGAGGGCAAGGCGGGGGAAGAGCATGGGGAGGTCGGGAGAGTGGCGGGGCTGAGAGATTGGTCGGCGCGAGGAACGGCGCGGAACGATGTCGCCGAGGGGTGAGACAAACGCGCGGAATCCTAACGATCGCGAATTGGGTCGATGGTCTCGATGGAGCCGTCTGGCAGGTGGCGCAGCTCGGCGACCTTGACGTTGCGGAGGTTGCTCTTCCCCGACAGCCAGCTGTCGTGATAAAACAAATACCACTTGTTCGTAATACGAACAATGGACTGGTGCGTGGTCCAGCCTTGGACGGGTTTCAGGATCACGCCGCGATAGGTGAACGGGCCGTAGGGGGAGGCGCCGGTCGCGTAGCAGATCTGGTGCGTGGTGCCGGTGGAGTAGGAAAAGTAGTAAACGCCCTTGTGCTTGTGAACCCAGGCGCCCTCGAAAAAGCGACGGGCCTCGTCGCCGGCGGCGAGGGGGCGGCCGGCTTCGTCGAGCAGGCGAACTTCGCGTGCCGGCTCGGCCAGGCCGAGCATGTCGGGGCGCAGGCGGGCGACGCGCGGGGAGGCGGCGGGCGCGTCTTGGGCGAGCGGAGGCGCGTCGGGCGTGTGGTCGTCGCCCGTCCAGTCTTGAAGTTGCCCGCCATCGATGCCGCCGAAGTAGAGGTAGTGCGCGCCGTCGTCATCGCGGAAAGCGGCGGGATCGATACTGAAGGCGCCGTCGATGGGCGCGGGTTCGGGGCGAAAGGGGCCGGCGGGCGAATCGCCGACGGCCACGCCGATGCGGAAGACTTCCGATTTATCGCGCGCGGGGAAATAGAAGTAATAGCGGCCGTTGGCACGGGCGACGTCGGGCGCCCAGAGCTGGCGGCCGGCCCACGGCACGTCTTCGATCCCGAAGACGCGGCCGTGGTCGGTGACGGGGCCGCCGATGCGCGGGAGCGAATAGACGTGGTAGTCGCGCATCGCGTAGTGGTTGCCATCCGTCTTGTCGGTGATGCCGGCGTCGATGTCGTGCGACGGGTAGAGATAAATGCGTCCGTCGAAAACGTGGGCCGAGGGATCCGCGGCGTAGCGATGCGTGATGAGCGGCTCGTTGAGGAAGCGGGACGAGGCCCGCGCCGTCGTCTCGGGAAGCGGCGCTCGACCGGGAGCCTGGCAACCCGCGACCAAAACCGCGAAGCCCGCGAACAGCGGGAGCAGCGTTTTTGGAGAGCGGACGAGACGGGCGCGATTCATGGGACGGTCTCGAGGCGCGAGTCTCTCACCTCGGTGGTCTTGACGGCCTCGCCCTCGGTGGCGCGGATGCGCACGCGCTCGAAGGATATCCGCTCGGCGTAGGCGAGGTCGGCGCCGGTGCCGGCGGAGAGGTCGACGTCGCGGAAGCTGATGTCGCGAAGCGGCATTTCGGGCAGGCCGCGCAGGGTGAAGGCGGCCTTGGAGCCGCGGGAGACGATGTCCTCGAAGAGAATGTTGCGGAATGCGGGCGTGCCCTCGTTGGGCTGCGGAACGGCTTCGGCGGGTTTTCCGTTCGCGGCGTAGAAGAAGTTGAAGTCGATGGCGCTGCCCTCGATGGAGCTCATGCGGATGCCGCGGATGTGGATGTTCTCCACGAGGCCGCCGCGGCCGCGGGCGGTCTTGAAACGGAGGCCGAGGGCGGTGCCGATAAAGGTGCAGTTGCGAACAAGCACGTTCCGCACGCCGCCGGACATTTCGCTGCCGATGGTGAAGCCGCCGTGGCCCTCGTAGACGACGCAGTTCTCGATCAAAACGTCCTCGGTGGGGACTCCGAGGCGCCGGCCGGATTCGTTGATGCCGGATTTGATGCAGAGGCCGTCGTCGCCGGTGTCGACGATGCAGTCGCGCACATGGACGCGGCGGCAGGAATCGATGTCGAGGGCGTCGCTGTTTTGCGCCCAGCGATCGTTGAAGATCTTCAGATCGCGCAGAGTGACATCCTCGCAGAGCCAAGGGTGCAGGGTCCAGTTGGGGGCGTTGCGGAAGGTGACTCCCTCGAGGAGCACGCGGCGGCAATCGAGCAGGCGGAGCAGGCGGGGACGCAGATAAACGCGGTAGGGTTCGTAGGCGGAGAGTTCGAGCGAGCCCGCGGCTTCCAACGCGTCGGTCGCGGCGGCGCCATCCATCGCGGCCTGGCTGGGCCACCACTCGGTGCCCTTGGCGTTGAGCACGCCGCCGGAGGCGACGAGGGACTTCCAGAAGGGTTCCGTGGTCTTGGGCTTCTTCACGAGGCGCCAAGCGTCGCCGCCGCCGTCGATCACGCCGGAGCCGGTGATGGCGACGTCATCGATTTTTTCCCCGGATATCGGAGACGTGGTGTGGACGGATTTTTCGCCGCGCGCGTCGAACACGCGCATCGGGTAGAGGGTGTGATCCCGGGAAAACTGGATGAGGGAGCCGGCCTCGAGGTGAAGGCGAACGCGGCTGCGAAGCTGGA
>CAMLQS010000013.1 GCA_946482165.1 uncultured Verrucomicrobiota bacterium | reverse complement strand
CGGTGCGGAGTTTGGCGGCTTCGCCGGAGACGCGCGGGAGCGTCTCGGCGCGGAGACGCTCGCCCTCGTGACGGTAGGTTTCACGGTCCTCGAGGGCGCTGACGACGTCCTGGTAGGCGGGCCCGACGGCGACGGGCGGATGGATGTCGCGCAGGGCGACGAAGGCGATGGCGAGGCCGGTTTGGCGGCGGTCGAGCTCGGCCTGGAGGCGGGCGTGGAGCGTGGAGGAGAGGCGCTCGCGCTCGGCGGTCATTATGGCGAAGGCGGGGAGGCGGGAGGTCTCGGTCTGGAGAATCTGGTCGGCGAGATCGCGCACGAGGCGGGCGGCGTCGCCGGTGTGGCGGGCGTAGGCGAGGGGATCGCGGATGTGGTAAAAAATCGGGACCGAGAGCGTGAGAAGCTCCTCGCCCCCGCCGACGAGGCGCGCCTCTTCGTCGATGTAGTGGTCGCGTTCCCAGAGGATGGGTTTGCCGGTGTCGGCCGCGGCGCCGAGGACGACGGATTGGAGGCGCTCGGCGGGGAGGACTTGCACGGAGGCGAAGGGCGCGGGCCAGGTGGCGTGCAGACCGGGCGCGAGCGGTGCGGCGGTGGCGCGGCCGAGGCGGGTTTCGAGGCCGAGGCCGCCGTGCGGGACCTCGTGGAGCGTGGACGAAAGCCAGAGAAGCGCGGCGGCGCTGGCGACGAGAGGGAGGAGCAGGCGGCGGAGCGTGGGAATGAACCAGAGATCGGCGAGGGCGAGGGTGGGCGCGTCGGAGGCGGGTGGGTTTTGCCAAGTGGTGCGGAGCGGCGCGGGGAGAAAGGGGACGAGCAACCAGGAGCCGCCGAGCGGAGGAAGGAGGCGCGCGTGGCGGGCGGGTTGGAAGGAGCGGGCGGCGGCGCGGAGAAGGGTTTCCAAGGCCCAGACGGAGACGAGGCCGGCGAGCGTCCATGCCGTGGGTCGGTGGAGGTGAAAACCGAAGCGCGATTGGGCGATGAGGAGCGAGGCGAGGGTGGCGGCGGCGAGCGTGGTAGCGCGAAGGACGGCGGCGGAGAAAGCGGGTGCCCAAGCGATGGGGCCGGCGGTGGTGGAGACGGCGCGGAGGCCGGCGTAGGTTTGAAGGAAAAAGCCGGCGAAGGCGGCGAGGACGAGGAGGGGAAGGAGAGCAGAAGGATGAGCGCTGAGACCTGAAACCTGAAAGAAAGAGAAGGCGCGGAGAAGGGCGACGGCGGTGAGGACGAGCAGCGCGGCGAGGGCGGTGCGGCGCAGGGCGCGGCGGAAGCGGCCCGGGGACGTGGACGTCCAGCCGAGGGCGAGGGCGCTCGTCCAGGCGCACCAGGCGACGAGCGCGGCGAGCAATGGCGAGGGCTGCGCAATGGCGCCGGCCAAGGCGGCGGCGAGAGCGGCGGCGAGCAGGAAAAGCGCGGGAGCGAGAGGGGCGGCGGACATCGAGGCGAAGGCAGGCGCGGAAAACGTAATATCCGGCCGGGCCGTAGGGCCCGACCGGATACAATGCTAATCAGGCAGTCGCGGAGGACTTACGCCGATCAGGGCTTGAGCTTCATGAGGAGCACCTGGCCGTCCTCGCCGAAGAGGGTGTTGGCCTGGGCCTTGGTGTAGGTGCCACCGGTGGGGATGGCGACGTTGCTGCGGTCATGGGACGGGCTGGAGCCGTGGGCCTGGACGTTGATGATGAACGAGCCGGGGCCGAACAGCGCGGACGCGTCGATCACGCCGGAGGACTCCCAGAGACCGGCGGTGCGGGTGACGCCGTCGCGGGTGTTGGTGTAGGCGTAGTTGAAGTCGCCCTGGTATTTGGCGGCGTAGGCGTTGTTGCGGTCGAGGGTCCAGAGGCCGCCGTTGCGGGCGTATTTGGCGAAGACGGCGTCGGCGGGGCTGTTGCGATCTTCCTGGATGACGATGACGTCGGCGGTGACGGCGATGTTGTCCACCGAGACGGGGAAATCGACGCCGACGTTGATGTCGCCACCGGAGTAGGTGCCGCCGACGAGGGCGCCGGAGTAGGTGCCACCGGGGGTGACCATGAGGTCGGCATTATAGACGACATCCATGGTGGCGTTGGCGACCGGGTTGGTCGGGTTGAAGTTCACCTTGTAGAGACGGCCCAGGCGGTTGACGCCGCTGCCGCCGGTGGAGGCGACGAACAAGGTGCGGGTGGGGGCGAGGGGATCGAACTCGGTGTCTTCGACGCGAACCATGCCGAAGCCGCCGACGGCGCCCGCCTGGGTGGCGAGCTGGGCGGAGGTGAGGGCGGCCGCACCGGGGATCTCGATCCACTGCATCTGGGCGGTGCCGGTGGTGAAGGAGGACTCGTCCTTGCCGGCGTCGGCGGCGCGGCCGGCGAGCACGTAGATCTTGCCGTTCACGAGGCCGTTTTTGGCGAGCACGTCGGCGGAGCGGCGCTGTTTCTGGCCGACATAGAGATAGACGTAGGACGGGGTGCCTTCGTCTTCGGTGGAGATGATGGCGGTGATGGCATCGCGGCGGGGCATGACGAGCGTGGTCTCGCGGGCGATGCGACCGAGGTCGGGCAGCATGTGCATCTTGCCGTCGATGATGGCCACGGTCTGGGCGCCGTTGGCATCATAGGTGCCGGAGGCCGACTCCTCGTTGGTGATGAACATGGGGCGATCCATGCCGTGGGCCGGGCCGGCGAAGGAGCCGGAGCAGAAGCGGGTGAAGGCGGCGCCGGAGGTGGGCGGGGTGGCGGCGACGAAGGTGGTTTCGTTGAGCAATTCACCGTGGGCGACCGCGCCCGAGGTCACGGAGACGACGCCGCCGGTGTAGTCGAGCACGAGGCGGGAGACAAAGGCGCCCTTCAGCGCGGTGCCGCCGAAATAGGGGGTGGTGAGGCCGGAGCCGCCGGTCTCGTGGGCGACGAAGAGGATGTTTTCCTGGGTGACGGGGTCCTTGTAGATGCCCATCGCGTCGGGGAGACCGGTGAGGGTGAAAAGATCCCCGGGCGAACCGCCGGTGCGCGGGACGTAGTCGCCGACGGTGACGATCGGGGTGAACTCGTAGTCGCCGCCGACGGGGGCGTTGATGTAGCTGGGCTCGGAGGTGACGAAGCCGGCGAACGCGGTCGCGGCGGAGAGGCCGGACGCGGCGAGGGTGAGGAGGGTGTTGCGCATGGTCGTGGATTGGTCTGGTCGGGAGGGAAAAGGGAACGCTGTCGTGAAGAATGGATACGAAGGGCGGCGGCGCGTTTGCGCGGCGCGCCGGCGGCGGGAGACGGCGAGGCCGAGGACGGCGAGGCCGGCGAGGGCGGCGAAGCTGGAGGGCTCGGGGATGGCGCTCGGATCGACGGCGATGGCCTGGATGCCGGTGCCGAAGTTGCCGACGAGAGCGGCCTGGCCCGTGGCGGGATTCACCGCGTAGAGGCCGGAGTTGACGCCGTCGGTGGAGAGGGCGGCGAGGAGGGTGTTGCCATCGACGAAGTCGAAGGAGGCCATGGCGGTGAAGTCGCCGCCGAGGGCGCCGACGGTGGAGAACACCTCGAAGAGTCCGTCGTTGGTGACGAAAAGGGTGTCGAGATTGGCGTCGAAGGCGTAGCCGGTGCCGAAATCGATATCGATGGCGACGCCGCCGAAGGCGAGGGAGGCGCCCTCATTCACGTCGCCGAAGCCGGAAACGACGGAGACCGCGGAGCCGGCGGTGAAGACGCCGCCGAGGGTGGCGGAGAAGTTTTCGCCGTCGTCGGTGACGACGCGGAGACCGCCGGTGAAGGAGTCGTAGGCGATGCCGAGATCGTAGCCGGCGGGGGCGAAGGTGGCGGAGACGAGGGTGGCCGCGCCGGTGCCGGTGTTGATCGTGTAGAGGTTGGCGTTGTTATCGACGGCGTAGAGGGAGCCGTTGGCGAAGGTGATGTCGGTGACCCAGGCGTTGATATCGCTGAGGCCGGTGATGCCGGCCGAGGAGAGCGCGGAGCCGGGTGCGGCGTTGTCGTAGCGGACGAGCTCGTTGGCGGTGTTGACGGCCCAGACGTCGTAGGCGTGGGCGGCGGGGGCGGCGGCGAGGCCGGCGAGGGAGACGGCGGCGAGGCCGAGGGTGCGGAGGCTGGTTTGCATGGGCGCGGAGGTGATCGGTTGGTGGTCGCTAAAACGGGTCGCGCTTCACCCAGCGGAATCGCCGAGGGGGGGCGCAAGGCGGGCATTGCAAAGCTTCGGTGCCGTAAGCGGCGGCGGCGTGGCGCAAGCGACACGGCGGAAAAATGGCGGCGACGACGTAACCGAAAGGAGACGCGGGCGTGACCTTCGTGAGGGCGACGTGAAAGGGGATCGGGGGGCGCGCATGCCTACGAAGTCTTTCGTTGACTGATACGAAATGTATCGTAGGTTTTGGCGCATGGCCCCGAAAAAAGTCCCCGCGCCGACCGACGCGGAGTTGTCGATCTTGAATGTCTTGTGGCGGCGCGGTCCCTCGACCGTTCGCGAAGTGTGGAACGAGCTCGGACAGAAGTCCGGCTACACCACCGTGCTGAAGTTTCTCCAGATCATGTTCGAGAAACGGCTGGTGAAGCGCGACGCGCGCGAGGTGACGCACGTCTACTCGGCGGCGATCGCCGAGGCGGACACGAAGCGCGGCTTGTTGCGTTCGCTGGCGGAGCAGGCTTTCGGCGGCTCGACGCGCGATCTGGTGTTGCACGCGTTGCGCGAGGAGGCGCTGCCGACGGAGGAGCTGCGGGCGATCCGTGAACTGATCGAGGAGGCGGAGGCCGGGAAACGCACGGGCGAGGGGGGCAAACGATGAACGCGCACGCGCAGATCGAGGACTTGGGGTGGGCGCTGCTTCACTCGCTGTGGCAGGGGGCGGCGTTGTGGCTGTTGCTCGAGGCGGCGCTCGCATGGCCGGGGTTGACCTCGCCGCGCGCGCGCGGGCGGCTGGCGGGCGGGGCGTTGCTGTTGTTCGTTCTGTCGGTTGCGGGGACTTATGGATGGTTGGGGCGGGAGGCGGGAGCGATGGCGGATACGCGCGTCGGGGCGGTGGCGAAGATTTCATCGGAGAGCGTGCCCGGACTGGCGACGGAGACGCGGGTGACGGACGGCATGATGGGGGGCGCGGAAGTGCGCGGCCTCGGCGGCGACGGAGCGCCGCCCTCCAATGAACGAGGATGGCGGGAGCGCGTGCGGTCGGCGATGCCGTGGCTGGTGGGCGCGTGGGCGGCGGGAGTGGCGCTCGGGCTTGGGCGTCATGCGCGGCAGTGGGCGGCGCTGCGGCGGCTGCGGCGCGTGCCGCTGGTGGAACTTTCGCCGGAGTGGAGGGATCGTTTCGCGGCCTTGTGCGCGCGCTGCGCCCCGGGGCTCGGGTTGCCGCGGATCGGCGAGACGAGTCTGGCGCGGGTGCCGCAGGTGCTCGGTGGCTGGGCGCCGGTAATTTTGTTGCCCGCCGGTTTTGTGGCAGGCTTGCCGGCGGCGCAGGTGGAGGCGGTGCTGGCGCACGAGCTGGCGCATCTGGTGCGGCGGGATTTTTGGCTGAACGTGCTGCAGAGCGTGGCGGAGGCGGTGTTCTTTTTTCATCCGGCGGTGCATGCGTTCAATTCGCACATCCGGCGCGAGCGGGAGCGGGCCTGCGACGATCTGGCGGTGGAATGGACGCGCGATTCGCTCGGCTATGCGCGAGCGTTGGCGACGCTGGCGGGGGCCTTGCCCTCGACTCCGACCGCGGGGAGCCGCGTGTTGGCGGCGGACGGGCATGAGCCGGGCGATCTGCGTGCGCGGATCGGGCGTTTGCTGGGGCGGCCGGCGACGAGTCGCGTGAACTGGGCTCCGGGAGGGTGGCTGGTGATCGGCGCGCTGATGGCGTATGCGGCGTTGTTCGCGGCTTCGCCGGTAATCGTGGCGCAAGTGATGTCGCCGCAGGAGCGAACAAAGGTGGTGAAGGAGGCGATGGAGGCGGGGCGTCCGCGTGGCGGATCTTGGTCGAAGCCGGTCTACCCGGAGCGGGCCGTCACTCTCGTGAGCGAGCTGCGCACGGAGGATGGAACTTCGGTGCCGGAGCGGGTGCCGGGTGTTTATCTGGCCGCGAATGGAAGAGGCGTTTCAAGCATGGGTTTCGAGTGGGTGAACGGCAGGGCGAGCCTCAAGGTTCCCTTGGGCCTGGCGTCGGTTCTGGCGGTGCCCGAGGGCTGGGCGCCCGCGGTGGCGTATGAGCGGGAGCCGGTGGAAGGCGAAGGCGAGCTGGTCATGCCGGCGCTGACCTTACGGAAGGGGCGACCGTTGACGCTGCGTGTTCGAGACGAGGCGGGCGCGCCGCTTGCCGATGTGCCGGTGTCGGTGCGAATCAGGACCGAATACCACGGGTTGGAACACCGGCAGGCGATTTTGCGCACGAGCGCGGACGGGCTCGTGATTTTGCCGCACGTGGCCCCGGAGTTTGTTTACGAACTCGAAGCGACGGCGGTGGGGCGCCGGACGGCTCGGCGCGCGTGGCGAGGACATCCCGGCGCGGAGCTGGTGGAGTGGGTCTTGCCAAAGAATCGGACGATCACGGGGCGGGTGGTGGACGCGGAGGACGGAAAGCCGATCGCGGGCGTGGCGATCTCGCTACGCGAGCCGTGGGATTCGGCTATCTATTTTCCCCTTCCGCCCTCGCTTTGGCGAACCGATGTGGACGGCCGCTTCGTGATGCCGGGGTGGGAGGACGACGAGGTTCACGGGCATGTGTTCAATCGGGACGGCTATGTGAGCGAGGCGCTGCTGGCGCGTTCGGGAGATGTGTTGGACGTGGCGTTGAAGAAGGGCGGCTTGCGTTTGAGCGGGCGTGTTCGCCTGGAGCGGGCGACGGAGGAGCCGATGTTCAAGCGGTGCGTGCGGGTGCAGCGGGCGGTCAGGCACGAGAGTGGTGAGACGGTGCTCGTCACGTTGGAGTCGTTGCTGCCGGAGTGGGATCGCGACGGATATGCGTTCGCGTTCTCCAACCTGCCCGAAGGGGAACTCGTGCTGGGCATCCCCGTGGTGAGAAGCCGGGCGAAGGTGAATCTGGAGAAAGATCGCGACGATGTGGAGTTGGTGATGGACGAGGAATGGTTGTGGTTGGCCGACGACTGGCGAGAGGCCGGCAAAGCGAGGGCCTTGCACGGGCGCGGGGTCGTTCTCGACCTCGCCGCGACGGACGGCGGCGCCGTGCCCGATGGGAACCTTCTGGTTGCGATCGAGCCGCCGGGAACCGGCGACCATCAGGACGGAAATGTCGTCTCCCACCGGTTCCACAGGGTGAAGGGCGGACGGATCGAGCTCCCGGGTTTGGCGCCGGGCACGCGTGTGCGCGTCCGGTCGCAGACGGAGATTCCGGGTTACATCGCGGAGGCGCAGGACTTCTTGGTCGAGGCGGGCGCCGGAGTGCAGCGACGGGCGATCAAGCTCTCGCCCGCGGGGGCGATCCGGGTGGAGGTGCGAGACGAGTATGGAACTCCCTTGATCGGGGCCCGCGTCGTGCTGACGGAGGCGGACGCCTTGTCGACGGTGCGGAGTTTGGAGAACCGCGATGAA
Source organism: uncultured Verrucomicrobiota bacterium (assembly GCA_946482165.1). Next base: position 26,267 of record CAMLQS010000013.1, on the reverse strand, counting down.
TTTGCGCGCAGTTTCAAGGGCGTCTTCGGATCGGTGTCCCTCGGCGGTAGCCGTCGGGTTATCGCGACTCATGGAGGACGGCGGGTGCAGTCCGAGCCCATCACGTTGACCGCGGCCAAGCCTGTCGCGGACGTGGCGCTGCGGTTCTATCCGGCGAAGGAGGTCGTCGTGCGTGTGGCGGGGCCGGGGGACGGGCCGGTCGCGGGGACCAGGCTGAGCGTAGGCCGGCGAGATCCCGGTTCCGAGAATTGGGACTTGGCGAGTTTCCGCACGAACGACGAAGGGATGTTTCGCATCGAAGGGCTGCGGCGTTTGGACGGGGTGGCCTGCGATCTGCACGTGACGTTTGATCGGGATTGGCAACCGGTGCGGACGAAGTTCACCGGAAACGAGCCGGAACCGTGGGTGCTGACGGTGAAGCCCGGGCTGCGGTTGACGGGGCGAGTGGCGCGGGCGGATGGCGGCGCGGTCTCGGGGGTTCGGCCTTTGGCGTTTTTCGCGGATTGGGAAAACGAAGCGGGCGAGCGGCTCCCTGCGGCGCATGCCGAGGAGAAGACGGATGCGGAGGGGCGGTTTCGGTTTACGAATCTGCCGCCGGGACGATTGCGATTCATGGTCGCCGGTCATGCGGCTTCGCGCGGGATGGAGTTTCCTGTTGCGGACGTGTCGGCGGCGAATGCACCGGAACTTCTGATCGTGGTGGAGTAGCGACATTGAGCGTAACCACGCGCGGGCTTGCGGAGGGGCGGGAGGGGCGCCACGGTGCGGCGCCTTACCGCCCCGCCCTTCCGTGAAACTCTCTGTCAAAGTCGATTACGCATGTCGTGTGCTTGTTCAGCTCGCGCGTCAGCGCGGACGTGAGGAACTCGCGCACATCGAGGAGCTGGCGACGATCGAGGCGGTGCCCGCGACCTACCTTGTCCAAATCCTTGGCGAGCTGCGCAACGGCGGTCTGGTGACGAGCCGCCGCGGCAAGCAGGGCGGTTACGCGCTGGCCCGTCCCCCTGCGGAGATCACGCTTTTCGACATCGTGTCGTTGATCGAGGGCGACGTGTTGGAGCTCGGTTCGGCCATCGAGGGTCAGTCGGGAAAGCGCGTGGCGCAGGCCTGGCGCGAGGTGCGCGGCGTGTTGGAGGCGAAGTGCCGCGAGATCACTTTGGAGAAGCTGGCGGCGAAGTCGGGCGGCGAGATGTATTACATCTGAGCGCGGCGCTCGGATGAATGACCAATGCCCGGGCATCGGCGCGGGTCGCGGTGATATGGGTCGCGGGTGAGTGATGTGGGGTGGCGGGTAATCGGACGTTGAAATGGGGGCGCGGGCGGGCATGCAGATGTTCATGCCGCATGCTGTTTTGACCCAGTTGCTCGTGGTGCAGGATCGCGACGCCCGTCGTCGCCAGCTCGAGCAGCAGCTCGCTGCGGTTCCCGGGGACCGGGCGCGGGTGGAGAAGGAGATCGCCGGCGAAAAGGCGGCGATCGAGGCGGCGAAAAACGAGCTCCGCGAGCTGGAGACGAAGAAAAAGCTCCTCGAAACCGAGATCGGTTCGGCGGAAACGAAGCTCGCCAAGTATCGCACGCAGCAGCTCTCGGTGAAGAAAAACGACGAGTATCAGGCGCTGGGGAAGGAAATCGAAACGATGTCCACGGCGATCGGCGCGCTCGAAGAGCAGGAGCTCGGCATCATGTTTCAAATCGACGAGGCGAAGAAGCGCTTCGCCGCCGCCGAGGCCAAGCTGAAGGGCAACATTTCCCAGCACGAGGCGCGCATCGCGACGCTGGCCGATCGCGAAAAGAATCTGGCCGCCGAGCTGGTCGAGGCGAAGGCCGCGATCGCGGCGGCGCGGACGGGCGTGCCGGAGATTCCGTTGCGCGTCTACGACCGCGTGGCCGTGAGACATTGGCCGGCGGTGGTGCCGCTGCGCGGAGGCAAGTGCGGCGGGTGCCATCTCAAGGTTTCCAGCGAGGCCGAGTCGGGCTCGCGCAGCGCCGATCCGCTCAAACTCGGCATCTGCGACCAGTGCGGACGCGTGCTGTATTGGGACACGAATTGAGTCGGGGATGTAGCGGGCGAGACGCCGGACCGGCACACACGAGCTGGAAGCTCGTGCCACTTTGGAATTGGCGGTTGTGCGGCGGTGCGCGGGGCGATTGGGTGGTGGCCTGATCCCGGGGCGGATGCTCGCTCCGATGTTCTTTCGCATCCCACGGCGCCACGGAAACGCGGCGCCAGGCAGAGACTCGGTCGGAGAGGAAAGTCCGGACACCGCAGGGCAGGACGCTGGACAAGGCGCGCGAGCGCCAAGTTCAGGCGGCGCGCGTCAAGGCGCGTCGACGGACAGTGCCACAGAGAATATACCGCCTGAGAGGAAACTCATGGGTAAGGGTGAAAAGGTGGGGTAAGAGCCCACCGCGCCGACCGCGAGGTCGGCGGCAGGGTAAACCCCGTCCGGTGCAAGGCAAAATAGGCGACTGGGCGGCTCGTCCATTAGTCGCGGGTATGCCGCATTCCAGAGGTCGCGCGCGTCGGGCAACCGCACGCGCGGCACCGAGGAACCCGTTCGTCGCGAGGCGGGCGTGGAGAAAAATGAGCGTCGATCCGGTGTCGCAAGACGCCGGGGGACATAATCCGGCTTACAGCCCCGGGATCAGACTTATTTAAACGAGCACGAAGCCCGTCGGCGGGAGCCGGACTTTGGCGCGAAGATGCGGAGGACGATCCGAAGTCCGCAAAACATTGGGTGGGCGCCCGCGCGAGCCGTTCGTGAAGCGTAAGCAGGCGAAACTGCTCTGGGGCGCATCGCGTAATCCCGGCTGAGTAGATTCACGGTTCGCGCGAATGATCGCGAAACTCCGCTTGCGTGAATGAGTCGCAAGAAGAAGCTAGGCGGTCTCATTCAGCTCTCAGCGCGTTTATAACTCCGTCCCTTATAGTTCCTGTGTCCGCAAATTCAGTTCGTCCGTCTATCTTCCGCCGCCTTCAGACTGCCGTAGTTCAGTGGGTGGATTCCGATTACTGCCCTGACGGGGCGGAGAAAATGCGCAACGAGCCCGACAAAGTCGACTGGGTGCGCGTCATGCCTTTTGTGATTCTTCACCTCGGCTGCTTGGGCATCCTTTGGGTGGGTGTCAGCGCCTTCGCCGCTTGGGCGGCCGTCGCCCTTTACTTCCTGCGCATGTTCGCGGTGACCGGCATCTACCACCGCTACTTCTCGCACAAGACCTACTCCACCTCGCGTTTCGGCCAGTTTCTCCTGGCTCTCTGGGGCGCCACCACGGTGCAGCGCGGCGGACTCTGGTGGGCCTACCATCATCGCCATCATCATCAGCACTCGGATGATCCCGAGGACGCACATTCACCGCATGTGCATGGCTTCCTTTGGTCGCACATCGGCTGGATCACCTCGCGCCGCAATTTTCCCACCGACTACTCGAAGGTGAAGGACTTGGCCAAGTTCCCCGAGCTTGTGTGGCTCAATCGCTTCGACCTCGTGGTGCCGATTCTTTTCGCCGCCTCCATGTTGGGGCTGGGCGCGGCTCTCGAACGCTGGGCGCCCGGGCTGGGCACCAATGGCTGGCAGATGCTCATCTGGGGCTTCTTCGTCAGCACGACCGCGCTCTTCCACGGCACGGCCTGCATCAATTCGATGGCCCACTTGATGGGTAAGCGTCGTTTCAAGACCGACGACGACTCGCGCAACAGTTTTATCCTGGCGATCATCTGCCTCGGCGAGGGCTGGCATAACAACCACCATCGTTACCAGAGCTGCACGCGCAACGGGTTCTACTGGTGGGAAATCGACCTCACCTACTACGGGCTCAAGCTTCTCTCTTACACCGGTCTGATCTGGGGCCTGAAGGACGTGCCGCAGTCCATCCTCGAGGAAGGCATGCACGCCGATCACCACAAGTCGATCGCCGCGGCGCAGCGTTCCGCCGAGCGCGCCGAGGAGGGTTCGCTCGTATCCCCGCTGCGCACGGTGCTCCCGACCGCGGCGGCGATCGCGGTCGCGACCGCGACCGCAGCCCATGGCGATATGCCGAAGAAGGCGGACGGCCCTGCGATCCACAAGGACCTGAGCGGCGAGATGGTGAAGCCGAATCCGGCGGCCAAGCCCGCTTCCCAAGGCGGCGACTCCCCGGTCGTCTGACCCAAGCGTAGGCGATTAGCGCCGATGAGCCCGCTTCCCGCGTCACGCGGGGGCGGGCTTTTTGTTGTCCTTGTTTGGGACTTTGGGCGTTTAGACTTCCCCCGGCGGAGGCGCGTCCTTGCCCCGCTTCCTGAAGATCGAGCCACGGGCGGAGGGACCCGCCCGTTCACCAAAATTCCAAAGCGCCGCGCGTCTCACCAGGCGGCGGAAAGGTCCTCTTTTAGCAGGGGGAGCCGCGCGATGTTAAGCTCCGCCCAGGCCGCGGCCGCCGCGTTGAGCGGGCTTTTCACGTTGTAGCTCTGGTAACAGAGCATTTCGGCGACCCGCGTAATCATCTCCGCCAGCGATTGTCCCGCGCTCCAATGATCGCCGATGCAGATTTTCTGCGGGTCGATGTTGGGATGGAAAACGGGGGTGGTCATTCGGCAGAAGGGCGGACGCCGCGGATAATCCAAAGGCAGGAAGAACTCGGCCCGATGGGCGTCGGCGAAAGAGCAGCCGTCCTCGCCCGACGGCACCAAGGACGGCACCAGGAATTCGACGGTGTATTTGTCGGGAGGCGTGCCGTCCGCCTGCAGCAGACGGATGCGCGGATGATTCGCGAAACGGGCCGAGACTTGGGCGTGGTCGGCGTGAAGGCGGCGCAGGCGGGCTTGCATGGAGGGCAAAATCGGATGGGCCAATCAGCTTCCGCGCACGAGCGCGTAAAGCACCATGACCAGGATCAGGACGAGGGTGAGCGCGCAGGATGCGACCAAGCCGATCCGGTGCAGCGCGCCGTAGATGGGCGGCAGGGCGAGGATGTCCTCCTGCTTCGTCTTGCCCCAGGCAAGGCCCCAGACGGCGGCGATCGGCGAGAGGCCCGGGAGTATGCCAAGGACAAAGATAACGACGACCATTCGGCGCACTCCCGGCAACCGGTCGGCCAGGGCGGCGCGTTGTTCGAACTCGGCGCTGTTTTCCGGCCGAGCGGTTGCGAAGGTCGAACCGCAGTGCCGGCAACGCACGGCGGCCGCGAGGATCTCCTGGCGGCAGACGGGGCAGGGCTTGTGCTCCTGGCCCCAATAGGAGACGGGCACCTCCAGCGCGCTTCGGGCCTCGACCGCGGGCACGCAGGCGCAGCCATAGACCGAGCATCCGCCGTTTTCGTCCCAACACTCCTTGTGATGCACGGCGCGGCATGCGGGGCAGCCGTGGGTCGCTTCATCGGCGCCCAGCGCCCCGAGGCAGAACGGGCAGGAGCCGGTGCTTGGGCCGGCGGGCATGGGGTCTGCGCTCATGCGGTCAGCCTTTCCGGCGTTGGAACACAAAGGAGGTCCGCCCGATGGTGATGTTGTCTCCGTGACGCAAACGCGCGCGGCGCACCGGGCGGTTGTTGAGCAGCACGGGCGAGGTGGTCTCCAGCGCCTCGAGTTCGCATTCGTCGCCCATGGCCCGAATGACGGCATGCTGCTTCGCGACCAAGGGATCGTTGAAGAGGTAGAGGTCGGAGCGTGGCGACGCGCCGATGTTCATCGTGTCCTTGAACAGCAGGAATTCTTTGCCGGTCAGCGGCCCTTGGGTCATCCGCAGCCAGGCGTCTCGGGCCAGCAGTTCCACCACGCCGATCATTCCTCCGACGCCGAGGCCGATCACGGCAAAGCCGATCAGTCGCGCCAGATGCGCGCTGGGTTTATCCGGCCCCAGCAGGATGGTGTCGATCGGGTCGAACAGGAGGCCGCCGAAGAGGCCGCCGAGCACGCCGCCGAACAAGCCGTAGAGCAGCAGGCGTTGCGAGCGAAGGGCGATGCCCTGCCCGAGTCCCATGGCCATGCCGGCCAAAGCCCATGCCAGCGAACGGCCGACGGTTTGAACGAGGAACCCGAAGGCGCCGAGGGCCGTGCCGCCTTTGTCCATTTGGCGCAGCGCGAGATCGTGCAGCGGCGCGTAGGCGAGGTTCGCGAGGATGCTGCAAACGAAGCCGCCGGTGACCCCGACAACGAGGCCGACGCCGCCGCACACCAGGGCTCGGCGGGGCAGGCGGCAGATCAGGCCGTCGACCGCGCCGATGCACAATCCGATCAGTCCGGCGACCAGCGGAAACAGGAAGATCGAGGCGGCGCGCGATCTCGCCTGCAACTGGCTCAACGTCATCGCGGCCCGCGACGCTTCGAGGGGTTTCGGCGAGCGTTCCACGAAGACGGCGAAGACGAGGTCTTGCTCCTCTCTGCGCACGTATTCGACGTGGAGTCCAAGCGTCTCGCCTTCCTTCAGGTCCCGGACATTCAGCCGGCGATTTCCGCCGGGAGTGATCTCGCGGGTGCCTTTGAACAGCAAAATCCGCTCCCCGTTGATCGAGAGCGAGCCGAGGACGCTCGCGTCCAACGCTTCGCCGGTGTCCTCGTCCACGACGCGATCCGGGAGGCGATCTCGCAGTTTGAGCTCGGCCACGGGTCCTTGCACGTAGAGCTGGTCGTCGAAGAAAGGCTCGAGGAGGGCCCAGGCGAGGATGGCTCCGATCATGCCCGCGATGGCGAGAAGCAGCCAGTTCTGGGCATACCAGCGCCGGCGACGGTCCCGCGTGACGCCGGGATCGCCCCGCATGCTCATCTGGCGCTTGAGCAAGCCGTCGACGTGCGCGCTCGTCGCGTCTTCTTTGGTGATGCGAATCACGCCGGAGAAATCGTCGTTCATGGCTTGGGCAAGGTGGATGCGGGCGCGGGTTGGGCGTCGACCGCGGGCTGGGGCGCGACCGCGCCCGGGTTCGCGTTTGGCGAGGCGTCCGGCGAGGCGGGTGGCGCGGAGGGAGGTTGATTGACGCCGGCTTTTCCGGGCTCCGCCTTGTCTTTGTCCGCCGCGGCGCGGGCGCGGTCTTGTTCCGCGAGATCGAGCATCAGCGCATCGAGCTCCTTCGGAATCTGCCACTCCACGACTCCGACGCCGAGCAGCACGGTTTTGTCGCCGATGCGCACGGGAACGGGGGCGAAGCTGTTCAGGCGGGGAGGTTCCAGCGGAGCGGCGTATTGGCGGTAAATTACATAACCCGCCGTCGCGATGATCCCCAGGCAGGCCGCGAGGCCCACGGTAAGGATGACGCGATGAAAGAGCGCGCGCAGTTCGTCGTTGGCCTGGATCAGCTGCCCGATGCGCGACTCGAGATTTTTGATGGCGTCGGGCGAGGCGGCGGGAGCGGAGGCGGCGGGCTCGGGGTTGGCGGAGGAACTCGCGCCCGTCGGGCGCACGCCGGTCTGCTCCCGGCCGTCGACCCAGAAGCGGGGCAGATACGAGATCTCGCCCTGGATGTTGGTCAGGATGGCGACCGCTCCGCTCATGGGATCGGTGACGAGCGCGATCTGTGTCGGGCCGGGGAAAAAGTTGCGCTGGATAAACAGGTCCATCTCGGAGAACTCCACGCCGAAGCCGGGGTGGGTGTGATACCAGCCGACGATGCGACGCTTCGGGTGTTCGCGTTCGAGCGTCTGATGGATCGCGTCCCAAGTGGCCTGGGTAAAGGTGACGTGAGTCGCGGCCTGAGCGGCGGAGTTGCCGCGGATAAGCGCCTCGACGTGCACGAAGACGCCGGCGGCGTCCTCGCAGACTTGCCCGACGAGGACGCCGCAGACCTCGGCGTCGAGAGAGCTTTTGGCGTAGGCGATGAGATCGGCGTAGGCGGCGCGGTCGATGGCGACCCGCAGCGGCGCGTCCGCTTGCCGCGGCCCGGGGAAGTCGCGGCGCACGGGCTTGGCCTCGGAGGAAAGCGGGCGAACGGTGAGGGAGCCGGAGGCCGGCGCGCGCTTGTCGGGATTCGGCATGGTCAGGGGTGGGGAATGGCGAGGGAGGAGGCGGGCGCCGGGTTGTCCGGGGTGAAGGGATTGTCGCCGCTCATCTCGAAGCCGATGATTTCGGCGCCGTGCCGGGCCCAGACGATTTCCCATGGCGGGAGCCCCAGTTCGCGGGGCGTGCGGTCGAGCAGGGGGCTGTCCGGCGAAAGGGAATGAATGAAGGCCGGAATGCGTTCGGCGCGGCAGCTCGGGCAGGGCACGTGTTCGGGCGCGACCTTTTCGATCGCTTGAAAGATTGGCTCCGGGCGGCCGCAGGCGGGGCAGTCGAGCCGCTCGACGATTTCGCGTGCGAAATCGATCGCGTCTAGCCCGCCGAGCCGGCGCGCGGCTTCTTCGCAAATCCGACGGAAGGGCGTGTCGGAGCGGAACCAAGGCACGCTCTTGATCGGCGCGGGCGCCTCGTGCCACGGGCAATCGGGAGAGATCGGGTAGTTCACGGGGTAGGAGCCGTGCTCCGCCCCGTCGAAGACGAAGCCGCGCCCGAGCAGGGCGGGCCGGCCGTGCAGCCATTTGACGACTTCCTGCACCTGCATCGCCGCGATGATCGAGGCGGTGGTGGGCGTGGTCGGAGTGCCTTGATGGGCTATCGCGCGGCGGGCCAGCAAGGAGCATGATCGACGCTTGTTGAGCAGATCCCAGTCGATCCGGCTCATCGTGCATTCGTAGCAGGCGGTCGCGGGCGGCGAGAAACCGCGCACCACGCCGTGCAGGACCTCGATGCCTCCGTCGAACCAAGGACGGCCGACGCGGGCGCAGGCGCTGTTGAGAAAGACGCGGGCCTCGCGGTTATCGAGCGCCCCGATCACCACTTCCGCCCAGCGAAACCAGCCGAGCCCGAGATCGGCGAGGACGTTGCCGTCGAGCGGCACGATGTTTATCCCGCCGAAGATCTGGCGGGCGGCCTCGGCCGCGCATTGCGCCTTTGGCCGGCCTTCGTCGGTTTCGCGAAAGAGGACGGAGCGGCTCAGGTTGCTCAACTCCACGCGATCCATGTCGGCGACGGCGATATGCCCGACCCCGAGCAGCGCGAGGTTCTTGATCACCTCGTTGCCGAGGGCGCCCGCGCCGACGACCAGAACGCGGGCTCGTGCGAGGCGTGCCTGATCCCACCACTCGATCGCCTCCAGGCGGGCGAAGCGACCGTCCTTTGCGGGGATGATGATCGACATGGCGGAGGCGGCGCGCTCGGTCAGTGGCGGAGAGTCGGGGCGGCGCCGGCCGTGATCTCCGGCTGCAGACGCAGTTCGTCCCCGTCGAGCACGCCGGCGAGTTGCAGGGTCTGGTTGTCGAGGAGCTGGGAACCGGTGCGCCGGTGGTGCAGTTTGTAACTCATCAACTGTCCGTCGGGACTGTTGAGCGGCAGGTTCATGCGCTCGACGAGCACCGCCAGCAGCCGATTTATCGCCACGTCATCCGGCGCCTCGACCTCGGTCATCCGGCTGCCGGAGATGTCGGACACTCGCATTTTGATCATACCCATAGGTGAAAAAGGGCCGGCGAAGCGGCGGGTTGCGGCTCAGTTGCGCGCCAGCGCCTCGAGCAAGGCGGAGAGCGCTTTCTGGTGTTCGGGGTTTGCGGGGCCGATCGGGATGCTGAAGAGATGCTTGCCGATCTGCAGCGTCAGCTCGTGGGACGGCGAGACGAGCACGCAGTTCACGTCTCGGTAGCTGATCGTCCGGCCGCCTTCGTAGGGCCCGTGAGGCGCCGAGAGGCGAAGGTGAAAAAACGTCACCTCCATAAAATGGTCCGAGAAGGTTCCGCCGACTTGGATGATGGGATTGGCCATGGCTCGGTTTTGGTGGGCTTAGTCGGCGCCGATCATGGCCAGCAGCAAATAGCCGGCCGCGATCAGCGCGTTCCAGATTGTTGCCACCCAGAGGAGAGGCGGATTCGCCAGACGGCGGTCGACCGTGCTCAAGCCGATGCCGAAGCCGATCACCGAGGGCACGAACGCCAGCATGGTGAGCAGAACCCCGAAGCCGGCCTGCGCGGCTTCGGATTCCATGGAGCCTGCCACTGCGGCGGCGAAAAGCGCCGCCATGACAACACTGGACCAGATCGCGAGCCCGAGCGACCACCACAGGCCGCGTTTGCGCCTCGGGCTCAGCCCGCTCTGCGAAGCGACGGCGCAGGCGGGGCAGACGTGAAGGTTGTTGGGCAGCGCGAAATCGCAGGTCGCGCACACATAGGCTCCGCAGGAGCAGCATTGCGCGGCGGCGGTCACCGAGGGGTGTTGCACGCAGCGCATGTTCGCGAACCGGGGGGACACCTCCGCGGGGGGCGATGGCAGAGGGGCGCGCGGCGCGAGGGTAAGCCGCACGGGGCTCTTGATCGGTGGCGGGACGGAGGAATCGACGGGATCGGAGGGAGGCGGTGGCGCGGCGTCGGCTTCGACCGGGCTCGCCGTCGCCGCCACGGGCGCGGGTGCGGGCTCGCGGAAATACAGCACTTGAAAAGTTCCCCCGTGGGAGAGGCATCGCGCGACGGGCCCCTCTCGCGTCAAGGAACCTCGGCAGGTCGGGCAGATCAGGTCCATTGCGGGCGGCTCAGCGGGTGGAGGACATTTTTGCCGCGAGACTGAGGATCCAGAAGGCGAGCGCGAGTCCCCCGATGATCTGCGCCGCGGTCGCCTTGCCGGAGCCGGTGAGCTCCGGGTCCGCCTCGATCAGCGCTTTTGCTTTCGATGCCTTGGCTATCGCGAGGGGGCCCAGGATGAATCCGAAGCAAAAGAGGCTGATGATAGCCATCGTGAGCGCTTCGCCGGCTTCCTTGCACGGCACGCTGCCTTGCTCCACCACCACCGGCCGGCCTTTCAGGGCCATCACCTTGCAGGCGCCGCAGTATTTTTGGCCTTGGATCTCGACCAGGCAATCGCCGCAGAAAGGTTCGGCGCAGCCGGTGCAGCGATCAACCGCCGCGGTGGAGGAATGGTTTTTGCATTGCATGGATGGAGTGCGAGTGAAGCGGAGATTCTGGAGGAAAGGCTGGGAAAGTCCGGGCGCGGCTCAGGGGAGGCCAAGCAGCCAATAGGCGGTCAACGCGATCAGCAGAAGCGGCCCCGCGGCGGTTCGCCCCTCCCATGCGGCGACACGATCCGCCACGCGCAGGCGGATCGCGGCCGGCAGCGTTTGGACGCCCGCCAGCAAGAGCAGGATCGCCGCGAACACGGGGGCGAATGCGTGATGCGCCAGGGCTTCGCGCCACTCGCCGCCGGCGAGCCGGAGAATCGCGCTTCCCAGGCCGCAGCCCGGACAAGTCCCGCCGAGGAGTTCTCGCGCCGGGCAGGGGAGCCCGGCACCCCCGGTCGTTTTCAGAATGAAATGAGAAGCCGCCGCGATCAGCGCGACGAGGCCGAGGAGCCGGTGACGAATCAACAGGGCCAGGATCGGCGTCGCTCCGTGGCGCCTCGGACTGGTCTCCGGGTTGTTCGGACGGGAGCCGAATTCGCCCACCGAGGAACTCCGCATTTGAAGAGCGCTTGCGCAGGTTTGTGTCGGAATGTGACGCAACTTGAGCGGGCACGGTGCCGTGCGTAAACCACGGGTCAAAGTTAAACGCCCCTAACTCGCTGGTAACAGCGGGCCGAACCGAGGTGTTAAGTGGCCGCGTGAAAGACGGATTTTTGTGCGGTTGGCGTCGGCGGCGGGTGTAAGTCTTCGCAAGCCTCATGGATGACCGCACTCTTCTCCGTTCTTATGCGATGAACCGCGACCAGGCGGCGTTTTCGGAGCTGGTGCGGCGCCACGCGGACCTCGTGTATTCCGCCGCGCGACGCCAGGTCGGCGACCACCACCGGGCGCAGGAGGTCACGCAAAGCGTCTTTCTCGCGCTCGCGCGCAAGGCCGGCGCTCTTGCCGAGCATCGGGTGCTCGCGGCCTGGCTCTTCCAGAGCACGCGGCTCTCGTCCGCCAAGCTGCGCACGGCTGATCTCCGGCGCGTGGTTCGCGAGGATTGCGCGGTGCGCGATGCCGGCGCGGTCGCGGAGATCGATGAGTCGGGCGGCGGTGAATGGGAGCGTATCGCGCCGTGTCTCGACGATGCCTTGGCCGGCTTGCGGGAGAAGGACCGCGCGGCGGTGGTGTTGCGGTTTTTCCAGCAGCGCAGCTTCGCGGAGGTCGGCGCCGCCCTGGGCATGGGCGAGAACGCGGCGCGGATGCGCACCGAGCGGGCGCTGGAGAAGCTGCGTGCGGTCTTGGTGCGGCGCGGCGTGCGGTCCACCTCCGAGGCGCTGGGCGTGGCGCTTGGCGCGCACGGCATGATGGCGGCTCCGGCGGCGGTTGGGCCGTCCGTCATCTCGTTCGTGGCGACGGCGGGTGGAGCCGCGAAACTCGGTGCCGGGCTCACGCTGCTTTTTATGGGCAAAATCAAAATCGGCGCGGTCGCGGTGGCGGCCGCCGGGCTCGCGAGTTTTGCGACTTATCTTTGCCTGCGTCCGCAGAGCCCCGTTCCGCCTCCGGTCGAGAGCGATATTCGCGCCCCGGCGGAGGCGACCCTGCGCGCACCCATGAACACGCGTGACGAGCGCGCCGCAGGACTCGAACGGGACAACGCGGATCTTCGCGCTCGCCTGGCCGAGGCCGCCGCGGAGTTGGATAAGCGCACCGCGGAGCTGAAACGCGCGAAAGAGGCGTTGGCGGAGTTGCGCCGGCCCCTGGATCCCGGGAACACCCATTTGGTGAGTTCCAACCTGAAGGTGTCCACCAAGCCGGGGGAGGTCATCGTGACCGGCGGCTCGCGGGCCGCGAACGGGAAGCGCTTTTTCGCCTTTGTTGACCCCCGGGCCCTGCCACTGGCGAATGGGAAGGGGACTCAGGTGGAGGTCGGAGGCAGATTTCTTGCTATGCCGGACGAGGTCGCGAAAGAGCTGGGTTTGGATGGCCTGCTCACCGGCGCCGCCAATACGCTCCAACATGGAGAAGTCTGGACCGCCGACGAGGTGGCGCGGGTGCTGGAACGTCTTAGAATAAGCGCGCCCGGCGTGGACATCCTTGCTTCCCCGAAAATCACCCTTCTTGCGGGAAACGCGGGCGAGATCCAGGTGGGACAGGAGAATGAAAGCGGCGAATTCAGGGGGTTGCGGCTGGGCGTCATTCCGCAGGCGCCCGGGGCGGATGGCGCGCTCAGCACCGAGGTGCGCCTGGAGATGGCGGAGGATCTCCCCGAGTAGGCGTGGGCGGCCTATTTCTTCTCTTCCGACTTCACGCCGCCGAAGGCGAAGCGGCTGATGAGAGACTCGAGGTCGACGGCGCTTTCGGTGTCGGTGATCAGCTCGTTGGGCTCGAGCAGCGTGTCGTCCGCGCCGGGGCTGAGGGCGATGTGCTTCTCGCCGATCAGGCCGCTGCTGCGGATCGCGGCCATGGTGTCGGAAGGCAGCTTCACGTCCTTGCGCACGCGCAGGGTGGCGATGGCGGCGTAGCGCTCGTCGAGCTCGACTTTCTCGACCTTGCCGACGGCGACGCCGGAGATGAGCACGCTGGCGCCGGGGGCGAGGCCGCCGAGGTTGGAGAAACGCGCGCGCACCGTGGTGGTGGCGCCGCCGACCAGGGCGCCCGCGCCGATCTTCAGCGCGAGCCAGACGATGGCGACGAGGCCGGCGAGGACGAAGGTGCCGACCGCGAGGTCGATGCGGGTGTATTTGACGGGCGTGGGCTGCATGGCGGCGGAATCAGAACGGGAGAGCGACAGAGGGACGGAGCGACAGAGGACGGAGCGAAGGGCGGGAGTTATCCGAGGTCGTCGGCGGGTTCGAGGGGGCCGCCGGCGCGGAGTTGCTGGACGGAGCGGGCGAGGGCCGCAGGGCTGTCGCGGAAGGCGGCGACTACGGGGTCGTCCGTGGCGGTGAAATCGGCCGGCGTGCCTGAAAAGTGGATACGGCCGTGGTCGAGAAACGCGAGGTGATCGCAGGCCACGAGGGCCTCCGGAAGGTCGTGCGTGACGATGACGGCGGTGAAGCCGAACTCGCGCCGGGCGTGGGCGATCAGCGTGAAGACGGCGTTGCGGCGAAGGGGATCGAGGCCGGCGGTGGGCTCGTCGAAGAGCACGAGCTCGGGACGGGTGACGAGGGCGCGAGCCAACGCGAGGCGTTTTTGCATGCCTCCGGAAAGCTGGGAAGGATAGCGCTTGGCGTCGTTTTCGAGTTCGAGTCGGCGGAGGGCGTCGGCGACGCGGTCGCGGATCTCGGGCTTGGGCAGGAGGGTGGTTTGCTCAAGCGGCAGGGCGACGTTTTCCCAGGCGGTCAGCGAGTCGAGCAGGGCGTTGCCTTGAAAAAGATAGGAGCAGCGGCTGCGAAAGGCGGCGAGGGCGGGGGCGTCGTCGCGCGAGAGCGGCTGTCCGTCGAAAAGGACCGTGCCGTAGTCAGGCCGAAGGACGCCGGCGAGGCACTTCAACAAGACGGATTTGCCTGTGCCGGATTTCCCGACGATGGCGAGGACTTCGCCGCGGTCGACCTCGAGGGTCACGTCGGCGAGCACGACGCGTTCGCCGAAGCGCTTTTGCATCGAGCGGGTGGCGAGAAGGGGGGCGGAGGCGGGTTCGGACATCGGAGGGTGCCGAGGGCAGGCGTGGCGAATGCGAAAGGCGGGCGTCGGCGGGATCTCAGACCAGGAGCGAGGTGATCAGGTAGTCCGAGGCGAGCACGGCGATGCAGGAGAAGACGACCGCGCGCGTGGTGGACGCGGAGACGGCGCGCGCGCCGGTGGAGCCGGTGCGACGGTGGGCGTTGAAGCCGTTGTGGCAGCAGAGGGCGACGGTGAGGCCGCCAAAGACGAAGGCCTTTAGCATGGATTGCCCGACGTCGTGGAGCTGGACGGCCCGGTGGACGCTCGACCAGTAGACGCCGCCTTCGAGCGCGAGGAGGACGGAGCCGGAGAGCCAGCCGCCTATCAACCCGATGAGCGAGAAGAAGGCGGTCATCATCGGGTAGACGAGAAGGGCGGCGAGGAGACGCGGCGCGACGAGAAAACCGTAGGGATCGATGCCCATGGTTTCGAGGGCGTCGATCTGTTCCGAATTGCGCTGGATGCCGAGCTCGGCGGTGAGCGCGGAGCCGGCCTGGCCGACGAGCATAAGCGCCGCCAGAACAGGGGCGAGTTCGCGGACGAGGGTGAGGGCGACGAGCTGGCCGAGAAGGGCGGAGGAGCCGAAGCGGTTGAGGGTGTGGTAACCCTGGAGGCCGAGAACCAGGCCGGTGAACAGGCCGACGATCAGGATGACCGGCAGGCAGCGCACGCCCTGCTCGTAGACGGCCCGCACGAGGCGCCGTCCGAGCCGGCGCGAGCCGATCGCGGAGACGAAGCCGCGCGTCGTGAAGCGGGCGAAGTTGCCGGATTCGGCAAGGGTTCGAAGCGTGGATTGACCAAGGGCGGAGAGCACGGGGCGAGGAAACCCGGCAATCACTTAGGTTGCGGGCCCAAAGGCGAACGGAAAAGCGCGGCCCCGCCTGGTCCGGGTTCGTCCCATTTTAGCCCGTCTTCGTCCCTGCGGGGTGGATGGGAGCCGCCATGCGACGCAAACGGAGCCATCCCAGCCATGCCTACCCCGCCGCTTTCGCGTGGAGATCTGATCCCGTCCTTGCTTCTCATCCTATCCGTCGGCGCCGGCCCCCTGGCCGCCTCGCCGGTGATCAACGAGATCATGTATCGCCCAGGGACCGGCTACCCCGAGAACACCGCTCTCGAATTCGTCGAGGTCCACAATCCCGACGCCACCGCAGTCGACCTCTCCGGCTGGGCGCTGACGACGGGCGTCGACTACGTTTTCCCCTCCGGCACCACGCTAGCCGGCGGCGGCTACCTCGTCGTCGCGGCCAACTCCACCGCCCTTGTCGCCGCCCACTCCGCTCTCTCGTCGTCGCTCGTTTACGGCCCTTGGGAGACCGGCGACAAGCTCTCCAATGACGGCGAAGACGTGACTCTCTCCTCCCCCGACGGCTCCGGCGGCTTCACCCGCGTGGACCGCGTCACCTACGCCGACGAAGGCGATTGGGCGACCCGCACTCGCGACTCTCTCGGCGGCTGGTCCTGGATAACGCAGTCCAATGGCGGCGGCTGTTCCTTCGAACGTCGCAACCCCCTCCTCGCCGTCGATTCCGGCCAAAACTGGGGCGCCTCCACCGCCGTCGGAGGCACGCCCGGCGCGGCCAACACCCTCCGCGTTTCGAACGTCGCCCCGATCATCTCCTCGGTGAAGCACTCGCCCGCCGTGCCGAAGAGCACCGACGTGGTCACCATCTCCTGCCAGCTCGCCGACGAGTCCGCCGTCTCCGCCCTTTCCGCTACGCTTTGGTGGCGCGAGGCCACCTCGACCTCGCCCGGAGCTTTCCAATCCGTCGCCATGACGAGCGAGGGCACCGGTCGCTTCTCCGCCACGCTCGCCGCCAAGACCGCCCTCACCATTGTCGAGTTCTACGTCTCCGCGAGCGACGGCGCGCTCTCGCGCACCTGGCCCGCGCCAAACTCCGAGGGCCAGACCACCAACTGCGCCTACCAGGTCGACAACGAGACCATCTCCGGCAGCGCGCCCGCCTACCGACTCATCCTCACCGCCGCGGAAAACGCCGCCTTCACCTCGGTCAACGCCCAGAGCGACCGCACCTTCGCGCTCACGCTCGTCGCCACCCACGGCGACGACACCACCATCCGCTACCGCGCCGGCATGCGCATCCGCGGCAACTCCTCGCGCAACTACACCATCAAGCCTCTGCGCGTGAACTTCCCCCACGACGACAAGTGGGACGGCGTGTCGTCCTTCCTCATCGGCCCGCGTGGCGCCCCCGTGCAGTTTCTCGCCCACAAACTCCAGCGCGCCGCCGGTCTCGTCGCCGCCGACGCGATGCCCGTCGAGGTCCGCCGCCAGGGCGTCGAATACACCGTCTCTTCCGGCTCCACCGCCGACCACGGACGCCTCTGTCGCGTCGAGGACTTCAACTCCGACTACGCGAGCAACCATTTCCCCGGCGCCGTCTCCGCCCAGATCTACCGCAAGGTAGCCATCACCAACTGGTCCTCGCTCTACACCGCGCCCACCACGCCCGACGGCACCTACTCCGGCTGGGACAAACAAACCGACGCCGCCGCCAACGATTGGTCCGACGTCGTCAATTTCACCACCGTCTGGCAAAACCTCGCCGCCTCGCACTTCACCGGCGCCACCGCCGGCAACGTCGCCTCCGGCGCCTGGAACGGCGTCGCCTTCACCGACGCCGAGGTCGCCACGCTCTCCACCGTCGTCGATCTCGACTACCTCGCCCGCTGGCTCGCGGTCATGACGATCATGCCGAACGCCGAGGAGAACATCTCCAACGGCGAGGACGACGACTACGCCGCCGTCTTCGTGAACGACGGCGCGAACAGGCGGATGTATCCGGTTCCTCATGACATGGACACCACCTTCGGCTCCGGCGAATCCGCCAAGGCCTACAACTTCATCACGCTCTACGACGCCTCCGAGGGCGGCTCCGTCGGACTGATGGGCGCCATGAGCATGAAGCCGCTCCAGCCCCTCCTCGGCACCACCTCGCAGCCCGGAAACGCCGCCTTCCGCGCCAAATACCTTACCGCCATCCGCGAGCTCTTCGGCTCCATCTGCGACGCCGACACCAGCTCCAACAGCAATCCGCCCTTCTACCAGTTCGTGGACAACCACCTCTCCGAGTGGATGCCGGCCACCAATTCCACCGCGCTCGCCGCCCGCACCGCGATCAAGACCTTCATGACCAACCGCCAGGCCTATTTGCTTGGCCTCGTCGGCGCGGCCAAGATCGCACCGGCCGCCGCCGCCACCGGCGCCGGCACGCTCACCTCAGCGCCCGCCGGCGCCGTCCGCCTCAACGAAATCCTCGCGCTCAACACCAGCGCCTACGCCGTCGGCTCCGTCTATCCCGATCTCGTCGAGCTCCACAACTCCAGCGCCTCTTCCGTCTCGCTCTCGGGCTACACGATCTCCGACGCCGAAGGGCACGCCTACACCTTTCCCTCCGGCACCACGCTAGCCGCCGGCGCCTATCGGCTGCTCACGTCGGACACCCTCGGCTTCGCCCTCGATACCGACGGCGACACCGTGACCCTTGCCGACGCCTCGGCCAATGTCCTCGACACTGTCACTTTCGGCCCGCAGCTCGCCGACAAATCCATCGCGCGTCTCTCCGCCAACGCCAACACTTGGGGCCTCGCCGCGCCCACGCCCGGCGCCGCCAACGGCGCCGCGCTCGCCCTCGGCACGAGCGCCACCCACGCCTCCGCGCTCAAGCTCAACGAGTGGGCCGGCAACATCGATTTCCGCCTCACCGCCGACTTCGTCGAGATCTACAACCCCTCCGCCGTCGTCGTCCCGCTCGGCGGCCTCGTCATCACCGACAACCTCTCCACCTACCCGACGCGCTACACCTTCCCCGCGCTCAGCTACATCGCCGCTTCCGGCTTCACCGCCGTCGAGGCCGACATCCTCGGCTTCAGCCTCAACGCCTACTCCGACGACCTCTGGCTCGTCGGCGCCAACGCGGCCGTCATCGACCGCGCCGACGTCACCGCCCAGTTCGCCGACTACTCCACCGGCCGCTCCACCGACGGCGGCGCCACTTGGACGAACTTCAGCCTCCCCACGCCGGGCCTATCCAACACCACCGCCGCCCCCGCCGCCTACATCAACCTCCGCGACTACCTCCGCATCACCGAGGTCATGTATGCGCCCGTCGGCGGCGGCGATTACGAGTATGTCGAGCTCCAGAACATCAGCTCCACCGTGACGCTCGATCTCTCCGGCGTCCGCTTCACCGCCGGTATGGACTACACCTTCGCCAGCGGCGCCACCCTCGCGCCCGGCGCCTACGTCGTCGTCTGCAAAAAACGCTCCACCTACCTCGCCCGCTACACCGCCACCGCCGCGGTCAACGCCCTCGCCGCCGGCTCTTCCTCCGGCTCGCTCGACAACTCCGGCGAGGAGATCGCCCTCACGCTGCCCTTCCCCTATCTTCTGAACGTCCTCCGCTTCAGCTACTCGCCCGCCTGGTATCCGACCACCGCCAGCGCCGACTTCGGCTACTCGCTGACGACCCGCGACGCCGCCGGCACGCCCGCCCGCGTCTGGGGCCAGAGCGCCAACTGGATTCCCTCCGCCGTCCAATACGGCTCGCCCGGCGCCGGCGACCCGCCCTCTATCACCTCCGGCCTCGCCGCCACCGGCATCGTCGGCGACGCCTTTTCCTACCGCGTCGTCGCGACCAAGTCCCCCACGAGCTACTCCGCCGCCGGCCTGCCCGCCGGCCTCTCCATCGACACCGTCACCGGCCTTGTCTCCGGCACGCCTGTCGCCGCCGGCACCTCCACCGTCACCATCGGCGCGGCCAACGCCACCGCGTCGGTCAGCGCCACTCTCACGGTCACCGTCGCCGCCCACGGCTCGCTCGACCATTTCACCTGGGAATATCTCCCCGCCTCGGCCTACGCCGGGAAAAATTTCCCGGTGCTCGTCTCGGCCCGCGACGCCGGCGGCCGACGCGTGCAAACCTTCTCCGGCGTCTCCGCGATCACCTCCGCGCGCGTCAACCCCGCCGTCTCGCCCATCCTGATCACCGAGCTGACCGACGAGGGCGAAGACCAGTTCGAGCTGCAAAACGTCTCCTCCTCGACCGTCAACACCACCGGTTGGTTCGCCATCATCGGCGACAGCACCACGACCGTTTCCTCGCGCAACACCGCCACCTACTCGCTGCCCGCCAGCATGGCTTCCGGCGCGCTCCTCCGCGTCTCCGAATCCAACAGCGCCGGCCGCGTCTATTTCGGCAACGCCATCGCCTGGACCAACACCACCCCGCGCGGCTGGGTCATGCTCTTCGATTCCACCAACACCCTGCGCGATTTCGTCGCCTTCGGCTGGACCGCCGCCGAGCTCGCCTCGCTCTCGCTCACCGTCAACTCCACGACCGTCGCCCCGCTTTCCCTCGGCCAGTGGTCCGGCGCCGGACTCGCCGCCGGCACGCGCGGTGTCGTGGCCAACACGCCCGACTCCTGGCGCCGCACCGGCACGAGCGATGGCAACACTTCCGCCAACTGGACGTGGTCCAACAACGCCGCTTCCTTCGGCACGGCCAACACAGGCCTCGCGTTGCCCTACGCCACCTCCATCGCACTCACCACCACGCCGACCAACGCCACCTTCGCGTCGGGCGAATTCCTCGGCTATCTCGCCGTCGCCACCGCGGCCGACGACGCCATCCTCACCTCGACCTACGCCTCGACCTACGTCGGCAACTCGGCCGCGATCGACATCCTAAGCGCGACCGACACCGACGCCGACGGCATTCCCGACACCTGGGAAACCGCCCACGGCCTCACCGTCGGCGCGTCGACCAACGACACCACTCTCGACAGCGATGGCGACGGCCAGAGCAACTACGCCGAGTTCCTCGCCGGCACCGATCCGCAAAACAACGGCTCGGTTTTTGCCATCACTTCGCAATCGTTCTCCACGGTTTCGGGGGAGCCGGTTATTACGGTTACTTGGGCGACCGTCGCGGGCCGCTTCTATCAGATTCGCACGAGCGCGGACCTGGTCGCCTGGACCACCGCCTCCACCATTCTTGCCACCGCCGACGGGACTAAAACCGTCGACGTCCCCACGGGCGGCGAAGCGCGCTTTTTCACGCGCGTCGTTCTCGTCGAATAGCTCCCGCGCCGCGCCATGTTTACCGACCGTCTCCAAACCCGCCGCTTCGAGCTGAAGTATCACGTCGACGAACGCATCGCGCACGCCATCCGCCGCGTGCTGCGCCTCCACCTCGAGCCCGACGACTACGGAGCCAGCCCCGAGCTGCCGATCTATTCGGTGCACAGCCTCTACCTCGACTCGCCCGACTACGTGCTCTGCCGCGCCACGCTCCACGGCGAGCGCAACCGCTTCAAACTCCGCGTCCGCTACTACGACGACGACGCCCTCGCGCCCGTCACGTGCGAGATCAAGCGCCGCGAAGACCGCTGCATCCGCAAGCGCCGCGCCTTCGTGCGCCGTGACGCCGTCGCCGACCTCGTCGCCGGGAAAACGCCCGCCCTCTCGGACCTCGCCAACCCTTCGCCGCGCGGCTTCGACGACCTTCTGGCGTTTTGCGACCTCGTCCGCCGCGTGGATGCCCGCCCCAGCGCGCACATCGCCTACGAGCGCGAGGCCTGGCTCAGCGCCGGCGACGGCGCGGTGCGCGTCACCTTCGACCGCGCCGTGCGCTGCGAACCCGTGACCGAACTTCGCCTTCAGACCGCCTTCCAGGCGCCGGCGTCGGTTTTTGCCGGCGGCGTCATCCTCGAGATCAAGTTCACCGACCGTTTCCCCGCCTGGCTGCACCAGCTTGTCGCCCGGTTTTCGCTCCGTCAGGAAAGCGCGGCGAAATACGCCGACGGACTCGCCACGAGCGGCGCCGTGCTCGGGCGGAACGGCGTGCGCTCCGCCTCCGCGCGCACCGCCCTCGGCGATATCGCCGGGTTTTTAGGCTCCCCCGGCTGAACCTCGCCCCCATAGCTTACCCATCGTTCGTTCCGCTTCGCCCCCGTCCTTTTTTCGCACCCCCCATGCTCGACAGCTTTCTTCGCGGCGACCACGCCCTCGCCCCCACGCCCCTCGGCACCATCGCGCTCGCGTTGCTCCTCGCCTTCGCGCTCGGGCAGCTCCTCGCCTGGGTCTACATGGCCACGCACGACAGCCTGTCCTACTCGCGCGCCTTCGTCGTCTCGCTGCTCCTGCTCCCCGTCATCGTGGCGCTGGTGATGCTCGTGCTGTCGCACAACCTCGTGGCCGCCTTCGGCCTCATGGCTGTCTTCGCCATCGTGCGTTTTCGCAACGTGCTCCGCGACACGCTCGACACCGCGCACGTCCTCGCCGGCCTCGTGGCCGGAATGGCCTGCGGAACGCAGAAATTCGCCACGGCGGTGCTCGGCGGCTTCATCATCGCCGCGATCATGATCTACGCGCGCTTCGTGCATTTCGGCAGCCGCTGGCGTTACGATTTCATCCTGCGCCTGCGCTGGACCCGCTCGGCGGCCGAGCTCGGCGACCTGGACCGCTTGCTCGCGCGGCACGGCCGTCGCGTGCGACTGGCCCGACGGCGCGAGGGCGGCGAGAGAGGCTCGTCCGATCTCTCCTACCACCTGTTGCTGCGCGACCCGGCCCGCTCCGGAGAACTCTTGCACGAGCTGGGAGCGTTGGCCGGCGTCGCCGACCTTCACGGGATCGAGGCCGCCCAGGAAACCGAAGTCTAGCACCGTTCCGCCTCCCCTTTCCCCGTGTCCCCATCCCCCGCTTCCCCGCTTCCACCCATCCCCACGCCCGCGAACCAGCGCTGGCGGGCGTTTCGCATCGAGCTGCTGCCGCTGTTCGCGTTCGCGTTGTGCGCCGGGCTGATCGCCTTTCTCTGGCGCGACACGGCGGTGGCGCCCGCGCTCACGGCCGAGGCCGAGTTGACGCAGGCCGAGCTCCGCTCCGCGCAGGGCGGCACCGTGCTCGAGCTCGCCGCGGAGCCGATGCGCGTGGTCCGCGCCGGCGAGGTGATCGGCCGGGTGCGCGCGGAGGCCCCCGCCGTCGTGGCGGCGGAATTGGCGGCCCTGCGCGCCGAGCTCGACGCGGTGCGGATCGGCCGCGAGCCCGTGATCGCCGGCCGCCGCCTCGCCCTCGACGCCGACCGCCTGCGCCTCGAATGGATGCGCGAGCGCACCGCGCTGGCGGCGCTGCGCGTGGAGCTGTTGCAGGCCGAGACCGACCTCGCCCGGCAAAACTCGCTGCGCGCCCGCGCGGTGGCGACCGAGGAGGCCTACGACACCGCCCGCCTCCTGCGCGAACGGCTGATGGCGCAGGTCGCCGAGCAGGAGCGGCTGGTCGCCACGCTGGAGCCGGCCTCCGCGGCGGAGTCCGGCGCCCCCGAGGCGGACGCGGCGCTGGCGTCGGCCTTGCGCGTGGCCGAGGCCCAGCTCCGCTGGGCGGAGGCCCGGCTCGCGCCCGAAGCGCTGGTCGCGCCGATGGACGGCGTGGTGACGCGCGTGTTTCGCCGCGCCGGGGAAACGGTGGTGGCGGGAGAACCGCTTCTGGAGATCGCCGCGCCGGAGCCGCGCCGGCTCGTCGGCTGGCTGCGTCAACCGCTCCCCTTGGAGCCGCGCGCCGGCATGGCGGTGGAGTTGCGCAGCCGTCGCCCGGATCGTCGATCCGCCCAGGGCCGCGTGCTGGCGGTGGGCCGCGTGCTGGAGCCGGTGCCGACGACGCAGCTCGCGTTGATCGACCGCTCCGACATCCCCGAGCTCGGGCTGCGGGTGTATATTTCCCTGCCTCCGGAGCTGACATTGCGTCCCGGGGAGTTCGTGGACGTGATGCTGGACGCGGCTTCCGGACCCGCGGTTCTGAGATGACATTTTTCACTCCGCTGCGCCCCCTGCTTCTCGGGTGGCTGCTGGCGCTCGCCGTCTGGGTGGCGCTGGCGTTCGTGGTGTCCTTCGCGGTCGTGGCGAACACGCCGCTGACCTGGGTCGAGGTCATGCAGGCGCCGGTGCGCGACTGGCTGCCGTGGACGCTCGCCGCGCCGCTGCTCTTTCGCTTCGTTGATCGGCGTCCGCTGGAGCGCGAGCGCTGGCCGGGGCGGATCGCGGCGCAAGTGGTCGCCCTGGCCTTGATCACGTCGCTCGCCTGGGGGTGGGCCAAGTTTCTCGACATCCGCTATGGGCCGGGATTCGACCGCTTTGGCGGGTCGATGGAGAAGCGGTTTTCCCGGTTGGAGTCCCCTCCGGATGATCGCGGACCGCGGCCGGGCGGGCCCGCCGGTTCGGGGAAATTCGACGGTCCGGGAGATCCGGGCAGCTTTCCGCGGATTCTCGGGCGGGTGCTTTCGACCTACCTCGTGCTCGCGAGCGCGGCGCACGCGATCTTCTTCTATCGGAGGGCGAAGGAGCGCGAGGCGAGCCTGGCCACCGCGCGGTTGGAGGCGCTGCGAACGCAGCTGCAGCCGCACTTCCTCTTCAACACGCTCAACACGATCTCCGGCCTCGTGCATACGGAGCCCGACCGGGCGGACGCGGTGATCACGGCGCTCGGCGATCTGTTGCGGCTCACCTTGGAGACTTCCGAGAAGCGGGAGCTGCCCCTGCGCGAGGAGATGCGGCTGGTGGAGGCCTACGTGGCGATCATGCAGGCGCGTTTCGAGGAACGGGTCAGGAGCGTGGTGGACATCGCCCCGGAGGCGCGCGAGGCGCTGGTGCCCGCGTTTATTTTGCAGCCCTTGGTCGAGAACGCGGTGCGCCACGGGCTGGAGCCGCTGTCGGAAGGGGGGACGGTGAAAATCGCCGCCCGGCGCGAGGCCGATCGCCTGCGGATCGAGGTGTCCGACGACGGGGCGGGTCTGCGCGGGGGCGGGCCGGCGCGCGAAGGCATAGGCCTGGCCAATACGCGGGCGCGCTTGCGGGCCCTGCACGGCGATCGCGCCACGATGGAGTTGCGCGCGGGCGGGCGGGGCTGCGTGGTGGTCCTCGAGCTTCCGTTCCGAACCTCCGCATGAACGCCGATCCCGCTCCGCTTCGCGTGTTGATGGTCGACGACGAGCGCGCCGCGCGGGTGCGGCTGCGTCGCCTGCTCGAGGCCGAGCCGGGTCTGACGATCGTCTCGGAGTGCGCCGACGGACTCTCGGCGGTGACCGCGGCGGAGTTGTTGCGGCCCGACCTGCTCCTGCTTGACGTGCAGATGCCGGGCATGGACGGCTTCGAGGTGCTGCGCGCGCTCCCGGTGGATTACGCGCCGGCGATCGTGTTCGTGACGGCGTTCGATCAGCACGCGGTGCGAGCCTTCGAGGCCTGCGCATTGGACTATTTGTTGAAGCCGGTGGCGCCGCCGCGATTGGCGCGGGCGCTGGCGCGGGCGCGCGAGCGGCGAGCGATGCAGACGGCGGCGACGCGCCCGATGGAGCCGCAGGCGGAGCGGCGTTTCGTGGTGCGCGGCTCGAACCGGGTGAGCGTGGTGGGCGTGTCGGAGATCGAGTGGATCGAGGCGGCGGGAAATTACGCGATCCTGCACACGGCGGCGGGAAACCACATCCTGCGCGAGACGATGGTTGCGCTGGAGGAGTCGCTTCCGCCGAACGAGTTCATGCGGATAAACCGCGGGGCGATCGTGAGGCTGGCGCTGGTGCGCGCGGTGCGCCCGGCGCAGGGGGAGGCGCCCGCGGCGGTGACGCTGGCCGGCGGCGTCGAGCTGCCCCTGACCCGCGGCGTGCGCGAGGTGCAGGAGCGGCTGAAGGGCGGGTGAGGATCTGGCCAGAGACCGTGCGGCAGGGGGCAGGGCCCGGGTCCGGGTGTCGCGGACGAGCAGCGCTTCACGCAACCCAAAGGCGTCGTTTAGGAACGGCGACGGCGGCGGCAGGCGACGCCGGCGAGGGCGAGGCCGCCGACGATCAGGGCGTAGGAGGAGGGTTCGGGGACGGCGCCGACGGCGACCACGTTGTCGAATCTCAGCGTGATGGTGCCGCCTATCACGGCGTCGCCGTAGACGCCCGCGTTTAGCAGGAAGCCGAAGTTGGAGTAGCTGAGGCCGCCATCGGTGATGGCCGCGATTTGAGCCGGCGTGAGCTCCCAGGAGATGGTGCTCCAGCCGTTTTCAACAAGCCCGCCCGATGTGGGGTTGATGGTCTCATAGCCTCCCTGGTAGTTAAGATTGAAAGGGAGTCCGTAATAGGCGCCGCCGCCGCCGGTGGTGGGGGGCTTGCCGGCCCACTCGAAATAGACATCCGCCTGAATCCCCGTGGCGCCGGAGTTAAGGGTCGCCGCGTAGTTGCTCACCGGGACGGAGATGATGTCGGTGAAGACGCCGCCGGTGGGCGAAAATACGGACTGCGCGCTGGCGGCGCCATCGGTGAAGCTGACAGCGCTGATGGAGTGAACCGTTCCGCTCGGACCGTTTCCAAACCAAGGAGAGAGGCCGCTTTCGAAGGAAGTCAGCTGCGCGTCGGCCCAGGCGGCCTGAACGAGGAAAGCGCCCGAGAAAGCCAATGCCAGAATACGGGCACGACGAAGGGAGGAGAACGAGGGGTTCATGGGGTGTTATTGGGGTGGGGTGATGGGCCGGGGAGTGCCTTGAAATGAGATGATTTAACGACACATCAATGTCGAGCTCTTCAGGCTTCGGGGCCACTTATTTGCGATTCCGTCGACGTGAGGGAAGAAGGCGGGCGGCGCGGACGCCGGCCGCGGCGTGCCGCCACGGTCTCGATGAAGGCCAGACCGTTGGTCGGGTGGTTTGGGCGCGGGCGGCGGAAGCCAGGCCGGCGGTCTGGCCTACATTTTCGGCG
>CAMLQS010000012.1 GCA_946482165.1 uncultured Verrucomicrobiota bacterium | reverse complement strand
TCGTGCCAGAGGATGGCGGACCAGTCGTTGACCGTGGCGGTGTGGACGTGGCGCAGCGTGGTGGCGGCGACCTTGAAGTTGGTGAACTCCTTCACGGCGGTCTCGATCATGGCCTTGAAGGCGTCGGTCTCGATGTGCTTGAGGTCCTCGGCGCCCTTGACGGCGAAGCCGAGCGAGGCGGTGAAGTCCTCCTCGTTGCCGATCATGACGTCGACATACTTGGCGATCTCGCGGTTGACCTCCTGGGCTTTCTTGAGCCCGCCGATGGTCTTCCAGAGCGAGGGGCGGTAGTTGAGATCGTAGGACACGATGACGCCGTGTTTCTTGGCGGCCTTCACGGCCTCGATGGTGGCCTCGGCGGTGGAGGCGGAGAGGGCGGCGAAGATGCCGCCGGTGTGGAACCAGCGGGAGCCGAGCTTGCCGAAGATGTGGTCCCAGTCGAAGTCGCCGGGCTTGATCTGCGAGGCGGCGGTGTTGCCGCGGTCGGGATTGCCGACGGCGCCGCGGATGCCGAAGCCGCGCTCGGTGAAGTTGAGTCCGTTGCGGACGGTGCGGCCGATGCCGTCGTCCTCGCGCCACTTGATGAAGTCGGTGCAGACGCCGCCCTGCATGATGAAGTCCTCGACGAGGTGGCCGATCTCGTTGTCGACGAACGCGGTGGCGACGGCGGTCTTGTAGCCGAAGCACTTCCGGAGGCCGCGGGAGGTGTTGTATTCGCCGCCGCCTTCCCACGCCTTGAATTCGCGGGCGGTGCGAATGCGACCCTCGCCGGGGTCGAGGCGGAGCATGACTTCGCCGAGGGAGACTTGGTCGAAAACAACGGAGGATTTGTCGCGGAGGGGGAGGCTCATGGAGGGAAAGGATGAATGCTGAGACCTGAAACCTGAGGAAAACCCACTGTTTGCGGAAGCGCGGGCTTTTCGGGGGGCAGGATGCGACCGATTGCGGTAGCACGGAAGCGACGAGAATCGACTCGCTCGCGGCCGGCAACAGGCCGACCTCGGCAAACGTATGCAGGGCTGAAGCGGAAGCCGCTGACAATGGGAGGCCCCGTTAGTTTAGGCGCTGTCTTCGAAATAAACCTACGCTCTGCTGACGCCCTGCGGGTGAGAGGGAAATCACGCTGGGCCTGCGTTGCCCGAGGTGGCACGGACCTCTGGTCCGCCTCCACCTCGGCCGCCTTGGCCGAGCATAATTTCCCCCTCACGGAGCGCTGGTTTATTTCGAAGACAGCGCCTCGGAGACGGGTCGGTCGGTCAGAGGGTGCTGACGAGCAACCGGAGGAAGACGCGGGGCGTAGCGCCGAGGGGGCGGGTGAAGCGGATGTGTTGAAGCGTGCCGGCGTCTTCAATCACTTGGCTGGTTCCGCTGGCGGGGATCCAGGCGGTCAGATCGGTTGTCTCTTGGATCGTGAAGGAGAGATCGGCGGCCGCGGCGGAGCGGCGGTAGACGAGGCTGAGCGCGGGGGCGGAGGTGTCGATGACGGGGACGAGGTTCGATTCGCGGGCAAGGGGGGCGCCGCCGAAGGCGCGTTCGAGCAGGTTCACGATGCCGTCGCCGTCGGGGTCGGCGTTGTCGGCGGCGTCGTCGGTCGCGGCGGTGGTGCCGAAATGGAGCTGACGCCAGCTTTGCGCGGGCGAGAGCGGCGTGGCCGAGACTTCGGCGGAGTCCGGGCTTTCGGTGAGGCTGCTGGTCGCGCTCACGACGTAGTAGTAGGTGGCCCCGTTGGTCAGACCGGAATCAGTGTAGCTGGTCGAGGTGAGTGCGGTCGCGATGGTGGCGTAGGGGCCGCCGGAAATGGCGGCGCGTTTCACGCGGTAGGCGGTGGCGCCGGCGACTGCGTTCCATGTCAGGCTCGCTTGGGCGTTGCCGGCGGTGGCGCTCAAGCCCGTGGGCGAAGCGAGCGGCGGGATCGAGTAGAGAAAAGCTTCCGGGGGGAGGGCGGCGGAGCTGAGGCGGATGTCGTCGAGGTAGCCGAGGAAGCGGTCGGTGTGGGCGCCGTTGAAGAGGCCGCGACCGACGGTGATCACGCCGGCGTCCCAAGTGGAGCCGTCGCCTGCGCCGGTGGAGAGGGCGGGGTTGGCGCCGGCGGAAATGTCGAGCGTGCCTACGAGCGCGTAGGCGGTGGAGCCGGCGGTGATGTTGCGCGAGTAGAGCCGCAGGGTGTCGCCGTCGGAGGTCGCGGCGACTGCGTGCCATTGGCCCGCCGCGATGGTGTTGGCGGAGGAATCGAGATTCCAATTGTGGCCGTCGCCGTCGGTGAAGGAGACGGCGAGCACTCCGTTGGGGCGCGCGGAGAAATAGAGCGCGGCGAGGGCGAGGTTGCCGTCGTGGGCGCCGAGGCTGTCGCGGCCGATGAAAGTCTGATAACCGGAGACGCCGTTCGGGCGGATGGCGGCCTCGATGGTCCATTCGCTCGGGCTCCAGGCGGTGAGCGAGGTCCCGATGGCGGAGAGGCTTGGGACCGTGTTGGCGTTTTGGATACTCAGTATGTTTGCGGCGCCGGTGCGCGGGGTGAGAGGGGAGGGGGCGACGTTGCGATACCAGTGGAGGTTGGCGCCCCAGGCGGAGAGCGGGTTGGCGTTGCCGGAGACGTCGAGGACGCTTCCGTCGTAGGCGCCGACGGCGGGCTGGGTGTAGGAAACGTAGGTGTTGGCGGCGCCTTCCTCGAAGTTCCAATGCGCTACGGTGGCCGCGGGACGGTAGAGGAATTCGGCGGGAGTGAGCGCGGTGTCGGAGAGGCGGACATCGTCGATGTGGCCGAGGAAGCGGTCGGCGTGGACCCCGTTGAAGAGGCCGCGGCCGACGGTGAAGACGCCGCGGTCCCAAGTGGCGCCGTCGCCGGCGCCAAGCGTGAGAGCGGAGTTGGCGCTGGCGGAAATATCGAGCGTGCCGAGGAGCGTGTAGGCGGTCGCGCCGGCGGTGAGGTTGCGCCGGTGGAGGCGGAGCGTGCGTCCGTCGCAGGTGGCGGCGACGGCCTGCCATTGCGCGGGGGCGATGGCGCCGACGGCGGATTCAAGATTCCAGTGATTTCCGGCGACGTCGGTGAAGGCGATGGCGAGGACGCCGCCCGGGCGGACGGAGAAGTAGAGCGCGGCGAGCGCGGGATTGGCGGCGTGGGCGCCGAAGCTGTCGCGCCCGACAAAGGTCTGATAGCCGGACACGCCGTCGGGACGGATCGCGGCCTCGATGGTCCAGCGCGCGGGCAGCCAGGTCGTAAGCGAGGTGCCGATGGCCGAAAGCGAAGGAACTTCGTTGGCGTTTTGGATGCTTCGGGTGTTGGCGAGACCGGTCGCGGGCGTGGCGGAGGCGGGAGTCGCGGCGCGATACCAAACCAGGGAGGACGACCAGGCCGAGAGGGCGTTGGTGTTGCCGGAGCCGTCGCGGATGCCGCCATCGTAGGCGCCGGCGGCGGCGGGGGCGTAGGGCACGTAGGTGTTGGCGGCGCCTTCCTCGAAGTTCCAGTAGGCGACGGTGCGCGTGCCGCCGACGCGCACCCCGGCAAGTTGCGCGATCTCGCCCCCGCCTAGTGCGCGGCCGTGGACGCGAAAATCGTCGATGCTCCCGGCGAAGTAGGGGTCGGTCGCGAATTGGCTCCTGCCGAGGTAGAGGTTGCGCGCGAGCAGTTCCCACGGGCGGTGGGTGATGGCGCCGGTGGCGACGGGGACGCCGTCGAGGTAAAGCACGCCCTTGGCGCCATCGAGCGTGACGGCGACGTGGCACCATTGGTCGGCCGGGAGCGCGGCGGGGGCTTCGAGCACCTGTTCGGCGCCGCCGTTGGCGATGGCGAAGCGGAGCGTGCCCGAGGCGGAGCTTGGCGTAAGATAAAAGTAGGCGGTGGTGCTCGCGCCGAAGTCGAAGATGCGCTGCCAGGCGGCGCCGCCGTTCCATTTTACCCAGGCGGAAAAGGTGCGGGCGTTGGCGACGGAGAGCGGGAAGGTGGCGTGTTGGGCGGAGCCGCCGAGCGAGAGGACTTTCCCGCGTAGGGGATCCGTCACTACGGCGGCGCCTCCGGCGAGGGTGGCGGGGTATGGGCCGGTCTGGTCGCGGCCGTCGATGTCGAAGGTGTAGCGGGTGCTCCAATCGCCGCGCAGCACGGGCCAGCCGTCGGGGCCCCAGATGAGCTCGCGGATGCCGAGCAGCGGGGCGCCGTTTTGGATGCCGTCGTAGTAGTGGTGGCTGAACCAGAAACGGCCGTTTTCCTGGAACACGCCGGCGTGGCCGGGGCCGAGGTGGCGGGCGGTGCTGTCGAAGAGCATCGTGCCGCCGGCGTTGGTCAGGTTGACGCCGTTCTTGTCGAGGTAGGGCCCGGTGACGTTCGCGCTGCGGCCGACGCGGATGTTGTAGGTGCTGTTCGTGCCGGAGCAGCACCCGCCGAAGTTGACGAAGAGGTAGTAGAAGCCGTCGCGTTTGTAGAGGTGGGCGGCCTCGGTGGTATTGGTGAAGAAGGCGGGGCCGTTGTTCGCGATGCGCGTGGTGACGTTGTTGAGACGTTTTCCGGTGGCCGGGTCGATTTCGACGATGACGATGCCGTTCGAGTAGGAGCCAAAGACGAGCCAGACGCGTCCGTCGGTGTCGACGAGGACGCTCGCGTCGATACAATTATACTGGGTGTAGTCGGTGTCGGGCGTGGCTTCCCAGGAGGCGTCGGATTGGACGACTTTGCCGTGGTCGGTCCAGACCGGGCTTTGCAGGGATGGCGTAGTGACGAGGCCAATGGCGGAATCGATCGTTTCCCAGTTGGAGATGGAATAGTAGACGTGGTATCGGCCGTTGAAATAGGCGACGTCGGGCGCCCAGAAAAAGCCTTCGAAGCTGGGGACGGCGAGGGTGGTCCAGGCCGGCGGCGTGGCGAAGACGCGGCTGGCGGACCAGTTGCGCATATCGGTGGACGACAGGATGCGAATTCCGTCGCCGGTGCCGAAGGTGTAATAGCGGTTGCCGTCCTTGATGAGCGTAGACGGATCGTGAATACCGTGGTCGCCGGTGAGCGGGAGCTGGGCGGGGAGAGGAGCGACGCAGCCGAGCAGAAGGCAAAGCGGGAGGAAGCCACGCGGTCGGCGGAGGGCCGTGCCGAAGTGGCGGAAGAGGAACCGAAGGAGTCCGATGAACTGGGGCATCGTCGGGGCGATAGGCGGGGAAAGGAGCACGTTATCCCATCCCAGCGGAATTTCGGGCCTTTTTTCGCCGGTTTGCGGGGGCGAAATTCCACTCAGGCACGAAAGTGCATGAGCGCAGGACTTCTTGCGGGGCGGCCGGGGGGGGGCGGACGCCGCGAAAAACGGCGACGCCGCCCGGGTGACTCGGGCGGCGTCGGGGACTTCCGGCGGACCGGGCGCGAAAGCGATCTTTAGAAGCGGAGCACAAGCGCGGCGCCGTAGCCCCACGTGCCGCCTTCGTAGGCGGTCCCGCTTAGCGACGCCGCGAGGGTGTCGGTGAACCACCAGTTGGCGCGGGCGGTGGCGAAGAACTCGCCGCCGTTCCAGTCCTCGGCGAGGAACTCGGACCAGCCGGCGGAGCCGGAGACCGAGAGGCGCGGGCAGATCGAATATTCGGCGCCGAGCGAGATTTCGTAGAAGGCGTCGTCGGAGACATGCCACCACTCGTAGCCGAGCTCGGCCCGCGCGAAGGGGCGGAGTTCGCCGAGGGCCGCGTGCCACGTGGCGTAGGCGGAAAGGTCCTGGAAGTTTTCGGACGAGTCGCCCTCTTCCTGGGTGTGCTCAAAGGTGGCGCCGACATCGAGGGACGCGGCGACGGGAATGTTTACCGTGGTGCCGACGCCAAAGCTGTTGTCCTCGTAGCTTTGGTAGTCGACGGCGAACGTTGCCGCCTCGACATAGCGGGAGCCGAGAAGGCCGGAGCCGGAGGAGGCGGCGGAAGGTGCGGCGGCTTGAGCGAAGGCGCCACAGGCGAGCGCCGAGCAGACGAGAGCGAAGCGGGTGAGGGTTCGGAGGTTAAGCGGGGTTTGCATGGCGCCGGCACTCTTGCAGAACGCAAGGTGCGGCGTCCATCGCTTTGAACGTCGGACCGAGAGGGCGCGGCGGGCGTCGCGCGGAGGCATGTCGCTCAGGGGGCGGGGGCTTCGGCGGCATCCGTGTTCGTGCTCTTTTCGGTGGGCGCGGGCGCTTCGGCGGGCACGGATTCGACGCGGAGTTCGAGGTCGAGATTGTTCTGCGCGTCGAAGACGGCGTTCACGTTGAGGGACAGCGGCGGATCTCCGGGGGTGGCCGGAAAGGTGACTTCGCCCGGGAGGCCGGGCTGGATGGCCGTGCTGCCGGTGGTGAGCAGGCGAGCGCCGGGCGTTTGCTCGAGGGCTTCCGCGACTTGGTGGAGCTCGTCGCGCACCCAAACCTCCCCGTGCTGAAGCGTGTTGGCGGCCTCGGTGGAGAGCGTCTGGAGACCGAGTGCTTGGACGAGTTCCTCGGGAACGGAGAAAAAGCGGCTGGCGACGCCGATGCCGCCGTCGGTGCGGGCGTCGGTCTCGACAAAGGCGAAAAGCCGGCTGCCGTCCGGCAGGCGGTAGCCGCCGGTGACGACGCCTTCGCCCGGGGCGAGATTCGCGCGCAAGGTGGCGCTGGCCATGTCGAGATCGAGCGGGCGGCGGAGGCGGTCGAGTTCCCGCGCGGTTTGCGCGAGGGTTTGCTCGCTTTCTTCGAGGGTGTCCCGGGTGGATTCCAGCTCGTCGCGGAGTTTTCTAATTTCGGCGCGCAAGCGCGCGAGTTCCGCGTCGTCACGGACGGCCGGAGATGGCGACGCGGGCGCCGCCGGGGCGACGGCGGCGGAGAACGGGGCCGCCGTGCCGGTGGGAGGCGAGGTTTGCGCGCGTTGCCGGCCCGCCACCCAGAGTCCCGCCACGACGAGCAGGGAGGCGGCGGAGAAGAGGACGAAAAAAGGAGATGCGGACGGGGAGCGCACGGGACGAGGTGGCGGGCACCTTGGCGTCGGCGCGGGCTTTGGCAAACCGGCGGCGCGAGCAGCGGGAGAAAAACCTCTTGGCCCCCGGGCGGGGCTTGGCGGAGGCTGCGGGGATGCCCGTTTCGCATTTCGACCTTTTGAAGACCGACACCGTCACCGCCGCGCGTCGCGGGCGGCTGCGCACGCGACATGGAGTGGTGGAGACGCCGATCTTCATGCCGGTGGGCACGCAGGGCACGGTGAAGGGCGTATCGCCGGTTCAATTACGCGAGCTCGGCGCGCAAATCATCCTCGGCAACACCTATCACCTCAACCTTCGCCCCACGAGCGAGCTGGTGAGGGAGCTGGGCGGATTGCACAAGTTCATGGGATGGGACGGCCCCATCCTTACCGACAGCGGCGGCTTTCAAGTCTTCTCGCTGGCGAAGCTGCGCAAGATGCATGACGACGGCGTGGAATTTCAGAGCCACCTCGACGGCAAGAAGCTTTTTCTCGGTCCAAAAGAGGTGATGACGATCCAGGCCAATCTCGGGAGCGACATCGCGATGGTGATCGACGAGTGCCCGCCCTGGCCCTGCGAGCGCGACGCCACCGCGGAGGCTTGCGCCCGCTCGCTGCGGTGGGCGCGGCGCTGCAAGGAGATAGCCACCGACAACGGCTTTCTCGGCGCGGGGCACCACGTCTTTGCGATCGTGCAGGGCTCGACCTACGACGACTTGCGGCGAGAGGCGGCGGAGCAGCTCGCGGAGTTGGACTTTCCCGGCTACGCGGTGGGCGGCGTGAGCGTGGGCGAGCCCGAGCCGGAGATGTTGAAGCAGGTCGGCGCGACCACGCCGTTCATGCCGGCGGACAAGCCCCGCTACACGATGGGCCTCGGCACGCCGCCGCAGATTCTGAAGATGATCGCGCTCGGCGTGGATATGTTCGATTGCGTGCTGCCGACGCGGGTGGCGCGCAACGGGCTCGTTTTCACGCCGGACGGGCCGCTCAATCTGCGCAACGAGCGTTACCGCGCGGATCCCGCGCCGATCCATGGCGAAACGGACAACTATACGACCCGGTTCTCCCGCGCCTACCTGCGTCACCTCATGGTCGCGGGGGAGATCCTCGGCTGCACGCTGCTCACCATCCACAATCTCGCCTTTTATCTCGATCTGGTCGCGCAGGCCCGCGCGCATATCGAGGCGGGTGATTACGGCGCCTGGCACCGGGCCTGGGTGGCGCGCTACGAAGCGGGGGCGGCGGCGCGGTGAAACGGATACCCCGTCGTCACCCGGGCGCGGATCGGGATTTTTCGGAAATCGGCCTCGGGCCGTGCGGCGAACGTGGCGTGTGCTTGTAGCGGCGCGGCGGCGCCGCCTAGGGTCGCCGAGTTCCTAACACCTACCATGCGCATACTTGTTACCGGCGGCGCCGGATTTCTGGGCTCCCACCTTTGCGATCGTCTCCTGAAGGACGGCCACGAGGTCATTTGCCTCGATAACTTTTTCACGGGCCGAAAGTCCAACATCGCGCATCTGCACGGTCGGCCGGATTTCGAGTTGGTGCGCCACGACGTGATCGACCCCTTCAAGTTTGAGGTCGACCAGATCTACAACCTCGCGTGTCCGGCCTCTCCGCCTCACTATCAGTATAATGCTATCAAGACGGTGAAAACGTCCGTCATGGGCGCGATCAACTGCCTCGGCCTGGCGAAACGCACCAAGGCCCGCGTTTTCCAAGCCAGCACTTCGGAAGTCTATGGCGATCCGGCGATTCACCCCCAGCCCGAGAGCTATTGGGGCAACGTGAACCCGATCGGGATCCGTTCTTGTTACGACGAGGGCAAGCGCGTCGCGGAGACCCTCTTCATGGATTACCACCGCCAGAACCAAGTGGATATCCGCATCGTGCGAATCTTCAACACCTACGGGCCCCGCATGCATCCGAACGACGGTCGCGTGGTGTCGAACTTCATCGTGCAGGCGCTAAAGGGTGAAGACATCACCATTTACGGCGACGGCATGCAGACGCGTTCATTCTGTTATGTCGACGACTTGATCGAGGGTTTCATCCGCCTGATGAACCAGGACGCGGTGAAGGGACCGATCAACATCGGCAACCCCGGCGAGTTCACGATGCTGCAACTTGCCGAACTCGCCATGAAGCTCACCGGAAGCAAATCCAAGATCGTGCATCGTCCGCTTCCAGGGGACGACCCGAAGCAGCGCCGCCCCGATATCACCCTGGCCAAGAATCACCTAGGCTGGGAGCCGACCGTGTCGCTTGAAGAGGGACTCAAGCGCACCATCGCCTACTTCAAGACGCAGGTCTGAGGCATCCGGACGCGCCGGCCGGCGGACATGCTCGGTCTCATGTCCGTTGCGCATGCTTGAGGAGTTCGGTGGCATGATACCGCTTTGACGACGAGCCTCGGCTCGTCGCCCGGCGGGATGCCCCCGATGCGCGCCGCCGGAAAATCGGAGATTTAAAAATTTCGGGTTTCTCGTAATAAACCAGGCGGGTCGGGTGTAGTTCTATCGGCATCCCCTGTGCCAGACTCCGCCCGCACCGCGCATGAATCCCACCTCCACCGACTCCTCCCAGTCGATCGTCGTCCGCGCCCAGCGCGAACATGAGGCGGCCCTTCGACGCTATGCGACGCGGCTCCTGCGCGACGAATCGCGAGCCAACGACGTCGTGCAGGAGGCTTTGCTCGCCCTCGGGCGACAGCCCGAGGGCGAGCGCAAGGCCTTGCGCTCGCGATTGGCGTCCTGGCTCTTCACGGTTTGCCGGCGGAAGGCGCTGAATGTCCTCCGGGACGAGCGCCGCCTCGGACCGTTAGACGAGGCGCCGCCTGCGTTGTCTCCCGACGCCAGCCCCGCCAGCGCCATGGCGCGCAGCGAGGATCGAGGGCAACTGCTCGCGATGGTCGCGCGCCTGCCCGAGAGGCAGCGCGAGGTGCTGCGCCTCCGCTACCACGAGGGTCTTTCGTATCAGGGAATCAGCGACGTCACCGGATGCTCGGTAAGCCATGTGGGCGTCATCCTGCACTCCGCGCTCCAAGCCCTGCGGCGAGATTGGACGCACTCCTTCTCGCCGTCCAACCCGCCGCCGTCGTGAACCCCGCCGACCCACGCATCACCGCCTACGCCGACGGCGCGCTCTCGCCGCAGGATTCCTCCCGAGTCGAACACGAGCTCGCCTCCGATCCCGCGGCGCGAGCCGAGCTGGACGACATCCGGGCGTTGCAGCAAAGCCTGCGGGAAGCTTTCGCGGGCGGTCAGGCCGTGGGGTGGGGGCGGTTGCCGATGCGAGTGGCGCCGCGGCCCAGGCGTTTTCGCTTTAGGAATCTGATCGTTCCTCTCCTGGCTGCCATCTGCGTTGGTTTGGTCGGCGGCGCCTTCGCGATTTCCGAGATCGGGATGGAACGAGAGAAGGCGCGTCGTTCGGTTGATGCCGCCAACCTGCGCCAGATCGGCCTCGCCTGCCGGGTTTTTTCCGGAGCCCGGGACGCTCGCCTTCCGGTGGCGACCGATGTTTGGGATTTTGCGCGGCAGCTGGCGGTTGGCGGCGGTCTCACCGAAGGGACCGTCTGGTTGACGGAGTCGGAAAGTCTCGGCCCCGCGAGACGGGGGCTCGAAAACGTGCTTGAGCCCGACGGGAAGCGACTCGCGCCGGCTTTTGCCGGCGTGCGCCCGAGCTTCGCGGTTCTTCTATCCGGTTTGGACGCCGATGCTCCGGCCACTACTCCGATCGCCTGGACCCGCGGTTTGCGAGCCGATGGCCGCTGGGCGCCGGACAGCCCCTACGGCGGCGAAGGCGGCCATGTCGTGTTTCTCGACGGCAACGTGATTTTCTTTCGCCAGATTGACGGCGCCTTTGCCCGTTTCGACGGCGCGGGCACGACCAGCAACATCCTCGAAGCGCTGCCGCCCGGAGCGCGCATCGGAGAGGCTGCGCCGCGACAGGGAGGCGGGTAATCCTGAATCCCGCAGTTGGCACCGCGGATTGCGCGGATGGACACGGATAACAAAAAATCAGAACAGAATGAGGAGCCGCCCTACAGGTGAGCGAATCCCACGGTCCGATTATTCCGTCTCCATCCTGATCCGTGGAAATCTGTGATCCGTGGTTAGTTTGAACCGAGGCGTTTAGGGTGATGCCTGGCGCGCGTCGGCACCGGAATACGGTCGCGGCGGGGCTATCGCGCGCCAAAGCGGTTCGCCAGGGTCTCGCGCCAGCGTATCCATTCGGCCGGGGCGAGGTCGTCTTTGCGCCCCGGCGCTATTTGCCGGTGGTCGGTCATCCAATCGAGGCTCCACCCCAGGCGGGTCCACCGTGGCGCGAGCCATTCGAGCGCGGAGGCCGTCTGGTCTCCGGTGAGCGGGGCGGCATGGCTGTCGCCCGCAAAGGCGACGCCGAGAAGGAAGGCGTTGCAATGCGGGCGTCCCCGAAACGCGGATACGCCGGCGTGCCAGGCCACGCGATCTTCCGCGACGAGGCGGGCCCGCGCCCCGTCGGGAGCGATGATCACGTGGTAGCTCACCCGGCTGGCGGGAGACTGCATGAAAGCGATCGTCTCGGCGAAGGACAGGACGGTGTGATGAAAGCACACCCCGCGCCGCTCATGCGGCGGCTCGGAAGAGAAATGCGGCGAAGGCGCGTTGAACTCGGGATATGCCATGTTCATCGGGTCCGTCCTCGGATACGGAAACGTGCCGGCGGGCCGTTCAGAGCGCCCGCCAGGCGGAGCCGAGCATCGAGACCATGAGCCCCATGCGCAGGGCGCCCTCGATCGTGAGAATCACCAGGATCCAGCGGAGGGTGCAGTTGCTGCGCAGAGTGAAACCCAGAAGCGTGACGAGCAGCAGGCAGAGGGCGTAGACGCGGGCCCCCTCCTCGCCGAGCAACCAGAGAAACCATAAACCCTCGGCGAGCATGGCGCTCGTCCACAGCGCGGCGGTCGGCTCGGCCGGTCCGTTGCCGCGAGGATCGATCCCGGCCTCGATCTGCCTGATGCCGAGCAACTTTTCCGCCGCGACCAACTGGATGATCTCGAAAAGAAAGAAGATGGGCGCAATGAATACGGAGAGCGGCGGTTCCGTCATATCGGCAGATTGGGAGCGCCGGGCGCGGGAGAGAATCCCGAACTTGCGGATTTCGGTCGGGGATTTTCCGGGGGACGATTCGGAGCCTTTATCCCTTTAGTCGGGCGGCGATTGCGTCACCTTTCCGTTTATCTCCACAAGGCGGCGCGCCGATTTCGACGAGGCGGCCGACGCCGACTCCTTATGAACTCATCCGATCGCCTGATTCTTCAAGTAGAGGACAGCGAGGACGACGTCTTCATGATGAAGCGGGTTCTGAAAAAGGCGGGGGTTGAGAACCCCGTGCACGTGGCATGGAACGGACAGGACGCGGTCGACTATCTCGCGGCCGCGCTCGATCCCGGGCGATCCGCGGGGCATCCGTTGCCATTCCTCATTCTTTTGGATCTCAAGTTGCCGTATCGCGACGGATTTGAAGTGCTTGAATGGATACGAACGCAGCCCCGGCTGGCGGACGTCATGGTGGTGATGCTCACCGGCTCCGGCGAGGCGCGGGATCGGCAACGCGCCCTGGCGCTGGGCGCGCGCGCCTACCTGGTGAAGCCCGCCACGGTCGACGACATGAAGCGGCTCGTCGCCATGCTCGAAGATCCTTCGAGGGCATGCAGACCGTCCGGAGGGCGGTGAAGCGGGCGCTCCGCCCGCCCATCCGGGACCGGGCAGGCAATCTTGAAGCGGTCGCGGGCGTCCCGAGGTTTTGCTCGCGAAGGCGCCGCGCCGCGGGTGCGGGCATCGGCGGGGCGTAGCGACGCCGCGGGTAGTCGTTTTTGGATACAGCTTGGCGCGGCGTGAAGGATGCAGGCCGGATCGAAGCCTCGGTCTCGGCATGCCTTTGGCGGGGAGGCCGCCGGCTTTTACCGATGAAAGTGGAGGGAGCTTCCCTGCCGCCGCCCCCCTTGCGCTGCATCGGAAAGGTCCCAAAATCCGACGTATCAACCCTTATCCGGAGGTGAACCACGTGAATGCTTCAAAAATCACTCTTGTTGGCGCCCCGGCTCTCCGAGTCGGCGTCGTTGTCGCGGCCGCGTTGTTGGCGGCGCGGCTTCAGGCCGATTCCTATGCGGCGGCTCTTCCGCTTCCCATGGGGGGCGCATCGAGTTATTCGGTCTCGGACCCGCGTCCGACGGTGGAAGGGGTTACTAGGGCGGGCCGTGAGCCGGAGCCGGTGCCGGCCAGCCGTGTCGAAGAGGAGGCGAAGGTTCGAAAGGACACGAAGGTCCGCAATGAGCCGCGGCCCGTCGGCCGCGCCTCGGGAAGGCAATTCGCGTTCTTCTGCTTTGGTCCGACTTTCGGGAACGCCTCGCGGGGAGTAGACCCCAATTTCATGCCTCCGCCCTCGGTGTCGGACAACCAACAGCAGACGTCCGCGGCACCCGCGCGGGTGCTCTACACCCGGACGCCCGCGACAACGCCTGGGAAAATGACCTGGGTTGGCACGGACGGCAGCATGATCAGTTACAGCCTGAAATTTCCGCGCAGCGACAATCGCAGTCTGGCGAACTCCGCGACGAGCGAGAATCTAAGCGTGGCGGACCTCATCGCCGAAAACCGTTCGGAGATGACGAAGATATCCTGGATCCGCGCGTATCGCCGGTTTCCCGAACTCGAGGCGGAAGACAGCCCTGAACGGGCGGCCTTCGAATCCTATGTCGCGGAGAGGCGGGCCGATCCCGGCGAGGCATCGTTTTTCGAGAGGCCGATGTGGCCGGAGGAGATCAGCGCGGCGTTCATGACGGAATGGAATTGGAGAAAGGCGGAGGCCGAGTCGTGGGACCGGGTGCGCGCGAAGGTCCGGATATTCAACGATCCCGACAGTGTCTACACGCGCCGCTTCTGGTCGTTCACGGAGGAGTTGCGGATCGACTCGCAAACCGCGCCGATTTTCGACGATTCCGCCTGGCCCGAAAAAGCGCTCGAGTTGCATGATCGGAAACTCGGCCCGGTGCCGCAGCAGTTTCGTTGAAGCGGAAGCGGCGGACCCATTGGTGCCCCGGGCGGGAGTCGAACCCGCACGCTCTTTCGAGCAAAGGATTTTAAGTCCTGTGTGTCTGCCATTCCACCACCGGGGCGCGGTCGGGAGCCGTGAAAGCTCGGCGGCGGGAGAGGGCTCGTCAACTCCAGGCGGGCGGCGAGCTTGAGATGCGAGGTCGGACCCGGCACTGGTGGCGCATGCGCATTGGTATCCTCGGCGGGAGCTTCGACCCGATCCACTTTGGCCATCTCGGCGTGGCGCGGGCGGTGGCGGACGTGCTGGGGCTGGAGCGGGTCCTGTTGATTCCCGCCGCGCAAGCGCCGCTGCGCGGCGCCGGTGTTTTCGCGAACGGAGTCGAACGGGCGGAGATGGCGCGGATCGCGGTGGCGGAACTGGCGGCGCAGGCTGGCGAGCGGCGGCTGGAGGTGGACGAGACGGAGCTGCGCCGCGGAGGCGTGAGTTACACCGCGGATACTTTGCGCGCGTTGGGGGCGGCCCGGCCGAAGGACGAGTTCACTTGGATTGTCGGAGCCGATCAACTGGCGCGACTCCCGCAATGGCGCGAGCCGGGGGAGCTGGCGCGATTGGCGGATTGGGCGGCTTATGCGCGTCCCGGCCACGCGTGGGTCGCTTCGCCCGAGCCGGTTCTTTCCGGATTTCGTGTGCGCCGGGTGGACGCGGGGGCGGACGCTTTGTGGGACATCAGTTCGAGCGAGATTCGGGCTCGCCTGGCTCGCGGCGAGGGCGTGGCGGGAATGCTGCCGGACAAGGTGATTGAATACATTCGTGAAAAAGGCCTCTATCGCGGCCACTAGAAAACCACATGGCCACCGATCACACTCCCGACGCCCAGACGACCGCGCTGCTGCGCAATCTCATCACCGCGCTGGAGGACAAGAAGGCGGACAATCTCAAGGTGCTCAGCGTCGGCGACGTCTCCAACATCACGGACTATCTCGTGTTGGCGACGGGCAACAGCGAGCCGCACCTGCGCGCGCTGCGCATCGAAGCCGAAAAGGTGTTTGATGCGGCGAAGGCCCCGATCGCGGGCATGGATTCGGGCGGATTCAACAGCGGATGGACCGTGGTCGACGCCTACCAGATCATGGTTCACTTTTTCACTTCGGAGCAGCGCGAAAATTATGCGCTGGAAAAGCTCTGGAAGGATGCGCCGGAGGTAGACCTGAAGACGCTCACCCCGAAGGCGGCGAAGGCCAAGCCCGGTCCGGCGAAGGCCAAAAAATCTGCGGCCCCAAAAAAGAAATCGCCTGCGGCGAAGACGAAGAAGCCGGCGAAGCCGGTGGCCAAAGCAAAGCCTGCCTCGAAGAAAAAGCCGGCTCCGAAAGCGAAAAAGACGTGAGCTTCGGTCTTTGCGGAAAGGCTCCCCGAGGTTTCGTCAACCTAAGCACACGGCGATTGGTATCGCCCGCATGGATACCGTCGTTCCGGGCCGGTTTTTCGCGGCAAGCCGTCGGCTCGGGCATCGTTCTCTCGGGCCTTCCTAGGGAATCCTCCTAAGAGAATCGCCTTGTCTTTGCGCCAAGTGAGCGCATCACCGCATATGTCCATCATTTCGACGGACGAATATCCATAACAATAGATCCGTTCCTACCATGAAGAATCGCAAAACCCAGGGCTTTACCCTCGTTGAAATCATGATCGTCGTCGTCATCATCGGCCTCTTGGCCGCCATGGCGATTCCCGCCTTCCAAAAGGTCCGCGTTGAGAGCCAAAAGAAGGCCGTTACCAACAACATCCGCCAGCTCACCGCTGCGGCTGACCAATACTTCTTGGAAAACGGCACCACGACCGTTGCCACCGCCAACTTGGTCGGCATCAACGCCTACGTCAAAGAGCTCAAGACCGCTGCAGGCGAGTCCTATCCGGCCACCCTTACCCAGGGTTCTTCTTACACCGTTACCTGGCCTGCGTTCACGACTGGTATCTCTTTCTCTCAATAAGCCGTTCGAGAGGCTTTTTTGCATGACGCCTACCCGTTTGGGTAGGCGTTTTTTACGTTATAGACGCTTAGCCTCGCCTGATTTAGGGGGGGGAGGGGCGTCTTCATCGTCCATCAGTCTAGTTATCCATGCTGCATCGGGTCTCTTTTTGGCGTCATAATCTTTCGTCTTTCATCTTGGTGGTATTGATCGTCCTGCTGAGTGTCTTAGCCGGTCTGGTCACCTTCACTTCCGAGCAGGGAACGACGATTTTCAGGCATACGGCCTTTTGGTGGGTCACCGCCGGAGTTTTGGTGTGGGGCTGGGTGGGCGCCAGATTAGCAAAGCAATTTTGGCGAGGGCGCAGGTTTGGCTCCATTCAAGATAAGGCGGCCTTGGCGCTTGTTGTCTTGGCGGCCGTGTGGGTGGTGACGGTGCATCAGCCGACTGGTCTCAAGGTGGTGGCCGATGAACCGATTCAAATGCTGACCGCCAAGTCGTTGTTCGAGAGCCGCGAGGCGATCACGACCTTGCGGGGCCACGATTTGGGTCTGGGCTTTGAAGCTACGCATGGAACCGTGGACAAGCGCCCGATTCTTTATCCGTGGTTGGTTGCGACCACGCATTCTCTCACGGGCTATCGGGTGGAGAATGCATTCTATCTCAACCGGTTTCTCGGCGTGGCTCTGGCGGTGTGGCTGTTTGTCTTGGGAAGGCGCATGGCAGGTAACTGGGGCGGTGTGATTCTGGCCTTTCTGATGATGCTGCCCCCGATGTATGCGCATAATGCAAACTCGGGTGGTTTCGAGATTCTGAACCTCCTGCTGATGGTGGCGCTCGGACATGCGTTCATGTTGGTTTTGGAGCGGCCTTCCGACGCTGATCGGCTTGGTTG
Source organism: uncultured Verrucomicrobiota bacterium (assembly GCA_946482165.1). The sequence goes on along the minus strand of CAMLQS010000012.1, from coordinate 18,658 downwards.
GTTGGCGCTCACCGCAGCGCTTCTGGCGCACTGTCGCTATGAGTCGGTGGTGTTTTTGTTGCCGGCCGCGATCGTGGTTTTGGTCGCTTGGATATCCGCTCGCTCAGTGGTAGCGCCTTGGCCGGTTCTGGTCGCGCCCTTGTTGTTGGTGCCGCGTCTCTGGTTGCAGCGGGTGTTTGAGCGAGGCGACACGTGGCAGTTAAGCTCCAAGCCGGAGGCGCTGGGGGAGCCTTTTGCATTTCGTTTTTTCTACGACAATGTCGGGCATGCCCTGAGTTATTATTTCTCGGGCGACTTTACCTCGACCAATTCCATCTTTCTTTCGGCTGTCGGGTTTTTGTGCGTGGGATTCTGGGTTCTGCTGATTTATCGCAGGCATTCACGCACCGACGCCGGTCCGACTGCGCAGGGGGCGTATTTTCTGTGGCTTGGCCTGAGCGCCCATTTGCTGCTCATGATGGTCTATTTCTGGGGGCAATTCGACGATCTCACGACTCAGCGGTTGGCGTTGCCAACCCACCTTTGGCTGGCTTTGCCCGCGTTGGCTGTGCCGGCATGCGCCAAATCCTGGCCGCGATTTGCGCCGTATTATGCGGCGCTGCTCGCATCCATGTTGATTTTCATAACGGCACCGCAGCTGCGCTTGAACCGCTTCTCCGTGGTCAATTACGCCACTCAAACACAGGATTGGATGATCGAGAAGTCGCGGGAGTTTCCCGCCCATCAGCATCGACTGGTAATCGATAATTTCAGCGGACTCGTGTGGTTGTTGATGGATACCCCGGTGGTCACGCAGGAGGCGGCGCGCCGCTTGCCAGAGCGGATTCGCTTCCATTGGAAGCATGGCACATTCGACGAGATTCTGGTCGTGCAGCGTTTGCGCTACGACGCGCCCAACGCCCGCTGGGTGCCTTTTCCCGAGGATGAGCTCGGGCTCGATTTCGATCTCGAGCCACGATTGTTCAGGCGCTTCAATCCCACTTACGCGGTCCGAATTCTTCGGGTCACCGCGATTCGTTCCGACCACCTCGATTGGGTTCCCGGCGCGGCCGAGTCCGAGGCGGTGAACAAGGCCGTGGCCGCGGAGCAGGAATATCGTCTCGAATGGGCGCGTCAGCTGCCCTGAGCAAGGCCGGCATGCGCTGCCACGTCGTTATTCCCGCCTACAACGAAGGCGCCCGCCTCCCTCGCTATCTTCGGAGCTTGGCGATCGCCCTTCGTGAAGCGGATTTCGGAGGTGAAATCTTAGTGGTGGACGACGGCTCTCTGGCATCGGAGCGCGCCAAAATCTCCGCGTCGATAAACGAGATTCGCGAGGGGTTTCCTTTTGTCGTCGGGCCGCTGTGTTTGCCGTGCAATCGAGGCAAGGGCCATGCGGTGCGCGCGGGATGGACTGCGGCTAATCCGACAGCGGGATGGGTGTTGTTTGCGGACGCCGACGGAGCCGTTTCGGCGGCGGAAGTGGTGCGCCTGCTGGCGGAGATACAACGGACTTCGGCGAACTCGGTGGACGCATGGTTCGGGTCGCGAATAAAAATGCGAGGGCGCCATGTGACGCGCAGTTGGCGCCGACATTTAAGCGGACGGCTTTTTGCAACGCTGGTCGCGTGTTACATCGATGATCATATCTACGATTCCCAGTGCGGCTTAAAGGCGATCCGCGCCGATGTGTGGCGCACAATAGCGCCATCCTTGCGCGAGGATAGATTTGCTTTTGATGTCGAGTTGCTGGCTGCCCTGAACGCCGCGGGCGCGCGGGTGAGCGAGTTTCCCGTGGACTGGCACGATCAGGCCGGGAGCAAGGTTTCCGTGGTTCGCGATGGACTACGGATGGCTTGGGCTCTCCGGCGAATCCGGAACCGGTTTGTTTTGCGCGGCAAGCGTGAGTCTCAGTAGGCGTTCGAGCGCCGGTCGGTCCCCGTCAAAAGACTTGGCGATCGCGGCTCGATACTCGGCCTCGGCTGCCGGGAGATTGTCCGCTGCGACGTAGATGCGCGCCGAATAGACGTGGAAAAGGGCGGGCACATCGGAGCGCTCCGCAGCCCATTGAGACCACGCGAGCGCCAAGCCGGCGTCGTTTTGCTTCTCCCACGATTCAAACCAGCGCCAGAGCCCGAAGGTGGTGCTGGGAAATGCACGGGTCAGCAATACGATGCCGTCGTCGGGCGCGGGCGGACGGGCGAAGCGAATTTGGTGAAAGAGCCAGCCATGCAGGACAAGAAGCGCGGCGGCGGCGGACAGGGCAAGACGCAGCCACGGACCCGGCGCGCCGTCGGGTTGCTCCGCATCCGCGGTCTTGCGCGATCCGAGCGCAACGCCGAGGACGCACGCGAACGCCGGCAAGGTAACGGCGTGGTAGGCCACGCCATCAAGGAGCGCCGCAACGCAGAGGCCCGCCCCGACGCAAGCCGCTCCTCGCGCCTGAAGGGAGGACGAGCGCAGCCCGGCGACAACGGCGGTGCCGATCACGCCAAGCAAGACGGCTGCGCCGGGCAGGCCGTAATCGGAGACGAATTGAATAACGAAGTTGTGCGGTTGCTCGCCCACCTGTTTCGGACGGATGAAACGGTAGCTCTCGGGGCCGTGGCCGATCAGCGGTTTTTCGAACGCATGGCTCAAGCTGACCAACCAAAATTCGGATCTGGTGGAGCTGAGTTCGGAAATCGACGTGGATTCGACGGTGCGGGCGACAAGACTCTTGACGCCCATCGCGGAGTTGGCGGGCGATAGCAACAAAGAGCCACTCAGGCCGGCGGCGACAAGTCCCAGCCAGATCGCCGCGGTTCGAAGACGCTTTTCGCCGCCACCGAAGACGATCCAAAGTCCCGCCGTAGCTGCGAGGGCAGGGAGAGGCGCGCGGCTGCCAGACCAGAACACGCCGATCCAAGCCACCGCGGCCATGAACAGCGCGAGCCGGCGCTCCCGATGGGTTCCGGCCAGGAAAAACCAGATGGCGCCGGACAGGGCGCCGACCATTTGGTGAAGGCCAAAAAGGCGGAGGTGGCCATATACCCAGGCAGGTCCGCCTCCAGCCGCGTCCCGATACACAAACACAAGGATGAGGCCGAGGGCGGCACCCGTTGTGATACCACCCAAGAGCCGGCAGATTATTGCAGGATCATTCGAGGCCGCGCGGCTGGCAGCGATACCGCCGAGCACCGCGAGAGAAACGCTGGAAAAACCCACCAGTGAGGTCGCGGGATTGAGCGCGCCGAAAACCCCGATCAGTGCCCAGCAAAACCAAGCGGTCAGCAGGAGGCCGGACGCGCGGGCGGCGGGGGCGGGGCGCAAGGCGGGCGCCCGGAGTGCGAGCCAAATCCCCGGCACAAGCAGCAGGGGGGCGGCCCGGTCAAAGTCCACCGGAGGAAGTTGCGCGAGCGGCCAAAGGGCGAACGCGAGGGCAAACAGTCCGGCCGCGCGACAGTGGGCGTCTACCTTCATGGCGCGAGGTCGAGTGAAAGGGCGGCGCCCAGATCAATCTTTCGGGCCTCCTCTTCGGTGAGACGAAAGACGAGCTGGCTGAAGCCCGGCGTCGCGACGGGCTCTTTCCTTCGCAAATAGGCGGCGAGGCGTTTTGCCCGGGCGTGTTCGATTTCGGATAACTCGCGGGTGAACTCTTCGCGCGAGGCGATTCCCTGATTCGAGAGCAATGCAGCAACGATGGCACGGCGCCGTGGATAGGCCGCCTCCGACGCGGCGTTCCAAGGGCGCAGTTCCACCTGCATCATGCTGGCCGAGATGATATAGAGTCCGCCATGCAGTTCATACCAAGGCCGGGTGCGCCGGAAGTGGTGTGCCCTTGGGAGCTCGATGGCGTTGATCGCGTAGGCGGCCGGCTCATCGCACCCGAAATAGGACTGATAGAGAGCTTCCGTCGGTTTTCGATTCTCCTGCAGCCATGCCTCCAGCGCAGGCAGATCCTGTCCCCAATCCAACGAGCTATCGACGACCTTGCGCCAAGCTTGCGAAGGGCCGCCGTCGAGCGGGTTGAAATAGGCGATGTAGTGGGGAAATGAATATGCGGCCGTGGCGACGGTTCCGACGGCGAGGGCGGGAACGAGCAGGCGCGCCCGCCCACGAAGGGCGGGCCAGAGCGCGCCGCACAGAATGAACAAGCAGGGATAGAGGGGCAGCAGATGACGGTGGCCGATGTTCAGTTTGCTCGCGAGCGCGGCCGCTCCGTAAACCAATCCCCACACCGCCCAAGGCGCCAAGGCGGCGAACCCGGGACGGCGTCGGCGCCAAAGAAGAAACGCGGAAATCGCGCCCCCGAAGATGGCAAGCAATGTTGCGGGCGGGGTTTTGACGAGAAACAGATAGGGGAAAAATCCAGGCGTTCCCGTTTCGCGAAGTTCGCCCATGAAATAGTTCAGACGATACGCGGCCGAGCTGGCGACATAGCCGGCGCCATACACGAAGGCTTCGGGAAAAACAGGCCGCTCGCGCAGATGGCCGATAGTCACGCGCTGCACGCTGTCCTCGGGGCCGAGCGCGTAGCCCCAGTTGCGGAAATAGGTCCCGCCTTCGGGCCCGCCGGGCGCGTGTTGAAAACCGAAGGATGCCCAGATGACCGCCCAAGCCGCGAAGACGAGGATGAACTGGGCGCAAACGAGGCGTTTCCATGGTGCGCCGCCGCGGTGGCGCCAGGCGTGGATGGCCAGCAGCAGAAAGAATGCGGGCGCGAGGAGCACCGCGGAGAACTTGGATACGCAGGCGAGGCCGAGGCCGGCGGATGCGAGGCAAATCCGACGCGCGGAAGGCGCCTCAAGCATGCGCCAATAGAGCCACGCCGCCAAGGGCAGGCAGAAGGCGGATGCCGCGTCGGAGGTGGCCAGCGCCGAGTGGGCCAGCAGGTTTGGACAGGCGGCGCAGAGCACCAAGGCAAACAGCCCGCCACCCTCCCCCCAGAGCGAACGCGCGGACAGATAGACCATGAGGCTTACCCCGACGCCAAAAAAGGCGATCAAGGCGCGCCCGGCCATGAGAGGGCCGCGCAGATTCTGCCCTTCCGTTTCAAAGGTGGCGCGATAGGCGGTCATCCAGACATCGCCGCCCCGGTAGTTGTCGTCTTCCGACGGGGGAAGCCGGACGTCGGCCAGCCAGGCAGGTAGAGCCGCGATGCGTTGGGGCAGGTTCCCGTTCTCGGGATTAAAGCGGTAATCGTCCCGCTGCCACATCGCCAGTCCGCCCACAAGGTGCGCCGGTTCGTCGGTGGTGATGCCTTTGGTGTTAACAGCCGCGAGCGAGACGATCCACTGGGCGAGGAGGATCAGCGCGACAAGGATTGAAACCCGGGGCATCAAGGCGCGGCGAGTGGTCACGGTTCAGTGCGGCTCAATCGCATCGGGGTAATGGCGCCCGGGCGAGGGCGCGCGGACGCTGTTTCATCTGAACACGTTGTATTTAATTATCGCATACAAGGCGCGAAAACCGTCGCGCCAGCCGATCTTTTTCCCCTCTTTGTAGGTGCGGCCGTAGTAGCTGATGCCGACCTCGTAGATGACGATGTCGGGGATCTTGGAGATTTTGGCGGTGATCTCGGGCTCGAATCCGAAGCGATTTTCCTCGATGGAGATCCGCTTCACCACCTCGCGTTTCATCACCTTGTAGCAGGTCTCCATGTCGGTGAGGTTGAGGTTGGTGAACATGTTGGAGAGCAAGGTGAGCGCTTTGTTGCCCACCATGTGCCAGAAATAGACGACGCGATGGGGGCCGCCGCCCATGAAACGGGAGCCGAAGACGACGTCCGCCTTGCCGGCTTCGATGGGGCCGAGAAGGAGCGGGTATTCCTGCGGGTCGTATTCGAGGTCGGCGTCCTGGATGAGGACGACGTCGCCGGTGGCGGAGGCGAAGCCGGTGCGGAGCGCGGCGCCTTTGCCTTGGTTGACCTCGTGGTAGAGGATCTTGTCCACGAGGGGCGCGATCTCGGTTTTGAGCAGGTCGCGGGTGCCGTCGCGAGAGCAGTCGTCCACGATGATAATCTCGCGATCATGCACCGGGGCGGCGCGAACGGCATCGACGATGGTGCGGATGGTGCGGACCTCGTTATAACAAGGAATGACGATGGAAAGCTTCATGCGCGGGAGGCCGGGAGGCTAGGTTGGCGCCGGTGTGAGGGAAGCCCAATTCCGTGTTCGAGCTCCGCAGGTCCGAATCCGTCGTTTGTGTTGCGATAGCGACCCATGGCGCCGGCGTCGCCCCTCCTTGCTTGCGCGATTCGCATAATGAGAGCCAGGCGTCATCCGCGTGCGATCACGTTCCGCGCATAGCTTTCCGTCCGGAGGAAGGCGGCGAGGTCCTCGGGTGTGCCTAGACCGTGCATGCCGGCGCCCTCGGCGCCGATCGAGCGGACGACGATGCGGGCGCCCTCCGCGATAAGTTGGTTATAGGCGGGAGCGACATAGAATTCGCCGTTCACGCGGAGGCCGAGGTCGATCATGCGCTCGGCGGCGCGGACGAAATCGCGCCCGCGGGCGAAGTTGTAGATGCCGACGGTGGCGTCGTTGCTGACGACCTGTTTTTCGACCACTTCGGTTACCAGTCCGTCGGAAGCGAGCCGGCAATACGACCATTTGGGGTGGTCGGACCAGAAGGTCATGAGGAGTCCGGCCGCGCGTTCACGATCGAGGGTCGTCAGATACTCCTCGATCGGCAGGTCGATATATTGATCGGAGTTCGCGATCATCAGCGGCTCGTCGCTGTCGATGAGATGCTTCGCGAGGAGGGCGGTGCAGGCGGCCCCCTCGGTGACGCCGACGACGCGAACAATTTCGCAGCCTGGGCAAAGGCGATAAAGCGCCTCCGGCACGGCGGGGTGGGCGCGGAGGTGTTCGTCGAGGCAGAGGAAAACGAAGCGGTGGGGGCGCGCGGGGCGGATATTGTCGATCACCCATTGGATCATGGGGCGGCCCCCGAATTCGATCAGCGGCTTGGGCGTGGTGTAGCCGACGTTGGCGAAGCGACTGCCGCGGCCTGCCATCGGGACGACGATGTTGATCATGGAAGGTCGGCGCGGAGGTATTTGTCGTTCTTGGCGCCGGGAAGTTTCACCACGGTGGTGACGACCGGGGTGAGCGCCTCGAAGTCGGTGGCCTCGCCGGGCGGGATGACGACGATGTCTCCGCGTTCGTAGCGGACGCCATTCATCAGGACGGTGCCGCTTACGATGACGGTGAACTCGGTGGCGATCTTATGGAGGTGCCATGCTTCCCTGAAGCCGGCGGGGTATTCCTTGACCGCGACCTCGACGGCATCGGTGGCGCATAGGGTGGGGGCGAAATCGCCGATGAACCAGCCTTTGGTCATGGCGTCGAGTTTGGCGATGCGAGGCATGGGACTCAGGGAGCGGGACGCTCGAGGGCCGCGGCGTAGGCGGCCACGTCGGCGGGGCCGGCCAGCGAGCGGTAGGCGGAGCGCGGGATGCGATGGATGCCGATCGCTCGTCCGCGGAGGATGAGTTCGTTGTAGGCGGGGCAGATAAAGAACCGGCCCTCCAGGTGCGCGTCCTTCTTGAGCATTTCGGAGGCCGCGAGGACGAAGTCGGAGCCGCGAGCGAAGTAGTAGAACCCGGCGGTCGCGAGGTTGCTGATGGGGCGTTTCTCGGCCGCCTCGATGACGAGGCCCTTGTCGTCGCATTTGACGAAAGACCAGCGAGGATGGATGTCCTCGAAGACGACGATGCCGCCGTCGAGGCCGCGTCCTGCAAAACCGTCGATCACGGCGGCGAGGTCCGCGCCGGGCAGGAGTTGGTCGCCGTTGACGATGACGAGGGGTTGCGCGGGATCGATAAGGTCCACGGCGTGGAGGGCGCTGCAGGCGGCGCCGGAGGTTTCGCCGGCGATTTCGAGCACTTTGGCGGCGGGCTCGAGGAGACGGATGACCGCTCCGGTATGGTGGCGACTATTCTCGTCTTTGCGCAGCAGGCAGACGAGGCGGGCGTCACGCGCGCTTAGGGGGCGCAGATGATCGAGGACATGCTGGATGAGCGGCTTGCCGGCGATCTCGACGAGATTTTTGGGATAGGCGTGGCCGGCCTCTTTGAAGGCTGCGCTGGATCCGGAGAACAGAACGAGCAGTGTCAACATGCGAGACCCTCCGCGCGTCGGATGTGGCGAGAGATGTTGTCGTATCCGACATCCAGGATTTGTTCCACGACCATGAGGTGGGCTCCGGCGGCGCGGGCGGCGGCGATGCCGTGTTCGTTGTCTTCGAGGACGAGGGTTTCCTCGGGGGCGGCGCCGAGGATCTGCATGGTGCGCTGATAGATTTCCGGCGCGGGTTTCCCGGCCCGCACGTCCTCTGCGCTGACCATGGCTTGGAGATAGGGGGCAAGATTGCTTTTGCGCATCATGAGTTCGATGCTGGAGCGAACGGAGTTGGATGCGACGGCAAGCCGCCGGCCGTCGGCTTTGAGGCGCGAGAGGGCGTATTCGTGCTGGAAGATCGGCTTGCAGCGAGTGTGGATCAGCTCGGTCGTGTAGATCTGCTTGAGTTCGTTGATGAGGGGGTGGAGGCCGAGAGGCAGTGCTTGGTCCCGGGTCAGCATCTCTAGTTTTCGGCGGGTGGGGAGGCCGTCGAAAGTGACGAGATGATCGTAGCGGCTAATGTTGAAGCCAAAGTGGTTCAGGGCGTGGTTAAGCGCTTCGTAGTGCCACTCCTTGGCGTCGATAAGGACGCCGTCCATGTCGAAGATGATGGCTTTGATCATGAGCGCGGGGGGGAGAAGAAGCGTGCGGCTTCTTCGGGGCGGTCGGTGCAGAGCATGAGACCGGGATGGCTCTCGAGTCGCCGGTCCCGCAGCTCTTGCCAGAAATCCAGGTGAGGGCGCTTGTGGAGTTCGGGGGACACGACACAGACCAGTTTATTCATTTCGAGGAGCTCTGCGACAGTTTGCGACTTGAGCCATCCGTGCGAAAAAGAGTCCAGCCATACTCCGGCGGAAAGATGGGCAAATGCTGGCGCGGGTTCCTGATCGCTGCGCCGGGTGAAGCAGCGGAGGCCGGCCGCGAGGGAGCGCATGGCGTCGGGGACCGACATGTCGAAGAGGAAATAGTTTGATATACCGTGGCGAACGAGCTGCTCGAGGAGGAGGGTTTGCAGCCCGTCGGCCTTGATGTTGATGGCCAGCGGGAGAGCCGGATTTATCTCGGCCAGAAGCGCAAAAAAATCGGCGGCGTCGAGGGCTGGCGCGGGTTCGGGATCGTGGGCGACGACGAGACGGCCGCCGCGGTCGCGGAAATCCGTCTCGGTGCCGAAGCCGAGGCGGAAGGAGCGTTCGAAAGCGGCCAAGGTGTTTTGCTCATCTTTCGTTTTCCAGAGTCCGCGGTGGCTAAGGATGGTCATTGCGAGCGGCGGGCTTCAGGTGGCTAGGGACCGGCGACGCTAGGTCCGGCCGCGGAGAGGTCTAGCGATTTCCGACTCGCATCGCGGGAAGGCGCGGCGTGAATACGCCGATGGACGGTCCGCGGCTTTTTGTTTTTATCATCGGCCAACTACGTTCGGCGGAGAAAACGGCGGCGCCATTCCGCGAGCATCTGGCCGATGCGGGCGCGGCCAGGCTGGTGGTTCAGTGCGGGGCCGGGGAGAAAGCGAAGGCGGAGGCCTTGTATCCGGAGGCCACGGTGGATACGTGGAATCCGCCTGAGCGGCTGCCGTGGAGGGTGCGCTGGGCGTGGCCCCTGCTTGGCGGGCGGGGGCGGGAGACGGCGCGACTGAAGCCTTCGATGCTGGCGCAACTGGCCCGCCAGTATCGGGCGGCGGAATTGTTTGGCGCCGAGATCGACCCTGCGCGCGACTGGATCCTCAAGTGGCGCCCCGATCTTCTCTTGCTGGATCGTTTCGATTGGCGGGAGTGCGCAGGCCGTAACGCCATATGGGTGCCGGAGCATGACAATTTCGGGGGAATCAACGACCAGTGGGCGCTGGGGCCGGCGAACTTAATGCTGCCTTATTTGCGCCGCTTAAGACGCATAGCCGACTACTTTGCCGAGGGCGGACGCATTCAAGCGGAGTCCTATTTGAAGTGGACCCTGATGGGCACCGAGGTGAGGCGATTGGCCGTTCCCTATTGCATTCATCGCGGCGACCGCCTGCAGGCGGTGACGATGTGCGAGGCGTTTGGCGACAGGCGGAACGAGACGCTGGCGGCGCGTTTGAAGGCGGCCGGGGTCCCGCTGGTGGATCCCGTGGCGAGCGTGGACCTTGATGAACCGCCATTTCCTCGGTGCGGTCGCCATGGCCACTGGTGGCAGCGGATGCTTTCCCTCGGTATGGACGGGCGCGGGCTGGCGGCGACGTTGAGCGGCGTGGGGCGGGAGAGCGGCGGATGAATCCGGGCGCGAACGCCGGTTGGTTGAATCGAGTGGCGGAAGAATGGAAAGCACGGCGGGAGCTTGGCATAAACGTGGCCTCGCTGGCGTTGGAACGTGTCGCCCGGCTCGGTGTGGGACTGCTGGTCTCGAGTCTTTTGGCGCGGCATCTGGGCGCGGAGAGGTTCGGGCAGATGAATCTCGGTTTGGCCTTGGGCGCGATCGGCATGAGCGTCGCTTCCTTGGGATTGGATGTGGTGCTGGTGCGCGAGCTGGCGCGGCGGCCCGGCCGGGCCGCCGCTCTGTTTGCCGCGGCGCTTGTGCTGCGATCCGGCGCGTTCGTGCTCGTGTCGTTTGCGATGGCGGCTTGGATCGCCTATTCGTCGCCGGAGGAGCCTGTGGCGGTGTTTTGGTTTTCGCTTTCGGCGCTGGGGGCCGTGGCCGGGATTCCTGCGCTGTGGTTTCAGGCGGTGGGTCGGGCGCGCGTCATGGCGGCGGTGCAATTTGGCGTGTTCTTGACGGCAAGCGCGGGGCGGTTGGGTGCGGTGGCGGCCGGGAGTGGCTTGGGGGTCTTTGGGGGGATCGCTTTGGGAGAGATCATCCTTGGCGGCGTCGTGATGGGATGGATGTGGCGGAGGGAAGTGCGGCAGCCGAGAAAGGGCGCTTTTAAGCGGGGTGCGGCGATGTGCCGGTCTTTGGCGGGGCGCGGTTTGCCTTGGTGGGGGACCGCGGTCGGCGTGATGGTGTTTTCTCGCCTTGATCAGGTGCTGTTGCACGAGCTTGCCGGGGCGACCGAGGTAGGGTTGTTGGCGGTTTCGATCCGGCTTACGGAACAGACGTATCTACTGCCGATGGCGCTGGGAGTGCCGATGCTGGGGCGCTTGGCCGCCGGGGACGGGGCTCCTGCGCAGGCAAGACGCGTCCGACGTTATCTGGCGTGCAGTGCGGTGGCGGGTTATTTCTGCTTGGCGGCCCTTTGGCTCGCGGGGCCGTCGGCCCTGTCTTTGCTGTTCGGATCGCAATTTGATGCGGCGGGGGAAGTCGTGCGAGTCCAGGCCTTCGGGCTGCCGTGGGTTTTTGTGGCGGTGGCTCGCGGGCAGGTGCTGGCCGCTTCGGGCAGGGGCGGGGGCGGCGCTTTGATTGGAGCGGTGGCGGGCGCCGCGGTTAGCTGCGCGCTGAATTTGGCCCTGACGCCCCGTTGGGGCGCGCTCGGCGCGGCGTGGGCAGGGGTGGGCGCGCAAGTGGCGGCCTCGTTCCTGAGCGGATTTTTCGTCCCGGGCTGGCGGTGGCTCGCGGTGCTGCAGTTGCGCGCGCTGATCGCTCCGTGGCGGCTCTGGCGGAGTTGACGAGAGCCGCGCCCGCGCCCTAATCGCCCGCGTTCATGCGCACGGCCGTCGCCTTCCTTGTCTTTAACCGGCCCGAGCTGACGAGGCGCGTCCTGGCGGCGATCCGGGAAGCCCGGCCGCCGCGCCTGCTGGTGGTGGCGGACGGGCCCCGCGAGGGGCACCCGACCGACGCGGCGCGTTGCGTCGAGGTGCGCGCGGTGATCGAGGCGGGCGTGGACTGGCCGTGCAGCGTGGAGAAAAACTACGCGGAAAAGAATCTCGGCTGCGGCCGCCGCGTGACAAGCGGGCTCGATTGGGTGTTCGAGCGCGCCGAGGCGGCGATCGTGCTGGAAGACGACTGTCTGCCCGATCCGACATTTTTCCGGTTTTGCGAGGAGTTGCTGGAGCGGTATCGGGACGACAAGAGGGTTGCGCAGGTGGGCGGCACCAATCACCAATATCGGGATTTTCGGCGCGAGGGCTCGTATTTTTTTTCCCGTTACAACCACATCTGGGGCTGGGCGAGCTGGCGCCGGGCATGGGTAATGAACGACCACGTCATGCGGGACTGGGCCGGCTTTGCGTCGGGGGGCGGATGCGAACGGCTTTTCCCTCCTGGTCGAGTGGCTCGTTTTTGGCGACGGCAATGGTCGTCGGTCGCCGCCGGGAAGATCGACACATGGGATTTGCAGTGGAGCTTCGCGTGCCTCCGCCGGGGCGCGCTCACCGCCTTGCCGACGACGAGCTTGGTTTCGAACATCGGTTTCGGAGCGGATGCGACGCACACCACCGACAGGCAGTCGCACGAGCTCAAGATCGGATCGGCGCGCTTTCCGTTGGTCCATCCCGGTCGGGTGGAGCCTGACGCGGAGGCGGATGCGCACATGGAAAGGTGGATGTTTTCCATCCCGACGCTTGCGCAGCGATTCCGTGCCGGGCTATCCCGAGCGTATGCCAAACTCGCCCGTTAGTCCACTTTGCGCCAATGTCGCGCCGGTGAAGGAGGCGGAGATTTCGGCGCGCGTCTTGAGCGCGGAGTGGCGTCGGCAGCTTGGTGTGGAGCCGTCCCCCGCGTTTTCAGACGACGCGGTATTCCGGCTTTGGCGGTGTCCGCGCAGCCAGCTGCGATTCATCACGCCGTGGGCTCCCGGCGATGGCAAATTCTACGCGGCGATGCGCGTGACGCCGGGTTATTATCAAGCGGACAAGTGGGAACACCGGCAAACAGCCGCGCAGGTGGGCCCGGGCGCGCGGGTGCTCGATGTAGGATGCGGCGACGGGGCTTTTTTGCGTCGTTGCGCGGAGTTCGGAGCGCATGCGGAGGGACTGGAACTGAATCCCGCGGCTGTCGCGCACGGCCGAGCCTCGGGATTGACGGTGCATGAGCGAACGGCCGAAGCGCACCTGGCCTTCGGGCTTGGCGGAAGCTACGACTTGGTCTGCGCCTTTCAGGTGCTGGAGCACGTGGCGGAGCCGCTTGCGTTTCTCTCCGCGCTGGCGGAGTTGACGCGACCGGGCGGGCGCCTGGTGATCGGCGTGCCGAACTGCGATGGCTGGGTTTCCGGAAGCGGCAGCGTCTATCAATGGCCACCGCATCACCTGACTTGGTGGGGACGCGCTTCCTTGGCTTATTTGCCGCAGTGCCTTCCGATCACCTTGGACGGCATCGAGCAGGAACCTTTGCGGCGGGAGCAGCGAAGAGACAGGGTGATCGCCCTGTTGGACCCGCACCTGATTCCGGGGAGACGGGGCGGGGGACTCGCAGGCCGTCTGCGGCGTCGGTTGACGGATTTCGTAAACCCATGTCTTTCCCACGTGTCATTCTCGGACGGCGAAACCCTGCTCGCCGTATACACGCGTCGCCAATGAGCAGGGTCCTGCATGTCACGGTGTCTCGCGGAGGCGGAGCCGGAATCGCAGCCCGTCGCGGCGTGGCGGCCCTGCGGGCGAGCGGCGAGGACTGTGAGTTGCTTACGGCGGAAGACTTCCTGTCGCCCGGGCGTCTTCGCTGGATGTTGCGCCTCGATTTCGCGCCGCTGCGTTTTTACCGTCGACGTCGCCTTTTTACGGCGTGGAGCAACGGGTGGTTGGGTGGCGGGGTGATGCGGGAGATTGCCCGGCGGCGTCCCAGTATCGTGCATCTGCACTGGATGGGGGAGGGGTTTCTGCGATGGGGCGAGCTGGCGGCCGCGCCTGCGCCGATGGTTTGGACGCTACACGACGCCTGGCCGGTGACAGGGGGCTGTCATTATCCCGGCGATTGTGTCCGCTATTTGAGCGGGTGCGGTCGCTGCCCTCAGCTCGATTCGCATGCGAATCGGGACTTGAGTCGCTGGAATTTGCTTGGGCGTGATGTGGCGCTGAAGCAAGTGCGGGCTTGGGTTTCCCCCAGTCATTGGCTTGCCGAAATGGTGGGGGGGAGCGGACGGATTCCCCGCGCCGCGATAACTGTTGTGCCGAATACACTGGATCTGGGGGTGTTCTCTCCCGCGCGTCGCGAAATGGCGCGGAAGCGGCTCGGAATCGGAGCGGACGAACTTGTTTGGTCGGTGGGGAGTCTCGATCACTCGGAACCGAGGAAGGGACATCAACACCTCCCGGGAATACTCGCTGCCTATGCGAGCAAGGCGAATGGAGCGAGCACGCGCATCCTGGAATTTGGCGGAGGAGGCGGCGGAGGGGGCGCGGAGGCGGGTTTGCGTTGGCAGCGCCTTGGCCGTTTACGGACTGACGACGAGGTCGCCGACGCGCTGGCGGCCGCGGACGGGCTCATCGTGCCTTCGTTGCAAGACAACCTGCCGAATGTGGCGGTCGAGGCGCAGGCGTGTGGCAACTCTATTTTCGGATACGACTCCGGCGGGCTGGCGGAGATCGTCGGGAACGCGGGGATAGGCGAGGTGGTTCCACGGCTTGCGAACGATCTGCTGGGCGACCGGCTCGCGGCCTATGGCCGACTTTCTCCGGCTGAGCGAACCCTGCGCCGGGAGGCTGCGAGACGGAGGGTGTTGGAGCGCTATGCGCCGACGGTCCATGCGGCGGCGTTGAGGGACGTCTATGCGGCGATCGAGAAATGAGGCCCGCGGCGATGGACATATCCGTTTGCAGGAATACCAGTGCGAGGATCGACTTCAGGGCTGCGAGCATTGCCATGCCGGGGCACGATAACATTGGGTGGCCGAGGATCGACGGAGCTTCCGGCGACGTCGCCGCTGCGCGCGAGAAAGTTTGCAATACCCTTAATTGCGGGTGCCGGTGTTTTATTTTTTGTCCGGATTCGAAAATCGAAGGCGCGATTGACAGGGGATTGCATCTCGCGGCCGACGAGGGGGGGGCCTTTCTCCACGCCGACGAGCGGTTCGGGGGTCGATGGGATTGGTTCGAGGCGCGTTGGGTTCGGGTGTCTTATCGACGACTCCAAGGGGAGCAGGCTTCCATGGGGAGGCGGCGGACATGAGCCTTCTCGTGGTAACGGCGACGCGGGGCGAATGCGCTCATCTGGCGCAGACGGTGCGATCAGTCGCGGCGTTACGCTCCGGAAAGCGGCACCTGCTGGTTTGCCCCGCCTCGGCGAGTTCGCCTTTGGCGGCGCGGTTCCCGGAGTCTGAGATCGCAATCGAGGAGGGCGGTGGGCTCTACGCCGCTTTGAACTCGGCACGCGCCGAGGCGGCCGAAGCGGAGTTTGTCACTTGGATAAACGACGACGACACGCTGGATGCGGGGGGCATCGAGCGCTCCCTGGAACTCATGAGGCGCACTCCCGGCGTGGCGGCGGTCTATGGGCGGGTAGGCTTGATCGATGGCGAGAGTGAGGGACTCGGCGAACTTCCGGTGGCCCGACGCGCGGAGGATCTCGTCGCGTTGCTGGCCGCGGGCGTGATGCCTCTGGCCCAACCTGGAACTGTGCTGCGACGCGAATGCATGGATGCGCTGACGTGGTTTGACGCGTCCTACCGGCTGGCGGGGGATCTTGACCTGTTCGCGCGTGCGTTGCGTGCCGGTTCGCGTTTCGCCTTTCAGAACAGCCGCGTGGCGTCGTTTCGCCTGCATGCCGGGCAGCTGTCCAAGGACGAGGCTCGGGCGCGGATGGAGCACGCCCGGGCGGTCGCGGGTCTCGCCGTTGCGGAGGGCGAGGGGCGCGCGGCCCTTCGAAGATTTCGGTGGGACAACCGCTGGGTATACCTGCGGCGGGTGTTGCGTCATGGGCCGCGACGAATGGCCTCTTTGTATCGCCATGCCTGAACCCTCCGCCCCGCGCATCTTGTTTTTGTCCAACGTGGCTTGGGACTTCGTGTGGCAACGTCACCAGACCCTCGCGGCGCTATGGGGCCGGCGTGCGCGGGTAGACTACGTCGAGATTCCCGGGGTTCGCCGTCCCGGCTGGCGCGACGCGGGCCGGATCGCCGCCCGTTTCGGGCAACTGTTGCAGGCGCGGCCTCGTGCCACGACTCCGGCCGCGGAGGGTGTGGAGCTGCTGCGGCCCTGGCTGCTGCCGGCGGCGACGGCGGCCCTGTGTTCCTTCAACGCCCGCCTGATTGACCGGGCGTTCGCGCGGAGGCCGGCGCTGCGGGGGCCATACGACGTGGCGATGGTGTATTCCCCCGCGCGAAGCGCGCTCCAATGGCTGGACCGGGCGGCATGCCGGCGGATCGTTTTCGACTGCACCGACGATTTGCCGGCGGTGAAGGGAGTGCCGCCTTTCTTCGCGGAGGACGAGGCGACGCTCCTGGCGCGAGCCGATTTGACGCTGGTTCCGAGCCGGGTGCTGTTCGAGCGCAAGCGGCGGCAGGCGCGTCGCATCGCGCGCCTGCCCCACGGGGCGTGGATCGAGCGTTTTCTGCCGGAGCCGGGCTCTCCGGATCCCCGGGGACGTCCCCTCACGGTGCTTTATTACGGCCACCTTCACCGCCAGCACCTCGATTTCGCGGCTTTGGATCGATTGGCGGGCGACCGGCCCGGATGGAGGGTGGTTCTGGCCGGCCCGGAACGTTCGGCCCATCGCTGGCCATCCAACGTGGAGCGTCCGGGGCATGTGCCGCACGAGCGGCTGCGCGAACTTGTCCGACAGGCGGACGCGCTGCTTCTTCCGTATTCGTTGAATCGTTACACCGAGGCGGTGATGCCGGCGAAGACCTACGAGTGCCTGGCCACGGGGCTGCCCGTGGTGGCGACGCCGCTGCCCGAGCTGGCGGCGGATTTCGCCGGAGAGATGCGCTTCGTGCCACCCGGGGAGGAGTGGGCGCCGGCCGTGGAGGCGGCTTTGCGCGAGGACACGCCCGCCGCCCGCGCCCGGCGGATCGCCCTCGCCCGAGAAAACACCTGGGAGCGCCGCTTTGAGGAGATGCTGGGCTTGTTGCGGGAAACCGAAGAAAAGGGGGCGGCGTGAGCCCTGTTCTGGCCGTCGTAATCGTCGCCTACCGTTCCCGGGACGAGATAGGGGCCTGCCTGGACTCCCTGCCGCGGGAACAGGAGGGGCGGCCGGTCGAAATCGTGGTGGTGGACAACTCGCTCGATTCGGATGGCACGGGGGCGGTGGTGCGCGCGCGGCCCGATGTGAACTACATCGTGCCCCCGGCTAACCTAGGCTTTGGAAAAGCCAACAACCTCGGCTATGCGCTCACGAACGCGGAGTGCGTCCTGTTCCTCAACCCGGACACGGTGTGCGACGCGGCGGCGTTGGCGCATTGCGTGGCCCGGGCGCGAGGGGAGCGCCAACTCGGGCTCATTTCACCCAAGCTGATGATGGCGGACGGCGGGATGGACCTCGCTTGCCGGCGTAGTATCCCGACATTGTGGGACGGGTTTTGCCGGGCGAGTGGACTGGCAGCGCGGTTTCCGCGGTTGGCGTGGGCGGCGGGTTACAATCTCACGCACCTCGCCGAAGACGGCACCTACGAGGTCGGCGCGATCAACGGCGCTTTCATGCTCGGGCGACGCGAGGTGTTCGATGCGGTGGCTGATCGGGGTTCCGACGGCCGGGCGCAGATTTTCGACGAGCGTTTTTTTATGTATGGGGACGATCTCGACCTTTGCATCCGGGTGGCACGCGCCGGGCGGCGCGTCGTTTACGACGGACGCGTGGCGATCACGCATCTGAAGGGGTTGAGCGTCGCGAAGAGCTACGAGGCGATGTCGGCGGCGATTTTCGATGCGAATCGGGACGTTTATCTGAAGCACTTCAACCCGTGCGGTTCTCGCTGGGTCGAATGGAAGTGGCGGGCGGCGTTCGGGGCGTGGAAAGCGATATCGCGCGCGAAGGCGCGTCTGCGGGGCTACCGGCAAGTGAAGCCGCTTTGACCGGCCCGGCGCCTAGCGGGCGCCGTGGCGCCAGCGGGGAAGGGTGAGCGTGAGGATCTGGAGATCGAGCCAAGGCGACCAAGTCTCTATATAGTAGATGTCGTGTTGGATGCGGCGCGCGAGGTCGGTGTCGCCGCGAAGGCCGTTGACCTGGGCCCAGCCGGTCATGCCGGGTTTCACGAGATGGCGCGGCAGGTAGTGGGGGATTTCGCCGGCAAGGCGTGCGGCGTGGACGGGGCGCTCGGGGCGCGGGCCGACGAGGCTCATGTGGCCGCGGAGGACGTTCCAAAATTGAGGAAACTCGTCGAGGTTCCATTGGCGCATCCAGGCGCCGATGCGGAGCAGTCGCGGATCGTCGCGGGCGGTGCTTTGCGCGAGGTGGTCGCTCGCGACGGCGTCCGGGCGCATGCTGCGGATTTTCCACATCCGAAAACGCCGTCCGCCGGCGCCGAGTCGCTCTTGGGCGAAAAAGGGCGAGGCTCCCGGCGACTCGCGCCGGACGAGGAACGCGAGGACGAGAATCAGCGGCGCGGAGAACGCGAGGCATAGCGCGGCGCCGAGGATGTCGAAGCCGCGTTTGAGGCCGCGGTTGAAGAGGCGGTTGATCGCGAGCTCCTCGACACCGAGAACGGGCACGCGGCCGATGGTTTGGAGACGCAGTCCGCTGACGAGGATTTGAAACGAGGACGGGATGATCTTCCACTCGACGAAGGCGTGTTCGCAGGCCTCGAC
>CAMLQS010000011.1 GCA_946482165.1 uncultured Verrucomicrobiota bacterium | reverse complement strand
CGCCCGATCCCGACGGCACCAGCGAAGGCTTTGCCGTGCTCGAGGCGATCATGGAGCAATACCAAGTCGTCGTCCACGGCGTCGGCCTCTACCCGGGCAACGCCAAGGGTCTCGATTTCGACCACCTCCGCCGTCTCAAAGCCCTCCTCCGCCGCACCCGCACGCCGTGGTTCGCCGACCACCTCTGCTGGGGCAGCGTTGACGGCGCATTCAGCCACGATCTCCTCCCGCTGCCCTACACCCGCGAGGCCGCCGACCGCGTCGCCGAAAACCTCCGCGTCGCCCAGGACTTTCTCGAGGTGCCCATCGCGGTCGAAAACGTCTCCAGCTACGCCGAGTTCAAGGACAACGAGATGACCGAGTGGGACTTTCTCAACGAGGTCGTCCACGCCGCCGACGTCGGCGTGCTCCTCGACGTGAACAACATCTACGTCTCCTCGATCAACCACGGCTTCGACCCCCTCGCCTTCGTCGACGCCATCCCCGCCGAGCGCGTCGCCCAGATGCACATCGCCGGCCATTCCCGCTACGAGCGCTTCATCATCGACACCCACGACCACCCCGTCGTCGACCCGGTCTGGACGCTCTACGCCCGCGCCATCGAACGCTGCGGCCCCGTCGCCACCCTCCTCGAATGGGACGCCCGCATCCCCTCCTTCGACGAGGTTTGGAGCGAAGCCCAAAAAGCCCGCCGCTATTGGACCCACGCCGCCACCGCCGCAAACGCCCGCGCCGCCTGATCCGCGCGCACCCCCGTTCTTCAGGTCTCAGGTTTCCGCCCTCATCTTTCCGTTCCGATGCCTCTCCTCGACACCCAGCGCCGCTTCTTCGACGCGCTTCTCGAGCCGCTCTCCGGCGAAAACCGCGCCCTCGCCGAACTCCCGCCCGGCGCCGCCGCTCCATCCGACGCCTTTCACGCGACCGCCGACACCCTGCTCCGCTCGACCGACGCCGTTCACGCCCGCGAACGCCTCGGCCTCTACCACCGCCAATACTGGTTCCGTCTCATCGACTCGCTTTCCGAAGATTTCCCCCGCGTGCGCGAACTCCTCGGCTCCGAGGCCTACTTCGCCGTCATCGAGCGCTATCTCCATGCCCGCCCACCCGCGAGCTGGACGCTCCGCCACCTCGGCGCCGGCTTCGCCGACTTTCTGCGCAACGACTCCGAAATCCCCCCCGCCCTTCGCCCCTGGGCCGCCGCCCTCGCCACCTACGAATACGCCCACATGCAGGTCTTCGAGGCCGCCGCCCTGCCCGCCCCGACCGACGCCGACTTCGCCGCCCGAGCGCTCACCCTCCAGCCCTCCGTCCTCCTCGTCGCCGTCGACCGCCCCCTCTCGCGACTCCTCCGCCCGCGCCGAAAACCCGTCGCCCTCGCGTCGCCGTCCGATGTCGTCCGCCGCGAACTCCACGTCGTCTGGCGCAGCTCCGGCCACGCGCTCCGCGCCCGCCGCGAACCGCTCTCGCTCCTCCCGCTTCTCCAAAGCCTCCGCCGCGGCGGCCCGCTCGCCGAAATCATCGCCAACACCCGCCCGCTTCCCCGTCCCGTCGCCATCCAGGCCGCCTTCACCCGCTGGCGCGAACTCGGCTGGCTCGCCCTCGCCCCCTGATTTTCCCCGCCCTCTGACTCCCTGCTCCTTGCTCCCATCTCCCTGCTCCTCATGTCCCTCGCCCGATCCCTCCTCTCCCGGCTCGCCGCGCTCCGCGATGCGCTCCAACTCCCCGCCTACGACGCGCTCGCCCTCGCGCTGCGCCTCGTCTTCGGCTGGCAATTTTTCCTCACCGGTCGCGGCAAACTCGCGCACCTTGAGCGCACCGCCGAGTTCTTCGCCTCGCTCCACATCCCCGCGCCCGGCGCGCACGCCGTCGGCATCGGTCTGCTCGAATGCGTCGGCGGCCTGCTCCTCGTCCTCGGCGCGGGCACGCGTCTGGTTTCCGCGCTCCTCGCGAGCACGATGCTCGTCGCCCTCGCCACCGCCCATCGCGCCGAACTGGTGGAGGATGGCCTCGACGGGCTCTTCGCGGCCGCGCCCTTTCCCTACTTGCTCGCCACCGCGATCCTGATCGTCGCCGGCCCCGGTCGCCTCGCCCTCGACGCGTGGCTCGCGCCCCGCCTGTCCGGGACTTGCAAGACCGCCGCCGCCACGCGCTGATTTCCGCCATGTCGGACGGTCCCCCGCTTCTGCTCGAAACGCTCCTCGCCGAGACGCCCGTGCTCCTTGCCTACGCCCGCGCCCGTCTTCACGACCACCACGAAGCCGAGGAGGCGGTGCAGGACTGCCTCCTGGCCGCCTGGGCGCAGCGGGAGAACTTCGCCGGCCGCTCCGCGGTCCGCACCTGGCTCGTCGGCATCCTCCGCCACAAGCTCCTTGATCGCCTCCGCGCCCGCCGCCGCCGCCCCGACCGCCCCGATCCCGCCGCGCGCGCCCCGGCCGAGGACGACGACGGTTACGATCCGCTCGAGGCCTGTTTCACGCCGCAAGGTTCCTGGCGCGTCGACCCCACCTTCGCCATGGCGCCGCTCGCCGACTCCCCGCGACAGTCCGCGCTCCGCTCGGAATTGCGCGCGCTGCTCCGTCTCTGCCTCGACGGCCTGCCCACCACGCTCCGCCGTCTCTTTTCTTTGCGCGAGCTCGACCAACTCGACACCCGCGAAGCCGCCAGCCTTGCCGGCGTCTCCGCCGCCAGCGCGCCCGTGCTCCTCACCCGCGCCCGCCTCCGTCTGCGCGACTGCCTGCAACAACGCCTCGCCTCGTCGCCATGAGCGCCTCGCCCACGCCGCCCGAAGGAGAACGCGATCCCCGTCCCGCGCCACCTCGCGCCTACCGCGTCATCCAGAGCCTGGAGGCGCCGCTGACCGACTTGATGGGCCTGAGCTGCCGCGAGTTTGCCCGTCTGACGGTCACGCGTTTCGACCGTCCGCTCAACGCGTCCGAAGCCCTGCGCCACCGTTTCCACGGAGCGCTTTGCGGCATCTGCGCGCGCTTCGCCACGCAGTTCTCCCTGCTCAACGACCTCACCCGCGAAATCGAGTCCGAGGACACCGCGGCCGCTCCTGCGCCCTCCGATGACGACACCGCCGCCGCCGCGCGCATCGCCGCCGCCGTCCGCGCCGAAGTGAGAGGATCCGCCGATTAGCGGGAGGCCGGTCGACACGCGCCGCCGCGACGGAACGTTTTCCCCAAACCGCCGATCCCCGCCTATGGCTCGGAACGCGGCGGCGGCGCGGCGGTGCCGCCGGTCGCCGCCAGGCTTTTCATCAACTGCTCCCGGTAGGCGGGCTCCAGGCCGGTGAGCTTGTCGGCGTAGGCGCGGGCGGCGGCGGGATCGCGCTGCGCCCACTGTTGCACGACGTCGATCAACGCGATGGAGCGCTGCTCCGGGTCTTTCACGCTGTTCGCCCAGCCCAGCGCGGTCTCGACCTCGTTCGCGACGAGAAAGGGGCTGGTCGCCAGCTTCGCCGCGCCACTGTCGAACTCGAGGGAGGATTCGTTCTTGTCCAGCCAGGCGGAGGCGGCGACGGGATCGTTCGCCACCCAGTTCTGCAGGGCCTCGTTGAACGCCTGCGCACGGACCGGCCCCGCCGGCAGGGATGACGCGTATTTCAAGAGCGAGGTCGGATCATTGGAGCCCCATCCGAGGATAAGGCCGTGCAACGCTTCGTTGCGCGTCGCCGGATCGGTGATCGTCGCCACCGCGCCGGCGGCCTCCTCCGGCCGGTATTGCGACCACGAATACATGGCCGCGCCGACAAGATAGTCGCGTCCCTCGACGGGTGCGCCGGACGCGAAGCGGAGGGCGCCGTCGAAGTCCGCCCGCCGCGCCAGCGCCGCGATCAACATGCGCCCGTAGTCCGAGGCGGTCGCCTCGTCCGTGTTTTCGCACAAGGCGCGAACGGCCGCCGTGGTCTCCTCCGGGAGCGCAAGGCCGGCCTCGATCACGGCCTCGACCGCCTCGCGGCGATTGTTCTCGAACAGATTCTCCCCGGCCCAGGCGAGCGAGGCGGCGGGATCGCGCCCGGCCCAGCCCTGAAGCGAAGCGACGACGAAGGCCTGCCGGACGCGAAAATTCGGTTCCTGCCGGGCCAATGCCAGCGCGCCTTGCGGATCCGTGGCCGCGAGCCGCCGCAAACAATCGGCCATGGCAAGCTCCCGCGCCGCGCTTGCCGGCTGGCCGAGCAGCTCGGCCCATCGTGCCCGCGGATCGCCGACGGTCCTAGATTCCGTGGATTCCGCCGCAGAGGAGGAGTCGCGCGATTGGGAGCCGTCGCGTTCGACGATGCCCGCGCTCGACGCCGCCCCATGCAGGCTCGGCGTCGCCGAAGACGTAGCGCTCGGCGAGGACGTCGACAAGCGTCCGACGAAAAATCCGGCGAGGATCAAACCCACCGCAGGAACGAGGCGACTCAGGAGAGGGGAACGGACGGGAGAATTCATAAATCCAGAGGTTCAAGGTAGGGCGGGACCGCCGGGACCGCCGCGTTGAGGAAGTCGGCTACGTTCGCGATTCGCGGCGCGCCCTGCCAATGAAGCAACCAGCCGACGTAGTGCGCATCAGTTCGCGGGGCGAAGCCGCACAAAATCGGCGGGCGCCGCCGCGGCCTGCGCCCGGGCCTCGGTCGTCGCCTCGGGGGGCGTCACGGCCGCGGAGCTGGCGAGAAACTCGCGTTCGCGGCGCGCGTTCTCCTCCCGACGGGCGATCTCGAACGCGCTCCATCGCACGTCGGCATTCTTCTTCATCGCGCCGACAAAACGATCCCAGAACTCGCCGACGTAGAGGTATTCCCGTTTTGCGATGATCTCCTTTTTGACCTCTTCAAACGGCTTCTGGCGCTCCTCGCGCACACCCGTCAGCAGGATGATCTCGTATCCGTCGAGTGTCTGGACGATGCCGGTCATGTCGCCGGTTTTTCCCAAGGCGAAAGCCGCGTCGCCGAAGGGATCGTTGCCCGGGGCGGTCACATGGCCGCGAGGCGACCAGCCGCGATCGCCACCACGGGGCCGGGTAAGGAGGTCCTCGCTCAGCTCGCGGGCGACGGCGGCGAAATCCTCGCCCGCGCGGACGCGATCAAGCGCCTTCTCGGCGCGGGCGCGGGCCTCGGCGTGGCGCCCGGCATCATGCTCGGACGTAGCCACGAATAGGATACGGCTGACACGACGCTCGTGCTCCTGGCGGAACTCATCCGGATCGGCCAGATAGACCATTTTCGCCTCCTGCTCGGTGAAGCGACGGCGCTCGGCCGCGTGGCGTTCGTAGAGCCGGCGCACCGCGAGGTTGTTCCAGCGGATGCGTGCTCGAACGCCGGCCATGCTCTTGCCCTGCTCGGCGATTTCCGCCTCGGCCTCGGCCCGGGTCTGGCCGCGGTCGCGGAGCTTTTCCTCGAACGCGGCGTCCACATCGGCCTCGGTGATCGTGATGCCGTCGGCCTCCAGGCGTTTGGCGATCAGCTGGCG
Source organism: uncultured Verrucomicrobiota bacterium (assembly GCA_946482165.1). Next base: position 30,508 of record CAMLQS010000011.1, on the reverse strand, counting down.
CGACACCAAAGCGTTCAGCACCTCGTCCCGGTAAAACTCGCGGGTAGCCGGTCGCGAGGTTTCGTCGTATAGGAGGCCCTTCCGCAGGCTCTCGGCGGCGTAGATGTTCACCCGCTCGTCCGCCTCGGCGATGACCTCCCGTTCGGTGATCGGAACGCCGTCGACCGTCACGACGACCCGGTCGAGGTCGGGCGCGGTGGCGGCTGCCGCCGCCGCGGGCGCGGAACCGCCTGCGGCGGGCGCGGCGGGCTCGGCGTGAAGGGCGGAGAGGCCGGCGAACGCGACGAGCGCCGGGACGAGGCGGGGAAACAAACGGGACATGGCGGAACAGGGTAAGGGGAGAAACAAGGAGCCGCCGTTTTCGGCGGCCGGGGAATGGCCGGCGGCGGCGGCGGAACGGAAGAAACAGGAAAGGGAAGGCGGTCGCCCGGCGGGGTAGAGTCCGGGCGACCGCGAGTCCGGGCATCAGCGTCCTTGCGGCGCGGATACACGGAGCGATGACGATGACTGGCGTCGCGGGCCGTCGGCGCGCGCCCGCCCGGCGGGGGCGCCGCGAACGGCGCACTCACGAACGGGCGGGACGGCCGACGACTCGTTTACCACTGCGAGATGGTCTTGCAGGTGTAGGAGGCCGAGGTCGGGCCGGGGGAGCCGGAGGAGCCTTCCATCTGCAGATTCCGGATGATCCAGAAGTTCTTGTTACGGAAATTCGTGCCGGTGTGCCTTCCGCGCTCGACGTTGTTCACGAGCAGGGAAACCTGAACGTTGTTGGTGGTGCCGATGATCCAGCAGTGGGCTTTGAAGGCGGCGTTGGTTTGCCAAAGATTCCTCGGGAGCTCCTCCCAGCCGCCGTCGTAGGTGTTTTGCCAAACATTGCCGTTGCCCTTCCATTCGGCGATGTCGATCTCGCCGGTCCAAGCGCCCTCGGTCGTCATCCAGAAGGCGGGCCAGACGCCGCGAACCGGATTGTGATGATTGCAGGATGCCTGGGCGCCCATCGTGAGATCGCCTCCCCAAACCTTCGTCATCACGGTGCTGTAGGAGCCGCCGGAGTTGTATTTCTTGCCGGCGGTGCCGGGCTGGGTGGCGGTCATGACGTCGCCGCCATGGGTCATGTAGGCGTTGCCGGCGCCGCTGTGGGTGCGGCCCCAGGGATAGCCGATGTTCCACGCGGCTTGGGCTTGAGCGAGACCGAGCAGCCCGAAAACGAGGGCGCCCAGCAGGGTTTTGGTGTGTTTTTGCATGTGTGTGTTTTTCTCCGCCATGAGTTTGGGGTATGACCGGTCCGGCCGAGGCGGAGGGGCGGCGATCCGGTCAAAGGGGCTGACGAGTCCGTAACAACCGTTCGGATACACGGTCGCGGATGGAAAAAATGGAGCGCGCGGCCCGCCTTTCTCGGCGGGCGCCCGCCGGGGCGGGACGAAAAGTTCGGGAGGAAAGCGGCCGCCCGCTCACGGGCGGCCGCGCGGATCTTGCCCGGACCTGAATCAGCTCAGAGCGGCGCCGAAGCGCCTACCACTGGCTGATGGTCTTGCAGGTGTATTTGGCGCTGGCGGGGCCGGGCGAACCGGAGGAGCCCTCCATCTGGAGATTGCGGATGATCCAGAAGTTTTTGTTCCGGAAGTTCGTTCCGGTGTGCTTGGCCCGCTCGACGTTGTTGATCATCACCGACACGCGGACGTCGTTGCTCGTGCCGATGATCCAGCAGTGCGCCTTGAACACCGCGTTGGTGTTGGCGGTGATGATGGTTTCCCAACCGCCGTCGTAGGTGTTCTGCCAGCAGTTGCCGTTGCCTTTCCATTCGGCGATGTCGACTTCTCCGGTCCAGGCACCTTCCGTCGTCATCCAGAAAGCCGGCCATACGCCGCGCACAGGATTGTGGTGGGTGCAGGTGGCTTGCGCGCCCATGGTGGGATCGCCGCCCCAGACTTTGGTCAACACGGTGCTATAGGAGCCACCCGAGTTGTATTTGTAGCCGTTGCTGCCCGGCTGCGTGGCATTCATGACGTCGCCGCCATGGGTCATGTAAACGGAGCCGTTGTGGGTGCGGCCCCAAGGATAGCCGATGTTCCAAGCGGCTTGGGCGCTGAGGATTCCGAGCAGCCCGAAAGCGAGGGCGCCCAGCAGGGGTTTGATGATCTTATGCATGTGGGGTTTGTTTTCCGCCAGGGGGTTGGGGTATTGGCGAGCCTCGGAAGAGGCGGGGACGACCGGGGCCGACCAGATGGCGCCAAGGGGTTTGCGGCGACATCGCGCGCGTTCATGCCGGCCAAGGAGCATACCGGCAATATCGGACGTAGTTTGGCGTATAATAGGACTGAGGCCCCCCCTGTTTTTGCCGATGTCGCGCCAGAGCGCGGTCAAATAACGGCGAGGTCTCTCTTGGGCGGCGCGGCCTCAAAACTCCCGCGCCGCCATGGGCCGTAAATCGGGCGTCCGCAGACGCCCGATTGAAACCGTGCGTGCTCAGGGCGTGGCGGTGACGCTGTCGATGGTCGCCGTGCAAAGCGTGCCATCGGTGCGGGCGGTCGCGGCGAGGCCGATGTAGACGTTGGTCCCCATCGAAATGGTCGCGCTTCCCATGGTGGTCCATGTGCTGCCGTTGGTGGAGCGATAGGCGGTGAACGTGCTGCCCACGCGTGTCACCCGCAGCCAATAAGGCGAGGCGACTCCGCTCGCGTCCGTGGTGGCGGAGCTGCCGCCCGTGCTGGTGCGACGGATAAACTGCGAGGTCGAACCCGGAGTGATGGCCGCCAAGGCATGCCTGGAGTTCGCGTTAAGCGACTCGCGGATCATCACGCCGGCCTTGGCCCAAGTATTGGAGGCGGTGACTCCGGTTACGCGAGCGGTGATACTGCAATCGCCGCTCGCGGAGATGTAGGCGTATCGGAACTCGTCGACGGTGTTGAATATGTTGTCGCCGGAGCCCGCCACGGTGAAGACGCCCGAATTGTGGACCGCCGAACCGGCGGCGCCCACCGCGCCTATGTCCAGGGATGCCCATGGGCTGGGCAGGGCGCCCGCTCCCGCGAGGGTGGCGATCTGGGCATCGCTGAGGGCGGTGCTGTGGATGCGCACGTCGTCGAGACGGCCCGCGAAGCGCGGATCTGCGGCGAACTGGCTCTTGCCGAGATAATTATACTTCGCGCCGAGAGCGACCGGATCGATCGTCACGGACGCATTGGTCGCCACGACCGCGCCGTTGAGAAAGAGCTTGGCGGTGCTGCCGGAGATCGTGACCGCGACGTGCGCCCAGGTGTTGGTCGGGACCGCGGCGGTGTGGGAGACGACTTGTTCGGAGCCGTTGTTCTTGATCGCGAAACGCATGCCGCTGCCGTTCGTCGGGGTAAGGAACATGTAGCGGTCGGTGCCATCGCCGAAGTCGAAGATACGCTGCCAATTCCCGCCGCCGGTCCAGTAGACCCAGGCCGCGAAGGTGAAGTCGGTGCCGCTCGCGAGACGGGGCGAGACCTGAATGTGGTCGTTCACGCCATCGAGGTTGATCGCGCTGCCGGTTTTGCCGGTGGTGAAGGCCCGCGCGCCGACCTGCATGCCGTGATGGCCGTTGCCGGAGCTGTCCTGGGCGTTGTTCTCGAATGAAAAAAGCGCGGTGCCGGTGGCGCCGTTGTCGGGCATTTCCTGACGATGGCCAAGCGGGGAGACCTTGTCGCGGAAGCTCACGCCCGCGGCGGTGAGCGAACCGTCGTCCCATGAGACGCGACGAACGTCCTCGACCCAGTTGTAGACCGCGTGGCGTTCCACGAAGTAGGCGTTGTCGAGCATGTTCACCATGGCCGCGACGGTGGCCTGCTGCTGGGCGGCGGTGGGGTCGGCGCAGGTGGTCCAGTTGGCGCCGTTGTTCCACTCGGTGATCCAGATCGGCTTCCGGTGGGTGTCGTAGACGCCCTTGAGGAAGTTGTAGAACTGGTTCGCGGCGCCGGTCGGATCGGCGGCGTTGCCGTAGCAGCGGTAGTAATGCACGGCGACGAAATCGACGCGTTTGTTCTCCGCCGCGGCCTGGGTCATGAAGGAGTTGAGCCAGCCGAGACCGCCGTCGGTGGGCGCGGGCGAACCGAGGCGCAGGCCGGTGCCGAGGAGATCGGGCCAGGACCAGACGGCGTCGCCGTAGGCGATGTTGGATTGGTCGGCCGAGTCGGGCTCGTTGTAGCCGAGGAGCGTGTTGATGCCGCGGGCCTTCCAATCCTGCCCGAGGCCGGGCCACCAGCGGGTCTGGCGGATCGCGACATATTCTTTGTCGATGGTGGAGTTCTTGCTGATGTTCCAGTTGTAGTCCCACTGGTTGGCGAGCTGGTTGCCGGGATCGCCGGCGAGGCCCTTTTTGGTCGTCCAGCGCCAGGGAAACACGCGCACGAACTTGATCGCGTTGTCCAGGCCCGAGGGCAGCAGGGGAATGTCGATGTCGCCGTCCTGCGCGACGTAGTTCCGGCTCACGCCCGTGCCGTTCTCCTCGACGGCGACGGTGGCGACATAGCCGCGCTTGAGGCGCATCGAGCTGATGGCGTTGGAAAGGGTGCCCAGCGCGGCGGCGTTGTAGGCGGTGTATTGGGAAAGCTGCGACGAAGAGCCGCCGAAGTTGGCGCCGTCGTAGACCGTGAGCGGGGCGAAGGTCGGTCCGTGCGGGATGACCACGGCGCCCTGGCCGTATTGCACCACGCGCACGTTGGAATCGAGGACGGCGTTCGCGCCGTTGACGCGCACCCGCGACAGGAAGCTCGACGAGACCGTCGACGGGACGATGTTGTCCAGGAAGAACCAGGCGTCGGGGGTATTCAGGTTTATGATACTCCCGGAGAACGGATCGCCGGTGCCCGTGACATGGAGCTCGGACACGCCGGTGAGGGTCGCGGTGGTCGAAGCGAGGGTCGCGACGCGATGGATGTCGTTGCTGAGGTTGAGGGTTTGGGAGAAAGCTCCGGGCGCGAAGAGGCCAAGGGCGCAGGCGAGCACGGCTCCGCGTCGGGATAGACGGGTGGACATGAGGTATGAGGCGGGTTTGGGGTTGGGCGGACGGAGGGTGAGCTCCGAGGGGATCCGCGAATTCGACGCGACGCTGCCGCGCGCCCCCGCGCTCCACAAGGGACCGGGAGGTTTTGCGTATATCTAAACATTTTTACGCACGAGCGGGACGGTCATCGCGTTCCTCGCCAATCACCCGTCCCGGACACGCTCATCCCGCGCGCGACCTCGTCCGCAACCACGCCTATCGCCGCATGGACGCCTCGCTGCGGAGGCCGCCGATGCCCGGCGCGTCCGCCGGATTCCTGAGATCCCCGCAGCGTAGCCCACGCTTGCCCATCCACCGTGTTCGCGGCGAGATGATCTCCACGGTTCGCCGCCCCGCCATGATCCTCCAAGCCATGCTCCAGCGGCTCTACGCGAGCCTTGCCCGAGGTCCCGGCCTAAACGCCCGACCGCACCAGAGCCGACAGCGCATCGATCTCACGGAACTGGCCGCGCTCGGCGCTCCCCTGCCCGATCACCTCCTGCGAAACCTGCTTGCCCAACCCTCCCGTGCGTTGGAGTTCTCCGCCCGAGTCCCCACCTTCCGCGAGCCCGAGTATCCCGAGCCGGAATGGTCCGACGAACAAAAGGCCGCCGCGCGCGCGGACCAACGGCAGACGGGCATCCTCGGCAAGCTCCGCGACATCGCCGCCGACGCCACCGACTACTACAACGACCACGGCGAAAACGCTCTCTTCATCGGGTTCCCCCTCGTCTCCATCCCCGCGTCCTCCGGTCGAGGCGGACGCAACGGTTTTCAAACAAAGAACCTGCTCGCCCCCGTCCTTCTCGCGCCCGTGAACCTGCGCGTCCGCCAAGGCTCGCGCGCCGGCATGACCATCGAGGCGGCGGGCGAAGGCGGCGATCTGGTTGTTCCCAACCCCGCCCTGCTAGCGTGGATCGAGCAGCAGACCGGCGAGAACACCGACGCAGTGCTCGACGCGGACGACGCCAAAGACCCTTGGCGCGAGGTGCGCGACACGCTGGAGCTCGTCATACGCGCGACCGGCCTCGTCGGCGCGGCGGAGTTCGGCCCCGACACACCGCTTCAATCCGTTCCGCGGACCGACGCGCTGCCCGACTCCGCCGCTCTCATTCCGTCCGCGGTGCTCGGCCTCTTCCCGATCACCAACCCCGGTCTGCTGCGCGACACCAAGTGGATGATCGAAAACGAGTCCGGCCTCGCCAATCCCGCCCTCGCTTTTCTCGCGCCCCGCGCCCTCAGCGAGACCGACCACGCCTTGCCCGCCGCCCGCGAATGGGACCACACCCGCTCCCCCGGAGCGGAAACTATCGCCGCCGCGCCCGTCTCGCCAACCGGCCGCCCCGACGCCGAAGGCGAGTCTGGACGCTATCTTGTCACCCACGCCGACCCCTGCCAGGCCGAGGCCGTCCGCCTCGTCCGCCACAGCGCCGCGCTCGTCATCCACGGCCCGCCCGGCACCGGCAAGAGCCAGACCATCGCAAACGTCGTCGGCGACCACCTCGCCCGCGGCCAGCGCGTGCTTTTCGTGTGCGACAAACGCACCGCCCTCGACGTCGTGAAATATCGCCTCGACGGCATGGGGCTGGGCGAACTCTGCGGCGTCATCCACGACCCCGCCCATGATCGACGCGCCCTCTACCTCGCGCTGCGCGACCGCCTCGAAAATCTACCCGAACAAGCCGTCATCTCCGACCCCGCCGCGGCCTTGCAACACGTCAATCAGCGGCTGACCCAATTGCACGCCGAGCTGCGCGAAGCCTTCGCCCGGCTCCAGTCACGCGACGAAGAGGCCGCATCCTTCCACGATCTCACCGGGCGCTGGCTCGCGCTGCGCGCAGACATCGACAATGAACTCCCCGCCATCGAGGGCCTCGACGCCTCCCTCGTGGACGCCCATCGCGCCGACATCGGCGAGGTGCTTCGCCGAGCCCCGCTCGCCCGCTGGAAAGAGAGCCCGTTCCGCAACCGGCTGGGCATCCGCATCGATGCTTGGCTGTCCCTCGCCCCGGCGGCCGCCGAATCCTCGCTTCGCCGAATCCTCGAAACGGCCCGCGCTCTCGACGAAACCCGCGTCCTCGGCGCCGCTGCCTCCGACTCCGGGCCCGCGCTTCCGCCCGCGCTGCTCGCGCCCGCAGTCCAGGCATTCGGCACGCAGTCCTCCTCCCGCCGCCGCCTAGCCGACCTGCTCGACGCCGTGCTCCGTCGCGCCCACGCCCGTCTGGCCACGCTCGGTGTTTCCTCCGCCACGCTCTCGCCCCATCACGCGAGGCTTCACGCGCTCGCGGCGGAAACGCCCTTGCCCCGCGCCCCGCTGGACCGCGAACTGCTTCTCGCCGTGGGCCCGGTGACGCCCGCCCTTGGCGAAATCAAGCGCCGCCTCGCCGCGCTCGACGCCTGGGCCGCCAAGACCGGCTCTCTGCAACGCCTTATCGCCTTCGCCGAAAAAAAAGCCGCCCGCGAGGCCCTTGCCCCCCTCGGACTCCGGCTGGAGCCCGCCGACCTAGAACGCGCCCGAGGCTTCTACCACGCGCTGCGCGCCCGCTGGCTCTGGAGCGACTTCCGCGCCCAAGTCCTTGGCGAAACGCTTTCCGACCTGATCGCCGACGCCGAACTCCACTCGCTCCACGACGGGCTGCTCGAACTGTTCGCCATCCACGATCACCTCTCCGCGCCTGAACTCGCCGGCTTCGAAAAACCGGTGGACTCGCTGCTTCCGCTCCTCTCCACCCATGGCGCCTCGTGGATAGCCGTGCTCCGGCGATCGGCCGACCGAGCGGACACTCTGGAGGCATGGCATCGCGCCGCGCTCGACTCCGCCCTCTTCACTGATGAGGCCATCCATGCCGATCTTACTGCTTGGCTCGGAGGCGCCGCCGCCGTTCCCGCCGCCGAACGCCAGCTCGCCCACGCCGACACGCTCGACGAGGCGGTTCGTCTCGCCGACCGCCTGGCCCTGCTGCCCGCTCCCATCCGCCGCGCGCTCGAGGCCGTGATCGACCTCGGCCTCGACCTCCCCGCCGCCGAGACCGCGCTGCTCGCCGCCGCGCTCGCGAGCACCATCCGCGAACGCATCCGCTCCAGCCCGGCCCTCGCCCGCATCGACACCCAGCGCGTCGAAGCCGCGTTCGCCGAGCTCGCCGAACGCACCGCGGAAAAACAACAACTCGTCCGCGCCCATGTGCTCCACCGATGGCGCAAGCTCTGGCGCGAACGCCTTCTCGCGGGCACCGGCACGCGCCTCAACTCCGCCGGCGCGTCGCTTCGCCAGCGACTTTTCGTTCGCGGCGAGCGTGCGCTCAAACTGCGCCAGATGATCGCCGCCGGCGCCGACCACCCCGTCGGCGATCCGCTCTTCGATCTCTGCCCCGTCTGGATGGCGAGTCCCGCGACCGTCGCGCAGATTTTCCCCCGCACGCCCATCTTCGATGTCATCGTGTTCGACGAGGCCAGCCAGTGTCGGCTCGAGGAGGCCCTTCCCGTCATGTTGCGAGGCCGCCGCGTCGTCATCGCCGGCGACCCCAAGCAGCTCCCGCCCACCCGCTTTTTCGAACAGTCGCTCGCCGAGAGCGACGACACCGGCGCCGAGACCGCCGACGAGGTCTTCGCCCAGCAACAAAGCGAGGCCGAGGACCTGCTCGCCGCCGCGCTTAACCTCGAAGTCCAAGAAGCGTTCCTCGACGTCCACTACCGCTCGCGCAACGAGGCGCTGATCGGCTTCTCCAACGAGGCATTTTACACCAGCCGCCTCCAACCCATCCCCGGCCACCCGCGCAACAAAGCCCTGCGAGCCCCCATCCGGCTCAAGCGCGTGGATGGCGCCTACGAGAACCGGGGCAACCTCGCCGAGGCCCGGGCCGCGGCCGACCTCGTCGCCGAACTGCTCGACAACCCGAGCCCGCCCTCCATCGGCATCGCCTGCTTCAACCTCAATCAACGCGACCTCATCCTCGACGCCCTCGACGAACGCGCCGCCGTCGACCGCGTTTTCGCCGAGCGGCTCGACTTCGCCCGCAAGCGCCGCGGCCGCGACTCGTTCGAGGGCCTCTTCGTCAAAAACCTCGAGAACGTGCAGGGCGACGAGCGTGACCACATGATCATCTGCACCACCTTCGGTATCGCGAAGGATGGCAAGTTCCGCCGCAACTTCGGCGCCCTATCGCAGGTCGGCGGCGAGCGCCGGCTCAATGTGCTCGTCACCCGCGCCCGCGACGCCATCCACGTGCTCACCTCCATCCCACGCGCCGAGTATCTCGGGAGCGCCGGGCAGGAAGAACCGCGCAACGGCCGCCACCTCCTCTATGCCTATCTGCTCTACGCAGAGCGGCTGGAAGCGCTCTATCAAAGCTGGCAGAACGAGCTTGAGACCGCGCGCCGCGACGCCGCTCCCGCCTGCTCGGTGCTGGCCAGCGGAACTCCTTCCCTCGTCGCGGAGGCGATTGGCCAAGCCCTGCACCGGACCCACGGCGTCGGATCGACCGTTCACTGGGGCAACGACGGCTTTTGCATCGACCTCGCGCTCACCCACCCGGAGATGCCCGAGGACGTCACCATCGGCGTGCTGACCGACTTCAACCGCTACCGCAAAACACCCGATCCCGTCGCATGGGAACTATTCCGCGCAATCGTTCTGCGCAGCCAAGGCTGGGAACTTCATCGCGTGTGGACCCCCGGCCTGTTTCGCGACGCGTCAGGCCAACTCGAACGCATCGTCCACGGACACCGCACCCACCTCAAACGCCAGCGCGAATCCGGCCCGCCCGTAGATCCAACTACCGACACTCCCGCCCATTAAGCCCAGCCATCACCCCTCCGCGCGCAACACTTCCAAAGGCGGGCGGCGCAGCAGGCCGCGCTGGGTTAGAAGGCCTACCGCGATGGTCAGCGCCGTCACCGCGCCGGTCGTGACGAGCACGGGCGTCCAAGGCAGCACCGGCGTCACCTCGAAGACGAATTTCGCCACCGCCGCGCCTCCTCCGAGGGCGAGCAGCGCGCCGGTCGCCCCAGCCATCAGGCCGAGGGCGGAGAGCTCGGCCAGAAGCGCGGCGCGCACCTGCCCGCCGCTCGCGCCGAGCGTGCGCAGCAGCACCGCCTCGCGCACGCGTTGCTCGCGACCCGCCGCCAGCGCGCCCGCCAGCACCACCACGCCGGTCGCGAGCGTGAAGAGCGCGATGAAACGCACCGCGAGCTCCGCCTTTTCGAACACGGCGTCCAGCGACTCGATCACGAGTCCTAGATCCAGGATCGAAACGTTCGGGTAGGCGTTGGTGACCGCGCGCTGCACCGCGGCGTTGAGCGACTTGTCCTCGGCGCGCGCCGCCAGCACGTGGAATTTCGGCGCCGCCTCCAGCACGCCGGCCGGGAAGAGCACGAAAAAATTGGGCGACATGCGCCGCCACTCCACCTCGCGCAGGCTCGCCACGCGGGAGCGCAACGGCACGCCTTGCACATCCCACTCCAGCTCGTCGCCGAGGACGAGGCGAAGGTCCTTGGCCAGGCCCTGCTCGACCGAGATCGGCACCACCTCGTCCGCCGCGCCGGTCGACTCGAAGCGCGCGGTCCACCCGCCCGAAACCACCTTCTCCGTCTCGGCCGGTTTCTCGCGGTAGCTCGAGCGATACTCGCGCCGCAGCGTCCAGCCCGGGATGCCCGCGCTCCGGTCGCGCAACAGCTCCTCGACCGCGCGCCCCTTCACCTTCGCGAGCCGCATCGTGACAATGGGCGCCTCGGCCAGAAGCGGTGCGCCGGTGTTGGCGAGCGTTTCGCGCAGGCTCTCCACCTGGTCGTCCTGCACGTCGAAAAACAACAGGTTCGGCCGCCCCTCCGAGCCCGCGAGCTTGATCTGCCCGAGCAAGGCGCCGCGCGAAAACGCCAGCGTGAGGAGCAAGAAAGCGCCAAGCCCGAGCGCCACCACGAGACGCGCGGTGCGGTTGCCCGGCCGATAGAGATTCGCGAGTCCCTGACGCAGCGAGAAGGGCAGGCCTCGCAAGAGCCGCGAGGCGCGACGAGCGAGCGCCATCACGCCGCGCGCCACCAGGGCCAGCGCCAATCCCGCGGCGACGAGTCCGCCCGCGAAACCCAGCCCGCGCCGCCAGCCGCCGGCCAGCCACAGGGTCAAGGCCAGCACCAGCGCGAGCAACAAAGCCCCCGCGGCCCAGCGCAGCAGATCGCGCCGGCCGGTCTCCGGCTCCACCGCGCGCAGCACCGCCAGAGGCGACACGCGGCGCACCGCGAGCAGCGGCACCAGCGTGCAGAGCGTGGTCAGCGCCACGCCGATTCCCGCTGCGCGCGCGATTTCCAGCCAGCGCACGCCAAACTCGCCCGCCGACATCGGCAGGAAGTCTCGCACGAGCGAGGCCAGCGCGGCTTGCAAGCCCGCGCCCGCAAGCGCGCCGGCCGCGCTGCCCGCGACGCCGACGGCGACGCCCTGGAGGAGGAACACGCCGAGTCCCAGCCCCGCGCCGGCGCCGAGGCAGCGCAGCACCGCCACGGTCGCGAGCTTGCGCCGCACCATCGCGTTCATCGCCGCCGCCACGCCGACCGCGCCGAGCAGCAAGGCCACGAGGCCCGTGAGGCTGAGGAAGGCGTTCACGTTCTCCATCGCGCGGCCGAGCTCGCGCTTGCGTTCGCCCACCGTGTCCTCGTTGAGCCGCAGGGCGCGCATGCGTTCGCGTTCGCGCCGCGCGAGGGCCTCGACGTCCGTCGTGGAGGGAAACTTGAAATGCGTGCGGTAGCGCACGAGCGCGCCGGGACCGAGAAGCCCGGTGCCGTCGAGCGCGGCTCGGCTCACCAGCACGCGCGGGGAAAGCATGGCCACCGCCGCGGACTCGCCGGGGAGTTTCTGCAACGCGCCCGCCACGCGAAACTCCTTCCGGCCGAGGCGCACCGTCGCACCGGGCTCGAGCCCGAACTGGGTCATCAAGGTCTCCTCGACGAGCACGGCTTCGCCCGCGTTCAGCTCGGCCCGCGCGCCGACGGGGACGCTCGTCACTTCGCCATAGTAGGGATACGCGGCGTCCACCGCGCGCACCGTCACCAGGCGCGAACCGGTCACCCGCTTTTCCGGGCCCAGCACGGCAAGCATGGAGGCGAAGGCTTGCTCCCGCGCCTGCTCGCCGCCGAGGCCGCGCAGGAAGGCGTCCACCTCTTCGTCCGGCGCGCTGCGCGATTCGACCACGAGGTCGGCGCCGAGCAGCGCCTTCGCCTGGAGGTCGATCGCGGCGCGGATGTTTTGCCCCAACGAGCCGGTCGCCGCGAGAGCCGCCACACCGGCGACCACGGCCAGCGCGGTGAGCGCGAGCCGTCCGCGGGAGGCGCGGGCATCGCGCCAGGCAAATTTCAGGAGGAAGATCATGGAACGTCGGATTCGGACATTGGGCCACGGAGGGCACGGAGCTCGGACACGGAGTTCACAGAGGTCGAACCGATCGGAAGTGAGGAAGAAAAGGAACGGTCGGTGTCTCCGGTCGGTTTCTCTTTCCGGCTCTCCGCCCTCTGTGTTCTCTGTGTCATAGCTCCGTGTCCTCCGTGGCAAAAAATCAGGTCACGATCTCGCCGCCGCGCAGGCGGAGGACGCGGCCGCAGCGTTTGGCCAGTTCCGCGTCGTGGGTGACGAGCACGAGCGTCGTGCCCTTCTCCCGGTTCAGGCCGAAGATCAAGTCGGTGATCAAATGCGCGGTTGCGCCGTCCAGATTTCCCGTCGGCTCGTCGCAAAACAGGATGCGCGGCGTCGTCACGAAGGCCCGCGCCAGGGCCACACGCTGCTGTTCGCCGCCGGAAAGCTGCACCGGATAGTGATCGAGGCGCTCGCCCAGTCCCACGCGCTCGAGCAGCGCCTTGGCGTCGCGCTCGATGTCGGCGCCGCGCTCGCCGCGCAGCTCGCGCGGCACGCAGACGTTTTCCAAGGCCGTGAGCGAGGGGATGAGCTGGAAGTTCTGGAAGACGAAACCCGTGTGCTCGTTCCGCACGCGCGCGCGTTCGTCCTCGCTCAAACCGCCGAGCGCGCGACCGGCCAGCGAGATCGTGCCGGTCGTCGGCTGGTCCAGCCCGGCGCAGAGGCCGAGCAGGGTGGTCTTGCCGCTGCCGCTCGGGCCGACGAGGGCGAGGGATTCCCCCGCCTCGAGCGAAAAACTCGCGCCGCGCAGGACCGTGAGCTCGCCGGCGGCGGTCGGGTAGGCGCGGCTGACATTTTCAACGTGAAGGATGGGAACGGCGGAAGCGGTGTCGGGCATGAACGGAAAAGGGGCGCGGCCAGCAAAGCCCGCGCCCCCCGTTTCGCAAACCCCGCCCGTCACGATTACTCGTCGGCACCCTGCGTGCGCCTGACGAGCCCAACGAACTCCGCGCGGTGGCCGCCGGGGTCGGCGGCGAGGCCGTCTTCCGCCCAGCGCAACACGTCGGCGCAGGTCGCGGAGCCCGCGTGCGGCGATCCGCGCAACAACATGCCCCAGGCCGCGACCGCCGCGGCAAACTTAAACTCCGCGTCCGCCGCCGCGAACGCCGACCGGCGGTCCACGAGCGGAAACTCCAGTTTCCGGCTCACGTCCCCGTCGGGCGCCTTGTAGCGGATCTTCACGGTGAGCAACTCGTCCGAGTCCCCTCCGGCGGGCGCGGGGGTCGGCGGGCGCCGAACCGGGGCAGGCCTCTTTTTCGGCCCGTATTTCAGCGAATCCACCTCCGGGACCACATCGGACGCCTCGGCGGCGGAGGCGCCGACCGGCACGATCTCATAAAGCGCGGTGACGGTGTGGCCCGCGCCGACCTCGCCGGCGTCGACCTGGTCGTTGTTGAAATCCTCCTTCGCGAGCGCGCGGTTCTCGTAGCCGATCAACCGATACGAGGCGACGCGCGCCGGGTTGAATTCCACCTGGATCTTCACGTCCTTGGCGATGGTGGCGAGGGTGCCCTCCACCTGCTCGACAAAGACTTTTCGCGCCTCGCGCTCCGAGTCGATGTAGCCGTAGGCGCCGTTGCCCTTGTCGGCCAGCATCTCCAGCGTGCCGTCCTTCAGGTTGCCCATGCCGAAGCCCAGCACGGTGAGGAACACCCGGCTTCGGGCCTTTTCCTGGATGAGCGAAAGCAACTCCGATCGGCCGGTGACACCGACGTTGAAGTCTCCGTCGGTGCAGAGGATCACCCGGTTCACTCCTTCGGGACGAAAATTCGCCTTGGCGATGTCGTAGGCGAGGTGGATGCCCATGCCGCCGTTGGTCGACCCGCCCGACTCCAGCCGGTCGAGCGCGTCGAGGATCTCGCCGCCCCGCGATGCCGGCGTGGAGGGCAGCGCAAGCCCGGACGCGCCGGCGTAGGTGACGATCGCCACGCGGTCGTCGGCGCGGAGCTGTCCGAGCAACTGGCGCAGCGACGCCTTCACGAGCGGGAGCTTGTTGGCCGAACTCATCGAGCCGGAAACATCGACGAGAAAAACAAGATTCGCCGGGGGGCGCGCCTCGGGGGCGAACTCGCGGCCCTTGACAGCCACGCGCACCAGCAGGTGCTCCGGCGCCCACGGCGCCGAACTCACTGCGAGGTGGGCCGCGAAAGGCGCGTCGGAGCCGGCCGCAGGAGGCGCGTAGCGATACGGGAAATAGTTGATGAACTCCTCCACTCGCACCGCCTCGCGCGGAGGGCGCCGGCCGTTTTGGAGAAAACGCCGCGCGTTCGCGTAGCTGGCCGTGTCGACGTCGATCGAAAAGGTGGAGAGCGGGACGGACTCCACCTCCACGAATTCCGACTCGCGCAGGCCGGCGTAGGATTCGGCGGAGGCTTCCTCGGCCGGAACGAGCGTCGAAAGCGACACGGTGCCGTATCTTGGAGCACGCGTGGCGAAAGCCCGCTCGCCCGATGCCGCGGCCCACCGGACCTTCGCGGACGAGACCTCCTGCCGCACCGTTCCGGAAATCGTGGATCCGCCGGCGCCTCGCTGTCCGCCAAAGGTGGTTGGAGGCGGTGGCGCGGAAGGGTAAACGATGCCCGCGGAAGGCTCCGCAACGATCATCGGCGAGGACCCGGCGTAGGAGTCGCCGACTCGATTCTCCCTCCGATCCGACGCATCGAAGAACGCCCTCTTGGCCTCCGCCAGCTTCTCCTCGAACGAGAAATCCGGCGCGAAAAGCGTTTCGTCCTTCGCCGGTGTCGAGACGACCGGGATCGAGCCTTGCGAGGGCGCGGGGACCGTTGCCTGAGGGATCTTGTGATCGGCCGGGGGCGTAGGGGCGGAAATCGGATCGGCCTTCGGGGACGCGTTTTGTCCCAGCTCCGCTCTTCCCGCAGGAAGCTCCGCCTCGTGCAGCGATACCACCACCGCCACGCCGGCCGCGGCGGCAAAACCCGCGGCGGTCCAACGCCACGAAGGGAATCGCAAGAGTCGACCGCCGGAAGGCCGGGCTTGATCGCCCGGATCAGTCTCGAACGCGGCATCGCCGGCCGAAGCGACCGCGATCCCGGGCGGCGCCGGCTCATCTTTGAGCGCGGCGCCGAGCTCTTCGGCAAACGCGCGCAGTTCGGCCACGCGAATGGCCAACAAGGGGTCGGCGCCCACCCGCGCCTCCATTTCGGCGAGTTCACCGCCTTCCAATTCGCCAAATGCATAGGCGCTCAACCGCGCATCCAACTCGTCGTTTCGATTTTCCAAAGTCATTTTCGTTTTCCTCGGTTTTTCAGATCTCGGGTTTCTGTTCTCGGCCTCCGGCCTCACGGTTTCTGCGCGGCGAAATCCGCGCGCAAACGTTGCACCGCCGTGTGGATGAGAAAGCCCACATTCGACACCGAGAGCTCGGTGATGCGGCTGATTTCCTTATAGCTGAAGCCGGTCTGAAATTTCAGACGGATCACCTCCTGCTGGTTGGACGGCAGGCGATCGATCAGGCGCAGCAACTCCGCGCGCGTCTCCTCCGCCTCGAGAGCGCGGCCCGGCCGCGGCTCGGTCGCCACAAACGCGAACGCCGCTTCATCGCCCGGGCCGGGCATGATGTTTTCGAGCCGGCTCATGCGCCCCTCCTTTCGAAGCACGTCGACGGCGCGATGTCGGCAAACGGTGAAAAGCCACTCCACCAGGTGCGTCTCGACCTCGGCTCGCGGCGCGGAGAGCAAACGCACGAAAACATCCTGCACGACATCGCGCGCGCGGTGCGGATCGCCCAAGAGGCGGTTGGCGTAACGCAGCAAAGCCGCCTCGTGAGAGGCGACCGCGCGGGAAACAAAATCGTCCGGCGGTTCGACAAGATCATGGCGGGGCTCCCGTTTCATCGGTGGGTGTTCACAGGGTTCTACGGGCGACCGCGGTATTTCTTAGGCTGTGTCTTGTAAATAAACCGGAGCATCGCTGGCGCTCTACGAGTGAAACGAGAAAGAGCGCCGGGCCGGCGTCGCCCTCGGCGGCACGGACCTCCGGTCCGCCTCCGCCTCGGTCTCCTTGGCCGAGCGCCCTTTCTCGCTCACGCTGCTCCGGTTTATCTACAAGACACAGCCTTGAAACCGTCCAAACTTTCGCGGGCCGGCGATTTGTTTCGGCGCGAAGCCGGCTGCGGCAACCCAGGTGTGTCCGTTTGCGGAACATCCGCCGCGCCCCATGTTCGACACACGCATGCTTCGTCCGCTCGCCGTCCTGCTAACCGTCCTCGCCTCCGTCTTCGGCTCCGTCCGGGCCGCATCCGCCTCCGAGGCGCCACCCCGCGTGATCCTCTTTCTTGGGGACAGCCTCACCGCAGGCTACGGATTGCCGGATCCCGCGACGCAGGCCTACCCCGCGCTTATCCAGAAAAAGCTCGATGCGCTCGTCGATCCCGCCGGACCCGATGCGCCGCGTTGGCGCGTGGTCAACGCCGGTGTCTCGGGCGACACGACTTCGGGCGGCCTGCGCCGCGTCGACTGGGTGCTGCGCCAGCCGGTGTCGATCCTGGTGCTGGCCCTCGGCAGCAACGACGGGCTGCGCGGCTTGGATCCGGCCCTCGTGGAGCGCAACCTGGAGGCGATCGTCGCGCGCGTGCGCGCCAAGCGGCCCGGGACGCGCGTGCTGCTCGTCGGCCAGCGCATGCCTCCCAGCATGGGCGACTACGCCGCTCGGTTCGACGCCGTCTTTCCCGAGATCGCGACCAAGCACGGCTGGACGCTTGTGCCGTTCCTGCTCGATGGCGTGGGCGGTGTGCGCGACCTCAACCAAGCCGACGCAATCCACCCCAACGAAGAAGGCCACCGGCGCATGGCCGAAACCGTCTGGGCCGGCCTTGCGCCGCTGCTCGGCGCCGAGCAAGCGGCACCTGCGCCCAGCGAGGGTTCGGCCTCGTGATCCGTGATCCCGCGCCCGAGGCGGTCGCGAGAAAATCGCACCGCGCCTCAGGCTGGGTCAGCGGTTATCAGGGGGTCCAAACCGCCACGGGCTTGGATGCGACGGGGCCGACGGTCGTCACCTTGCCTTCCGCATCCGTGACAACCAGCCAATACCAATACGTGGCGGCGGCGTCCGGCACTTGATCGAGATACAATTTGGTGGGCGGATAAAGCGTCGCCACGCGGCTGCGCCCAGTCGGTATCTCGCGGCTGTGGCGATACAGATCGAAGTGGCCGGACCCGACGTCGGGCAGGTTCCACGTCAGAGAGACTTCGTCGCCGTTGCGAGCGGCATCAAGCTTGGGCATGCCAGCCCCGGGCGCCGACTTGGAGTGCAGGAACTGGGCGGGCGTCAGCGCGCCTTCGGTAAACCGGACATCGTCAAGCCATCCGTCGACGTGGTCGGCGTGCTTGCCGGAATACCACCCGCGTCCGAACGTCCAGTTTAGGCCGCTGGCGACCAAGGCGTTGTTGGTGCCTGCGAGAGAGGTGCTCGCGACCACTTGGTAACCCGACTCGTCGCCGCGGTCGACATGCATCGAGACTTTGCTGCCATCACACACCAAGGCGGCGTGATACCAAGTGCCTGGCGTCAGGGCAAAGGGCGCCTCAAGGATGTAACGCCCGCCATCGGCGGCGGCGAAATCAAGACGGAGGCGATCATTGGTTCCGTTCTTCTGGAAATAGAAATCCGACTTGGCGGTGCCGGGCCAGCTCGTGCCGTCGCGACCGATAATCGTGGCCCATTCGCTAGTCTGGTTCATCCGGAAGGAGACCTCGATCGTCCACTCCGTCGGCGACCAGTTGTTTAGAGTCGGATCGAGCGTGTAGCCATCTTGGGGCGCCTTGACGCGAAGGCTGAGGCCGGACTGGGTGGGCGTCTCCGCAGAATAGGACGGCCCGACCGTATCGTCGTAGCCGTGGATGATATACGCGTTGCCCGACAAATCCTCGGCCGGACGAACCGAGAAAGTCACGCCCTCCGCGCCTGAGTCGAAATTCCAGTGAGCAAGCGTCTTTTGCGCCAAGAGCGAGGGGGCCGTAAGGAGCAGGCCGCAGGCGAAGCCGACGGTCGCGATGGAAGATAGCTTTTGCATGGGGCAGGAGGGGTGACGGTGGCGAAAAGGCATCTTCATGCCGCTATTCGCCCACCGACGTTCATGCGCCCGATGGCGTTTCCGGTCCAATGGTAAATTCCCTTACTAGGACAATAGGGCAAATCTTCCCCATTAAAAGCGGTCGGGCCTGGGCGGCTCACTCTAGTTTCACACCTGGCAGACAACTGGACCGAAAGCCAAACACCCGGTGTTGTAAACTTGTCCTTGGCGGGTCCCTTTCTTCGTAATCGCGGTCCAAACCGGCTCGATGCCCATTCCTTCCGCCCAATCGCACTTCTCTCGCCTCCGCTGGCTTTACCCGCTCGCGCTGGCTGCCATGGTCGTGATCGCGTCCGGTCGAAGCCACATCGCCGCCCCGTCCGGCATCGGCTTCGACAAGCTCGCCCATTTCAGCGTCTTCGGCCTGCTCGCCACGTTGGTTTCAAGGAGTCCCGGCGTCCGCCGTTTTCGCTACGCCATCCTGATCGTCTCGCTGTTTGGCATTGGCGACGAATTCCGGCAGAGCTTCACGCCCGGCAGAGCGGTCGAATTTGCCGATTGGATGGCCGACACCCTCGGGGCCGCGCTCGCCGTCACTCTCTACGCCTTTTGGCCATGGTATAGGGGCCTGCTGGAAACTCCGCTCCGCCTCCGCTTCCGATCGACCCGCGCCTCCCGCGTTTCGGCGGCCGCCCCCCCTTCGGTCGAACCCAGCATCCCCGCCGCCCGATGACTCCCGCCGAAGCCTCCGCCCGTATCGCCGCGCTACGCGCCGAAATCGCCACCCACGACGAACGTTACTATCGGGAGGCGCGGCCGCTCATCACGGATTTCGACTACGACCGGCTCAAGCGGGAGCTCGCCGACCTGGAGGCCGCCCATCCGGTCGAGGAGGCCGCGCTCGGCCTCGCGTCCCCCACCCGTCGCATCGGCGACGACCGCAGCGAGGGCTTCGTCCGGGTGAAACATCGCCAGGCGATGACCACGCTCGACAATACCTACGACGAGACCGAGCTGCGCGAGTTCTGCGCACGCCTCGCCAAACTCTTCGGCAAGGAAAACCTCGCCTACTCCGTCGAGCCCAAGATCGACGGCGCCTCCATTTCCCTCACCTACGAGAAGGGCCGCCTCGTGCGGGCCGTCACCCGCGGCGACGGCGAGGAGGGCGACGACGTCACCTCCAACGTCAAAACCATCCGCACCCTGCCCCACGAGCTGAAACGCCCCGCGGCCGCGAAAGCCGGCGCCGCGCCCGACGATCTCTTTTCCGCCAACGCGCCCTCGGGTGATTTCCCCGACATACTCGAAATCCGCGGCGAGGTTTACCTGCGTTTCGACGAGTTCGCCCGCATCAACGCCGCCGAGCAGGAGGCCGGACTCGAAGCCTACGCCAACCCGCGCAACCTCGCCGCCGGCACGCTCAAGCTTCTCGACGCCGCGCTCGTCGCATCGCGCCGCCTCGAGATCGTGCTCTACGGCCGCGGCGCCTGCGAACCCGCGCCGGCCATCGCCTCGCAACACGCCTGGCACGCGCAGCTCGAGGCCTGGGGCCTCCCCGTTCTCGAACACCGCACGGACGGCGCGGTCGGCGTCGAGGCCGTCGTCGCCGCCATCCGCAAACTCGACGCCGTCCGAGGTTCCCTGCCCTACGCCACCGACGGCGCGGTCGTGAAACTCGACGACTTCGCCCTCCAGACGCGCGCCGGCTATCGCGGCGAAGGCCAGAGCGCGCGCAAACTTTCCCCGCGCTGGGCCTGCGCCTACAAGTTCGCCCCCGAACAGGCCGAGACCCGCCTGCGCGCGATCAACATCCAGGTCGGCCGCACCGGCGTGCTCACGCCGGTCGCCGAGCTCGAGCCCGTGCTCATCTCCGGCAGCACCGTGGGACGCGCCACGCTGCACAACGCGGACGAAATCGCCCGCAAGGACATCCGCGCGGGCGACTTCGTGACGATCGAAAAGGCCGGCGAAATCATTCCCGTCGTCGTCGCGGTGAACCTCGCCAAACGCACGCCCGAGTGCGTTCCCTACGTTTTCCCGACCGCCTGCCCCGTTTGCTCGACGCCCGCCGTGCGTCCCGAGGGAGAGGTCGCGATCCGCTGCCCCAACGCCGACTGCCCCGCGCAACTCGTAACCCGCCTCGACTACGTCGCCGACCGCAAGGTGCTCGACATCGAGAGCCTCGGCGGCGTGGTCGCGGAAGCCCTCGTCAAAAGCGGCTCCGTGCGCGACGTGTTCGATCTCTTCGCCCTGGAGCCGGAAAAGCTCGGCGCGCTCAACCTCGGCACCTCCGAGGCGCCGCGCGTGCTCGGGGTGAAAAACGCCACCAAGATCGTCGACGCGATCGCCCGCGCCCGGACCATGCCGCTGGATCGCTGGCTGCTCGCGCTGCAAATTCGCGACGTCGGCGGCGCCACCGCGCAGGATATCGCGGCCGCCCACGGCACGCTCGACGCCATCGTCAATTCCGAGCTGCTCCCCCGCCTCGCCCGCCTTGCCGACGTGGTCGAGGAGATGGGCCGCATCAGCCCGCGCTCGCGCATCAATCCCCCGAAGGACGAGGCCGACCGGACCGAACGCGTCGCCCGCCACGCCGCCCTCGCCGGCGAACTCGCCGAACTCGAGGCGCATCGCGAGCGCAGCGCCGGCGCGGACAAGATCGGCTACGAGGCGGCGCGCAACACCGCGGCCTTCTTCGCGAGCGAACGCGGCAAACGCGCGCTGCGACGCCTCGCCGAGCTCGGCATCTCCCCCAAGGCCTCCCGCCTGGCCACCGCCGCCGCCCAGGGCGCGCTCGCCGGAAAAACCTTCGTGCTCACCGGCACGCTGCCCACACTCTCGCGCGACGAGGCCAAGGCCCTCATCGAAGCCGCCGGAGGCAAGGTCAGCGGCAGCGTGTCGGGGAAAACCCACTACGTCGTCGCCGGCGAGGAGGCCGGCTCGAAACTCGACAAGGCCAAGTCACTCGGCGTCGCCATCCTTGACGAGGCCGGCCTCAAGTCCCTCCTCGGCTGAGTCCGATTTCCGGAGGGACCGCGTCCTCGCGGTCCGCGAACACTCGCCGCTTCCCTCACTCGCTCTCGGGCGCGGACGGCGAGGACGCCGTCCATCCAAGCCGGACTTTGTCCGTGTTCATCCGTGATATCCGTGGTTAAAAGCAATCCGCGCCCATCGGCGTAATCCGCGACTGAAAAGATCTTTTCCCCCATGACCGACGACGCCTTTCTCGACGACCTCTCGCGGCGCGCCTTTCGCTACTTCTTCGACACCGCGCACCCGCACACGGGCCTCATCCCCGATCGAGCCAGAGCGGACGCCTCGCGGCCCGGCGACATGGCCAGCGTGGCCGCGACCGGCTTCGGCCTGACCGCCCTCGCGATCGGCGCCGAGCGCGGCTGGGAATCGCGCGCCGAATGCCGCGCCTGCGCCGAACGGGTCCTGCGCACCCTCTGGCGCGACGCCGCGCACGAGCATGGTTTTTTCTACCACTTCCTCGACACTCGCGCCGCCCAGCGCGGCTGGAATTGCGAAGCGTCGAGCATCGACACCGGTCTGCTGCTCTTCGGCGCGCTCTCGGCCGCAGTCTATTTTGGAGGCGTCGTCGCGGAGCTCGCTCAAGCGATCGAGGCTCGCGTCGACTGGCCCTGGTTGCTCGATCCGGAAAATCGGATCCGCCACGGCGCCAAGCCGGAGCACGAAGGCGGCTACCTGCCTTGGAGCTGGGACCAGTTTTCCGAGCACTACGCGATGACGTGGTTTGCGAGCCACGACGCCACGCGAGCCGTGCCCGGCGCCGTGTGGCGCACCTGGCGCCGCGCGCCTTTCGTCGAATACGCCGGCGAACGATTCCTGCACCATCCCCCGCTTTTCGTGCACCAGTTTCCGCAGGCGTGGCTGGACTGGCGCTCCTACCAGGATGACGTGAGCGGCGTAAATTTCTTCGCCCAGGCCTGCGCCGCGACCCGGGCGCAAAAACAATTCTGCAAAGATCAGGCCCCCCGCTTCCCCCTCTATGGCGAAAATGTCTGGGGGCTCACTTCCTCGGACGGCGCGGCCGGCTACCTCGACTGGGGCGGGCCGCCGGTCCATCCCGGCTGCATCGACCCCCGGATCGACGGCACGGTTGTGCCCTGCGCGGTCGCCGGTTCCCTCCCCTTTCTGCCCGCGGACTGCACGGCCGCGCTTCGGGAGATGCACGCACGCTGGGGCGACAAGATCTACGGCCCCTACGGCTTCGCCGACGCGTTCAACCCGCACACCGGATGGACGGGCGGCGACGTCATCGGCATCGACCAAGGCATTTCCCTCCTGATGAGCGAGAATCTCCGCGATGATTTCGTATGGCGGGTGATGTCGCCTTGGGCTCCCGGCCACGCCTGAACAGGTGTCCAATAGACGGCCCTTCGCGCGTTCTTGACCAAATTGTAACTTTTTTTGAACGTTTCGACGTGCCGCTTGTCGTGACGCTCTCCCATCGTTCGCCCATCGCCTCTGGAACCCTCCGGAGGGTTTACCAGCATCCGCATGCCCCGGATCGACTGGTGAAGGTGATTCGTCCCGAGGTTATCGAGCGACGCTGGGGCAAAGGATCGGCTTGGTATAAACGCTGGCGCCGGGTGGGCCGTTTTGTGGCGGTGCAGCGCGAGGTGGAGGAGTATCTGGCCTGTCATCATCGCACCGGAAAGCGCCTGCCCTTCGTTCAACAGGTTTTTGGCTTTGAGGAAACCGATCTTGGCCTCGGCTTCGTGACCGAGGCGCTGAGGGCGCGCGACGGCGGCATCGCGCCGAGCCTTGGCGCCATCGTGCGCGCCGGAGGCTACGACGCCCGTGTGCGCGAAGCCTACGAACGTTTCGCGAGAGATTTCGCGGAAAGCGATGTGGTGATCGGCGATTTTTCCGCGGACAATATCGTGCTCGCTTGGGACGAGACGCACGGCGAACGCTTCGTGCTCGTGGATGGCCTCGGTTGCTCGACCTTGATCCCGCTAAAGTCTTGGTGCAGGCTTGCCAATCGCTGGAGCAAACGCCGTCAACTCGCTCGTGTGAGGGCTCAGTTGCCGATGCTCGCCGAGCCCGAGACCACGGCCATGCCACGCGGTTCGTGGGTGGCGCAGCCCGTCAAGGCAGGCCGCGCCGCCGCCAAGCGCGTGGTCCGTCGCCTGGCCGTCGGCGCCTGATACGGCGCTCCAAGCGCGTGCCTAAACCTGTTCGGCGCCCAGCGCTCAGAAATTTCGCTCGCGCCGCAGTAATCCGAGGCAGGCAAGCCCGGCAGTTCCTCGCCATTCGCCGTGCTAACTGCGCATACGGAGGATGCCGCCGGTGCGGGAAAGCGTATACCCACGGCGTTGCGACAGTGGTTCTTCCGCCCAAGGTAGGCGGGGTGTCCCTGCGCCCGCCGCTTGGAGATCGCGCCACGGGCAGGGACCCGCCCATCCACCAAAATCCAAAAGCAACCACCCTTTGGTATCAGAAGCCTTTTTGCCGGAGCGCGGCGTCGAGCTCCTGCATGAACAGCTGCGCATCTTCCTTGCTCGGCCGGTAGCCGGGCTGGCTGATTTCGGTGAAGCCGGGGCGACCGTATTGATCGACGATCCACTTGCCGGTCACTCCATCGCTAAAGGTCACCGTGCCGCTCGCGATCGCGCCCGGAATGAGGGTAACGCCGTCGACGTCGACGGTCACGTTGCCGGCCGCGGGCGGAAGCGCGTCGTCCTCGAGCGCATCGCCCTCCTCGGGTGGCAAAAGGTCATCCTCGGCGGCGGACTCGTCCGCGTCAGGTTTGGCACCGGGTCCGAGCTTCTCCTTGGACTTGTCGAGAAGGTCCTTTGGCTCCGACGCGCGGGCGGGCTTGGGCGCCGCAGCCGAAGGGACCTTGGCTTTGGTGACATCCGAGGTGTCGGCCTTGGGCGCAGGATCCGTTAGCGTGAGGTTGAGGTCGTCCACGAGGAAGCGGACGTCCATGTAGGTCATCGACACTTGGAACTGGTCGCGGAGCTTTTTCTGGACGGCGGAGAGATTGTCTCCGGCGACGATCCAAGAGGAGACGGCGGCTTTTTGTTCGGGTGTAAGAGACATGGTGGATGGATGATGGAAGATGGATGATGGATGAAGGCTGAAAATTCGGCAACGGGCTCGAATGCGAGCACACGCGTTTTTCCGAGGCGGCAACAGAAGCGACGCCGATGTTTCGGTTCGATCCGTGTCGATCAGGTATGTCCGAATTCATCGGACATCATCCATCCGACTTCATCCATGGAACGGCGCCGGCCGTTCCCTCCGCTCAGCGGCTGAGCTGCGTGCGGAGAAACTCGATCTGTCCGCGCATGTGCGCGTCTTGGGCGAGCATGTTGTCCACGGCCTTGCACGCGTGGATGACGGTGCCGTGGTCGCGGCCACCAAAGGCGTCCCCGATTTCCTGGAGGGAGTGTTTGGGGATGAGGTTGCGCGTCAGATACATCGCTATCTGGCGAGGGATGGCGATGTTGTTGGGGCGACGCTTGCTCGTCATGTCGCTGTGGCGGATCTGGAAATGGTCGGCCACGCGTTTCTGGATACCCTCGATGGTGAGCTGGTTTTGCGCCTGCTCCATGAGAACGTCCTTAAGAAGCATCTCGGCCGCGGCCAAATCGATCGGCTTGCCGCTGAGCTGGCTGTAGGAAACGACCTTGATCAGGGCGCCTTCGAGACGGCGGATGTTGCGCGCGATGTGCTGGGCGATGAAAGCGGCGACGGGCGCCGGCAACTCGCACTTCATGGCGGCGGCCTTGGTGCGAAGGATGGCGAGCCGGGTTTCGAAATCCGGCGGCTGGATGTCGGCGGGAAGGCCCCACTCGAAACGCGAGACGAGGCGGGCCTCGAGTTTTTCGATCTCGGAGGCTCGGCGATCGCTGGAAAGAACGATCTGCTTCCCGGCGCCGTGGAGATCGTTGAAGGTGTGGAAGAACTCTTCCTGCGAGCGCTCTTTGCCGGCGAGAAACTGGATGTCGTCGATGAGGAGGACGTCGACGTGGCGGTAGCGCTGACGGAATTTCGTGAGGGCGTTTTCCTGGATCGCCTGGATAAAGTCGTTGGTGAAGGTCTCGGCCGAGATGTAGGCGATGCGGGCGTCGGGGCGGCGCGCGAGGATGGCGTGCCCGATGGCGTGCATCAGGTGGGTTTTTCCGAGGCCGGTGTCTCCGTAGAGGAAAAGCGGGTTATAGGACTGGCCGGGCGCGTCGGCGACGGCGCGGGCGGCAGCGGCGGCCATCTGGTTGTTGGAGCCGACGACGAAGTTCTCGAACGTGTTGCGCGGGGAGAGCGCGGTGTGGCGCGGCGCGCGCTCCTCGACCGGACGGGCGACACGGCGCGGCGCGGCGGGCCGGATGCGGTTGGTCTCGACGCCGGCATCGGACGCATTGACCGAAACCACCACGGACGCGGCGTCGGCTTTGCGAAGGATGACCTTGATCTCGCGACCGGCGGTCAGGCGCAGGCGCTGGAGGATCAAGTCCATGTAGTTGTCGTTGATCCAAATCGCGGCGAAATCGTTGGGCACGCCGAGCACGAGCTGATCGGGGCTCATGTCCAAGCATACGATCGGGTCGAACCAGAGCTTAAACACGTCCTCCGGGAACAGGGCGCGCAAATCCGATTTGGCGGAATCCCAGAGGTGAGTGGAGCTGGACGCGGCGACGGGCATGGAGGGCGTTACGAGAGGGGGCTGGGAAGTTTATTCACAAAACGCATGCAGCGGACTTTTTCGTCACGACCCTTTCCCTGCCTGCAAGATGGTCACACCGGAGAGAAAGAGGGGGAAGCCGGCGCCCGGCGGAGGGGCCGGACGGGCGGGCTCACAAGTGTTTGACGACGTGCGAGCTAGGAGATCTCTCGGCGGATGGCCGAACGAAGGCGGAGCGTGGGTGGTGGGAAAGAGCGCGCCGGCCTGCGCCGGGAAGTAAAACGGGGGCGGAGTAACGAGGACCGTGCCGGGCCTTTCAAGGGCAAGTTTCCGACAAGTTATTCACCGCCGTTTGGCGCATAAGTTTTCGCGTTTTTTCGTTGCCAAAAACATAAGGGAAAACCCGGGGGCGTTTCCCCTCTGAAAGCGGCGTCACCAGATTGTCACTACGACGTTCGCGGACGGAAAAAAGGCGGGGTCGCGGGCCAAAATTCGCGACTCCGCCGGCGGCACAAAATAACACCCTTTTACCGAGTGGTGGAAGGCCGGGTGGGAGCTTGGCGGACGGGAGCCGCGGTGAGTGATGTGCCGGACGCATTGCCCGCAGGTTCGACGACGAGACCGCTGGCGTTGCCCTCCGCGACGTCATTGGGAGTATTCCCGACGGTCGAGTCGGTGTCGCTCCGGGCGGCATCCAGGCGCCCCTGAAGGTCCCGAAGCCGCTTGGTAAGGTCGGTCTCTTTCGCCCGGCGCTCATCGTTATTCAGAAGCTGGAAGCGGGAAGCGTCGCGCACGATGTTGGCGGGCAAAAGGAGCAGGCGATTGATCACTCCCTGATCCTTGATCGAGCTGAGGTAGAGGGCAGTCAGCTCGGAAGAAAGCGCGATCGATTCCTGGGCGAGGCTTTGGGTAAGCTGCACCTGGGTGCCGAGGCGCTCGTTGCGGGCCAGTTCCCCGGTCAGGACGCCGGTTATCTGCCGGGATATCTGGTCGGCGTAGCGGTTGAGCGATTCGCGGGTGAGATTTTGATCGCCCGCGATCTGGGTAAGAATCGGCTGGATACGCTCGGAAAGGCGACCCGAGACCTTGTCGATCTGGGCGTTCTGCATTTGCTCGGCCTCCTCGGGCGTGCGGGGAAGCGGGTTGTAGGGCTGAAGTCGCTGCGCGACGGCCTCGGCGAGTTTGGCGACTTGAGCGGCCTCGGCCGCCTTGGCCTCCTCCTCGTTTTGGAACGCGCCGCCCGAGCGAGCGGCGATAGTATCCTTGAGGAGCTGATTGACGGCGGCGATTTCCTTGCGCGTTTCGGCGGCGCTGCGCTCAAGGGCGGCTTCATGGGCGAAACGCATTTCGTCCATCGCGCGGCGCTGCGCCGGCAGGACCTTCGCGTTCACGTAGTAGGCATAACCGCCGAGCAAAGCGCCCATCACGAGCGCGGTGACGACAATGGCTGGGGCTTGTTCTTTGAGTTTAGACATAGGAATGGAGTAGCAGGGGGGACCCGGAAAACGGAGCAAAAGTTACGCGGGATGGCGGAGCTCTCGCGTTTTACCGGATGCTGCACTCAAAGCTTTCCCTGCATTTCCCCCGTTCGCGCCTTCGCTATTCTCCCATCTCCCCCCCCCCCGCCGCCGACCATGAGCCTTAATCGTAACGAACAAATGGTTTACGACTACCTCCACTCGCAGCCCGACGAACGGCGCCACTGGGAAACCGTGGTGAAGCGCGAGGCGGGTCGCGCGGGCGATCCCCATGCCGCCGCCTTTACGGTCGAAGGGGAACTTTGGCGCTACTACGTCGAGCGCGCGGGCGTGGCCGAGCCCTTCCGCAGTCATGCCCGTCGCGAAGGGCTTGCCCGCACGAGCATGCGCAATCTCGCCGAACTGCTCATCCGCCTGTGGGCGCCTCCGGCCAAAAAACCTCCGGCCCATTCCGCGCCCCCGCCTGCATTTTGACGGCGCCTCAACGACTCCGAAGGGGTGGTGCGAAATGCACCGCATGGGTGCATCCGGCCACGCCCCCATGCCCGCCAACGGGCATTCGTCGAGTCGGGAGGCGCGCTGGCACGCGACATGCGGAGCGACGCACCGTTATTCGCGTGTTTCCCCGCAAAACCCCACACTCGGGCATCGACAATCCTGCGCGCACGCGCAGCGTTGCTGACCAGTTCACCACCTAATGGAATCCATTACCGGTTCGGTCGGTCTGAAACCTCGGCTCAAGGTGTCCGCGAAGGCCAAAACCTTCGTCCTCGATACCAACGTCCTCCTCCACGATCCCCAGTCGATATTCAAGTTTGAGGACAACAACCTCGCCATCCCCGTCGAGGTGCTCGAGGAGCTCGACGGCATAAAGACGGAACAATCCACCGAGCGCGGCCGCAACGCCCGCCGCGTGCATCGCATCCTCTCGGAGCTGCTGCCCGATTCGCGCTCCATGCACGAGGGCGTGAAACTCTCCAACGGCGGAACGCTCTCCGTCATCATCAATCCCTGGCTCGCCGATCCCTCGCTGCGCGACACGCCGGCGATGATCGCCTTCCGCGCCATACTCCCCGACCTCGCCAAAAAGGACAACCGCATCATCGCCGCGGCCCTCTACGTGAAGTCCTGCTACCCGCCTCCGACCATCCTCGTCACCAAGGACGTCAACGTCACCCTCAAGGCCCGCGCCGTCGGCCTCGAGGCGCAGGACTATCTCAACGACAAGGTCGCCGAGGTCGACGACGAGGGCGACTACCGCGAGATCGAGGTCACCATCTACGAGCTCCAGCGCTTCGCCTCCGAAGGCGAGTTCACCCTCGACGAAGAGACCGCGAAGACCCTCACGCTCAACGAATACATCCTCCTCCGCTCCACCGAGGGGAAAACGATGCCCGCCCGCTACTACGGCGAGGGCCGCGTCTGCCGGCTCAACATCCCCGACTGGGTCAAGGCCCCCGGCGGCATCCCGATCCGAGGACGCAACCTCGAGCAACAGTTCTTCATGGACGCGCTGCTCGACGACTCGATCACGCTCGTCACCTGCTTCGGCAAAGCCGGCACCGGCAAGACGCTTCTCTCCATCGGCTGCGCCCTTCACCAGACGCACGACGACAAGTCGCGCTACGACGGCGTCTCCATCTCCCGCCCCGTCTTCGCGCTCGGCAAAGACATCGGCTTCCTCCCCGGCACGATGGAGGAAAAAATGAAGCCCTGGCTTCAGCCCTACTTCGACGCGCTCGAAGTCCTGATCCCGTCAAAGCCGCCCAAGGACCCGCAGTTCGCCGCGAAAAAAGTCTCCAAGAAAAAGCACAAGAGCGCGTCCGCCCTCGCCATGTCGCAGGCCGCCATCTCCAGCGGCAACGCGCCCATGCCCGCCAGCTCCGGCCCCAACGCGCCGATGAAACCCTACGAGCGCCTCATCAAGAGCGGGCTCGTCGAGATCGAGGCCCTCGCCTTCATCCGCGGCCGCTCGATCGCGCGGCGCTTCTTCATCCTCGACGAGGCCCAGCAACTCACGCCCCACGAGGTGAAAACGGTCATCACGCGCATCAGCGAAGGCTCGAAAATCGTGCTGATCGGCGACCCCGCGCAGATCGACAACCCCTACGTCGACTCGCGCAGCAACGGCCTCGTCTACTGCCACGACCGCATGAAAGGCCAGTCGCTCGCCGCGCACGTGAAGCTCACCAAGGGCGAACGCAGCCGTCTCGCCGAACTCGCCGCCGACCTGCTCTGACCCCGGCCGCCCGGATCGGATTTCAACGCGGAGGCGCAAAGGCGGGGAGAAGCCAAACCTCTTCGCGCCCGTTCCCGTCTCCGCGCCTCGGCGCCTCCGCGTCTCTGCGTTGAAATTCCGCCGTCCCGCGGCGTCAGCCCGCCACCGGATCGGCGCGAAACTTCTCCGCGAGATTGAACCAGGCCACCTGCGCCTGGCGCCAACGCGGTTCGCGGCGGATATCGGCCATCGCCTTGCCCGTGTGATTGCACACGAGATAGGCCGCCGGCCCGGCGCGCAAAAACGCGTCCAAGCCCTGTCCCGCCTCCTCGTGGACAAACTCGAAGTCGCCGACGCCGTAATCCCGTTTGGCCTGCGCCTCGCGGAGCGCCGCGGCGTCTGCGGGCAATTCATCGGCAAAGCTGTGCTCCCGCGGCCCTTCGTAGCCGAGCACCGCGGCCTCGCCGCGCGCGTCGATTCCGAGCAGCGCCCACTCGTCGAACACCGGACGCCCGTAGAGCGTGTTCATGCGCTCGAATTGGGAGCGGATCAGCGGAAGGGCGTCGGCGATGGTCATGGCGCGGGGATAGCGGTTTCGAAAAACCGGCATTCCGCCACCGCGCGCAAGCCCGCTCCTCCCCCGGGATGCGTTTTAACGAATCCCCCCGATTTCGCCGACCGTCTTGCCTCCGGCGCCGCGGCGCTCCATCTCCTTGCCCTTTTCCC
>CAMLQS010000010.1 GCA_946482165.1 uncultured Verrucomicrobiota bacterium | reverse complement strand
CGCGGCCGTCGGCGCCGAGGAGCGGGCTCTGGAGGAGCACGCCGCCCTGGAGGGATTTCGCGTCGCCGAGGGAGGCGACGGTGACGTCGATGCGCGCGCCGGAGCGGAGGAAGGGGCCGATGTCGGCGGTGAGCATCACGGCCGCGGCGTTCTTCGACTTGATGAGGGACGGATCGACTTTCACCCCGCTGCGCTCGAGGGCGTTGGCGACGGACTGGAGCGTGGCGAGGGCGTTGGAATCGCCGTCGCCGGCGAGGCCCACGACCAGACCGTAGCCGACGAGCTGGTTGTCCCGGTCGCCGTCGACCCGGGCGAGATCCTTCACGCGCGCCGCCTGGAGCGGCGCGGGTGAAATGACGAATGACCAATGTCCAATGACCAATGCGCAGAAGGCCGCGCGCGGGAGACGGAGGGCAAGGCCGGGACGGCCGTGGCTACACGGGCTCTCGGACGCGAAGCGGGCGGCGCGCGGAGCAAAGAATCGGACGAGGCGTTGGAGCAGCGTGGTCATGCCGGAGTCAGATCATTGGGCATTGGTCATTGGACATTGGTCATTCCGGCCGTTCGTCAGAACGGCCGGAGTTTCTCGTAGAGATCGCTCAACCAGCCGCGCTTCTGGGCGTCGGAAAGGGTTCCCTCGGAAATGAACTCGAGCCGGGCCTCGGCGATGTTGCTGGAAAGAATCGTGTTGCCCGAGCCGATGTCGGCCGGACGCACGAGGCCGTGGAGCACGACGTGCTGGGTCTCTCCGGAGAAGGTGAACTTGCGGGCGCCGGCGATGACGAGATTCCCGTTGGGCAGCACGTCGGTGACGAGCACGGCGGCGCGGGTGGTGAGCGACTGGGTGTTGCTGACCTGGCCGCCTCCGCCATGGGAGGACTTGCCGCCAAATTTGACGCCGGGAAGCTTGCCGTTGTGCAGGCCGAGTCCGCTGGTCCCGGCCGGAAAGAGGAACTGCGAGACGGAGGCGTCGACGGAGGAATCGGAGCCGGTGGTCTTGTTCTGGCTGGAGCTGGCCGCGGCGTTCTCGGCCACGAGGATCGTGATGATGTCGCCCGCCCGCGCGGCGCGAAAATCGGCCGCGACGCCCTGTTCGCGGGAGCCGGCGGCGGTCCAGAGGGAATCGGCCCGCGCCGTCGCCGCGGCGACGGCGCAGGCAATGACCAATGACCAAGGTCCAATGCCCAATGAAGGTGGCGGGCCGGCGCGGTGGATGGAGGAAGATCGCATGATGTCGATTTTTTGAATACGCTAGAAACGAACGGAGGCGCGGGAGTCGGCGGTGACGACGGCGACAAACTCTCGCTTGGAGTCGGGATTGCGGACCCGGACGGATTCGCCGCGGGCGGCGTCGTGCAAGGCGACGGCGCGGAGCGAGACGGTGAGGGCGCCATCGCTGGCGACGACGTCGACGGACTGGCCCCGGCGCACGAGCGGGCGACGGACGACGTCGCGCCAGACCAGGACGCGGCCGGCGGGAACGGCTCGCGCGAAATCGAGTTCGGGCAAGGGGGCGTCGGCGGACGACGCATCGAGCACGAAGGCGTCGCGCTCGCGAAGGGCGTCGATGCGCCGGCTTTCGAGCGCGGCCGGCACGAGGGGGGCGCCGGTCGCGGCGGGCTGGCGAAGCTGCCAACCGTCGCGGAAGAGTTCGGCGCGGAGAAGGAGGCTGTGCTCGGTGACGCGGCCCGAGGCCTCGCGGGCGCGGACGAGGACGAGGATCTGCGGAGCGAGGACGGCGGGGGCGTTGGCGAGCTCGAGATCGGCCTCCTGCGGAGCGGAGGCGGCGGGCGGGCGTTGCCAGGCGAGGCGGAGTTCGCCGACGGCGTGGTAGCGGTCGACGAGGAGCGCGGAGAGGGTGGCGAGCCAGGGATGTTCGGCGGCGGCGGACACTGCGGACGTTTCGGATGCCGAGCGGGAGCTCGGCGTTCCCAGGAGGAGGCAGGCGGCGATCAAGAGGAGGCGGCGCATGGCGGGATCAGCGCTTCAGCTGGTTGATGTTCTGGAGCATCTCGTCCGAGGTCTGGATGGACTTGCTGTTCACCTCGTAGGCGCGCTGGGCGACGATGAGGTTCACCATCTCCTCGACGATGTTGACGTTGGAGGCCTCGACGTAGCCTTGGAGGACGCGGGCGTAGCCCTCCTCGCCGGGCTGGCCGGTCTCGGCGGTGCCGCTGGCGCCGGTGGCGGCGTAGAGATTGCCGCCGATGCTTTGGAGGCCGGCGGGGTTGGCGAAGCGGGTGAGGTTGAGACGGAAGGTCTGGCTGCCGGAGGACGTCTGGTAAGTGACCTCGCCGTTTTCGGCGATGTTGATCGCGACGGTGCCGGCGGGCACGGGCTGGAAACCGCTGAGCACGGGAAGGCCTTCGGCGGTGACGACCTGGCCGGAGGCGTTGAGCTTGAAGGTGCCGTCGCGGGTGAAGGCGGTGGTGCCGTCCGGGCGCTGCACCTCGAAGAAGCCGTCGCCCTGGAGCGCGACGTCGAGGCGTTCGCCGGTGTTGGTGAGCTGGCCCTGGGTGAAAACCTTGGAGGTGGCGGCGACGCGCGAGCCGTTGCCGACCTCGATGCCGGTGGGGAGCAGGTTGCCGCCGCCGTTTTCGGCGCCGGCGTTGCGCGGCTTCTGGTAGAGCAGATCCTGGAACCCGATCGTGCTGCGCTTGAAGCCCGGGGTGTTCACGTTCGCGAGGTTGTTCGCGATGGTGTTCAGGTTGAGCTGCTGGGCTTCCATGCCGGTCGCGGCGGAGTAGAGGGAAAGATTCATGGGGAGGCGGAGGGCGGAACGGCGGCGATCAGGCGAGGGTTTCGAGCGCGCGCTCGAGGAGCTTGTCGCGGCTCTGGATGAGGCGCTGGTTGGCCTCGTAGGCGCGGGCGATGTTGACGAGGTCGACCATCTCGCGGAGCGGGGCGACGTTGCTGTTTTCGAGGTAGCCCTGCTGGACCACCGGATTCTCCACCGGCTCCATGGCGGCGCTTTCGTCGGCCAAAAACAGGCCGCCCGCGAGCGGGACGAGGCGATCAGGCGCGCCGGACCGCGCGACGCCGATGCGTCCGAGAATGGTCTCCCCCTGGCGCACGGTGCCGTCCTCGGTGATGACGGGCGGACCGCCCGAGGGGAGAAGCTGGATCGGCGCGCCGTCGCCGGAGAGGACCTCGAAACCCTGGCTGTTCACGATGACGCGTCCGGCGTCGAGGCGGAACTCCCCGGCTCGGCTGTAGGCGAGCGTGTCGTCCGGCATGCGCACCGTGAAAAGCCCCTCGCCCGAGATCGCGAGGTCGAGCTCCCGGCGCGTCGGGGTGTTCTCCCCGCTCCGATGGACCACGCTGTAACGGGTCTGCGGATACAACGCGTCGGCGCCGTCGCCGCGGTCCGGGCGGGCGCCGTCCCCGGAAAGGATTTCCCCCCTGCCCTCCGCCGCGATCTGGACGACGCGGCGCTTGAAGCCGGTGACCTGGCTGGAGGTGATGTTCTGGGCCACCGCGTCCTGCCACCGCTCGAGGGCGCCGAGAGCGGATGCGCTTTGGTAGAGGCCTACGTTCATGGCGTCCCACTCTAAGCACGGCCGATGCCAAGAGCGTTATTAACAAGTAATCAAATACTTATACATCCAGAAGACCAGGTGGAGAATTTTGCCCGATTGCGTTCGGCAGTTTTTGCCGAGGCGGAGCAAGGGCCTCGAACGAGGGCGAGGCCGCGCGTCAGGCGCAGGCGGCGTAGACGCAGTCGATCACGACTTGCTCGCCGCATCCGCAGGTGACGACGAGGCGGGTGACGCGGTCGCCCTCGCGAACACACTCCACCGAAGGGGAACGCGCGCCGGAGGCCTTGGCGCAGGCCGGCAGGGAGCGCGCGACGACGGCGAGAGCGGGCGCGGGCGCGTCCGTCCGGGCTTGCGTGGAAGGCGAGTCCGGCAGGGAGACACGGGGGCGATCGGAGAGAAAGGATTTCATCGCGAGACGGGGAAGTCGGGGATCAGTGCGAAGCCGGAGACGAAAAGACGCGGGGCTCGGGGGAGGCGGAGCCGGACGCGGCGCCCTCCTGGGGACGCGCCCCGGCGCCGCCGACGCGAAGGCTCAGGGTGACGCGCTGGTTCGCCTCCGCCTCCGGATCGAGCCCCGGCATGGGTCGCGTATCGGCGTAGCCGGTGACGCGCTCGATGAGGCCGGGCTCGACGGCGTAGCGAACGAGCGCGCGGCGGGCGGCGTTGGCGCGATCGGCGGAGAGCTCCCAGCTGGAATAGTCGGCCTGCTCGAAGCCGAGGCCGGAGCGGGCGTGCCCCTCGACGATGACACGGAAGCCGTGGCGCTCGATCATCCAGGCGAGGCTTTGCAGGACAAAGTCGCCCCAGGCGGTGAGACGGGCGGTGCGATCCTCGAAAAGCGCCCGTCGGGCCCGGTCATAAAGGACGATGCGAAGCCCGTCGCTGGTGACCTGGACGTCGATGGGATTGTCGGCGAGGTCCTGTTCGAGATTGAGGAGACGGTAGACATCCTTGGCGACCGAGTTGAGAAACTGCAGGTCGATCGTGTGGGCGGTGGTCGTGTTGCCCGCGCGCTTATCGCTGTTGTCCGCGCCGCCTTGGTTGGCGGGCTTGCTCGAGTCAAATTCGAGGAGGCCGGACTTGGCGTCGTAGGGGGAGTTGAACGGGTTTTGGAAATACTTGGAGGTCGCGATGAGGATCTCCTTGTCCTGGGCGGAGAGCCACATGACCAAAAAGAAGGCCATCATCGCGGTCATGAAGTCCGCGAAGGCCACCTTCCAAGCTCCGCCTCCTTTGCCAGCCATGTTCGTGCGATGGGGTCTAGGGTTTGGGCCGGTCGGGAGCGGGCCTCACTTGATGCTCTTGAGGATCTCCTCGAGCTCGTCGCCGCCGGGTTGGCAATCGTGGCGGACGGTGCGCCGGGCGACCTCGATCGCGGTGATGGGAGCCATGCCTTTGGCGAAGCCGGAGATGGCGGTCGCGATGCAGCGAAGGAAGGCGATCTCGGAGGAGTTGACGGACTGGATGCGGCCGGCGAACGGGGAGACGATGCCGTAGGCGGAGAACACGCCGAGCATGGTGCCGGTCAGGGCGGCGGCGACCTTGTGGCCGACGGCCTCTGGACCGTCGGCGATGGCCGACATGGTGTTGATGATGCCGAGGACGGCCGCGACGATGCCGATGGCGGGAAGCGAATCGGCGATGAGTTGGAGGGCATGCACGGGGTGCGAGGCCTCCTCCTCCTTGGCGGCGAGCTCGGTGTGCAGGAGACCCTCCAGTTGATCCGGCTTGATCTTGCCGTCGATGAGCGGGCGCATGGCGTTGATGAAAAACTCGAGGCGCGCGTGGTTCGCGAGAAAGGCCGGATACTTCGAAAATATCGCGCTGGCGGACGGATTGGAGATGTGCTCCTCGAGCGCGATGAGTCCGTTCCGGCGGCCCACGATAAAGATGCCGTAGGAGAGTTTGAACAAGTCGACGTAGTTTTCCCGCGTATCGCCCTTGCCGGCGAGCGCCTGCTTCAGCTTGGCGAAGATCTCCTTGATCACCGGCATGGGGGTGGCGACGACCAGGACCCCGCCGGCCATGCCGAAGATGACCACGAACTCGGAGGCGTGCAGCAGCACGCCGGGGTGGCCGCCGGCCATCATGAAGCCGCCCAGCACGGAAATCAGGACGATGGCGAGTCCGACGATGATCAGCATGACGAGGAGGAGCCGGGCGCCGCGCCGGAATCAGCGATTGCGCGCCGCTCCGACGGCGGCGCGGAGGCCGAGGATGGCCCGCGAGTGTATCTGGCAGATGCGCGATTCGGTGAGGCGGAACACCGCCGCGATTTCGGCGAGCCGCATGTTTTCGTGGTAATACATCGCGAGGACACGCCGTTGAATATCGGGCAACTCGGAGATTTTTTGAGCGACAATTTGCCCCAGTTCCTCCTGTTCCATCTGCCGCTGGACCGGAAGCGCCTGCTCGTCGGCGATCATTTCGTGGCGGCTGATGCCGTCGCCATCCTCGCTCTCGGGATTGCTGTCGATGGCGATGAAGCTGATGGGCCGCACCTCGACCATCCAGTGCTCGTAGTCCTTTTGCGTGAGCCCCAGGTGCGCGCAGATCTCGGCGTCCTCCGGGGCGCGACCGAGCCGCTGCTCGAGCTCCGCGATGGCGGCCTTCAGCTTTCGCGCCTTGGCGCGCGCGCGGCGCGGGAACCAGTCGAGGCGGCGCAGCTCGTCGAGCACGGCGCCCCGAATGCGGACGGTGGCGTAGCCGGCGAAAGTGTTTTGCTGCTCGGGGTCGTAGCGCTTCACGGCGGCGATAAGGCCGGTGACGCCGACGCCGTAGAGATCGTCGGCGTCGACGTGGGCGGGCAACGAAAGGCGGATGCGGTCGACGACGTTGCGGACGAGCGGGAGATAACGCTCCACGAGGCTCTTTTCGTCCACGGTGCCCCCGGCGCATTGGTAGGCGCGCCAGGCGGACACGGCCGCGGGGTTTGATTCCGGCGCGACGGCGGCCGGTCCGGTGGCGGAGGGGGTGGATAGTTCCGGTGTCATGGCGAATCAGGAAGTTAACGGTGCGGTGGCCGAACGGGGCCGGAGGGAGTGGCGGAGGAAGCGGCAGGGGCGCCGACGGCCGCGGGACTGGCGGCGTCGGCGCGGGCGGCGGCGTGGCGGTCGGCAAGGGCGCGGGCGAATGCCTTTTCAAGTCCCCGCCAGAACCAGCGTCCGACAAACGCGAAGACGAGGCAGGCGAGCGCGGCGTCGCGCAGCACAGGCTCGAGGTCGCGGCCCGAGCCGAGCCCGACGGCGCCGACGAGAACGAAGCCGAAGGCCCCGGAAACCAGAAAGGCGAATTTCATGCGACGCCCTCCTTTCGCAGCGGCAGGGTGCGCGCGAGCAGCTCTCCGAGCACGTCCCTGTTCATATCCCCCGTCAGCCCGGGCCCCGTGCCGAGGAACAGGGGAGAGAGGCGGCCCTCGAGGAGAAATTCCCAGAGCCGGCCCCAGCGCGGAGTTTCGTCGAGATGGGAAAACACCAGGTGCGTCGCCCCGTGCGCGAGGCCGCGCGCGTAGGCCGCGCGCAGCGCGTCCGGCTCGTAGGCGGCGTTGAGCACGAGCACGCGCCCGTCGAAGCCCTCGGCGGCGAGGAAACGCGAGAGCGCCCTGTCCTCCGCTGAGCCCCCGAAAGGCAGCGCCGGCAGATCCGCGAAAAGAAAGCCTTCGCCCGCGCCGCCCGCGCCGAAGCCGGGCGCATAGTGATCCACCGGCACGCCCAGCGCCTCGCCGAACACCTCGAGCGAGGGGGCGGGATTGGGACGGCCGAACTCGACGCGCCAGACGCGCCCCGCCGCGCCCCGATCGAAGACCTCGTGCGAGAGCTGCTTGCAGAGGGCGGTGGTGCGCCCCACCCCGGCGGAACCGAGGAAGGCGACGCGTTTCGGAAGCGAGGCGGCCGGCCGCGAGGCGGCGCGGAGATCGCGATGAAGGTCGGCGAAGGCCTCGTGCAAGGGACGGGAAAGCGCGCGGGTCCACCCGGGCGAGAGCTCCAGCCGGGCGAGAAGACGCTCGGGAAAACCCGCCCGGCGCAACAAGGCCGGCAGGCGGGAGCCGTCGGCTAGCGCGGGCGAAAACGCGGACGGCTCGGGTTCCGGCTCCTCCAGCTCCCTCTCGGCGGGCGCCGGCGGAGGCGGAGGAAGCTCCGCGACGACCTCGAAGCGCGGCGCGCTCCATAAGCGGGATAGCCCGCGCCTCGGCTTCGACGAGACGGAGAGCACCCGCGCGTCCGCGCCCAGACGATGGCGGATCGTCTCGACGGCCTCCGCCGCGGAACCGACCTCGAAGCGGTAGGCGCCGGGAGCCGCGACCGGGGCGGGCGCGGGCGGTGTGGTCGGTCTGGCTTCCGTCGTTCTCACGTTTTGAAAAGTCAGGCCGCGGCGCGCGCCGGGACGGACGCGGACGCATAGCCGGGGGGAATGGGGATGATGCCGGCGTTCTCCACCTCGGTGGCGGAGGGCAGCTCCTGGTAGGCGAGCACGGCGAGGCGGGGAAAGGACGGCTCGAGGAAACGGCGGAGCGGCAGGCGAATCTCCGCGCCCACGACGAGGACGGCGGGACCGCCGCCTTCCGTGAGGGAGGCGACGCCGCGGGAAAGGTGTTCGAGCAGATGGCGCCCCAGGACGGGATCGAGCGCCAGGCCGACATCGCCCGGCGAGCGATGGACGCGTCCGCCGAGAACCTGCTCCAGCCGCGGGTCGAGCGTGAGGGCGCGGACCACGCCCGGACGCGATTCGTATTCGCCGACGAAATACATTCCGATTCGACGGCGGACGAGCTCGCTCAAGTCGTCGGGATTCTTCGTGGCCGGGGCGAAATCGGCCACGCCTTCCAGGATGAGCGGGAGGCCGAGGACCGGCACGCCCTCGCGAAGCAGATTCTGAAGGACGCGCTGGATGACGCCGAGGTTGACGAGATCGGGCAGCAGCTCGGACACGAGCGCGGGGTGGGTCGTCTTCACGTGGTCGACGAGCGTCTGCACCTCCTGCCGGCCGAGCAGATGGTGGGCGGAGCCCTTGAGCACCTCGGAAAGATGGGTGACGACGACGGAGGCGGCGTCGACGACGGTGTGGCCGTTGAGCTCGGCGACCTTGCGCTCGCCCTCCTCGATCCAGACGGCCTCGAGATTGAAGACCGGCTCGCGGCAGGGCGTGCCGCGCAGGGCGACCCGGCTGCCGCCGACGTTCATGGCCATCCAGCGGCCGGCGATGACGGAGCCGCGCCCGACCACCTTGCCGCGCAGGAGGAAGCGGTAGTCGTTGGACTCGAGCTCGAGATTGTCGCGCACGGAGATCGGCGGCACGATCACGCCGCGTTCGCGCGCGAGGGTTTTTCTCACACCCGTGACGCGGACGAGCAGGTCGCCGCCGCGGTTGGAATCCGCGAGGGCGAGCAAGCCGTAGCCGACCTCGATGGCGAAGACGTCCTGGTCGATCACCCGGCGAAACTCCTCCGCGATGGGCGAGGCGGAGGCGCCGGCCGTCGTCGCGGCGGCGCCGGCCGCGCCCGCGGCGGACGCGGCGGCGTTCGTCCCGGAGCTCGCGCCGACGATCCCCGGCGCGTCGGCGAACTCGTCCGGCTTGCCGTGCGCGAACTGGCGGCCGGCGTAAAAGGCCAGCCCTCCGAGGATGGCGAAGGGCAGGATCGGCATGCCGGGCATGAGGCCGAAAAGGCCGAGCACGACGCCGACGACGCGCAGGGCGCGCGGATAGGCGGTGAGCTGCCGGCCGATCTGCGCGCCGAGGTTGCTGTTCTCGGAGGCGCGGGTGACGAGCACACCGGCGGCGACCGAGACGACCAACGCCGGAATCTGCGAGACGAGGCCGTCGCCGATCGAGAGGAGCGTGAAGCGCTGGAGCGCCTCGGCAAGGGAGAGCCCCATCTGGAATGCGCCGATGGCGAAGCCGCCGAGAACGTTGACGAGCGTGATGAGGATGCCGGCGACGGCCTCACCGCGCACGAACTTGGAGGCGCCGTCCATCGCGCCGTAGAAATCGGCCTCCTTCTGGACCTTTCTCCGGCGGGCGGCGGCGGTGACCTCGTCGATGGCGCCGGCGTTGAGCTCGGCGTCGATGGCCATCTGCTTGCCCGGGAGCGCGTCGAGCGTGAAGCGGGCGCTGACCTCGGCGATGCGGCCGGCGCCCTTCGTGATGACGACGAAGTTGATCAACACGAGGATGATGAAGACCACGAAGCCGACGATGTAGTTGCCCTGGATGACGAAGTGGCCGAAGGCGTCGATCACCCCTCCGGCGTGGCCCTGGGTGAGGATCAGGCGCGTGGTGCAGATGTTGAGCGCCAGCCGAAACAGGGTGAAGGCGAGGAGGATCGTGGGAAAGCCGGAGAAGTCCGGCGGATCCTTGACGTAGACCACGACCATCAGGACGAGCAGCGAGAAGCCCAGGCTGACGGCCAGAAGGGCGTCCAGCACCATGTCCGGCACGGGCATGATGAGGAGCATCACCGTGCCGAAGAGCGAAACGGTGAAGATGAGATCGGCCCTGCGCTGGAACAGCGGCGAGAGCGGAAGCTCGACGGGAGCGGCGGCGGCGCTCATGCGAGGCCCTCCGGACCGACGGCGGCCGCGGCGGCGCGGCGCGAAGGCAGGCGATAAAAGTAGTATCGATGGGTTCGATACACAAAGGCGAGGATGCCGGCGACCGCCTGGAAGAGCTCGGCCGGGATGGCCTCCCCGACGCGGCCGGCGGAGTGCAGGAGCCGGGCGACGGGGCGGTTCTCGACCATGGGCACGCCGTGCTCGGCGGCGAGGGCCTTAATGCGCCGGGCGAAGGCGTTCTCGCCCTTGGCCAGCACGACGGGCGCGGAATCGACGCCGCGCTCGTATTTGAGCGCGACGGCGTAGTGGGTGGGGTTGGTTACGACGACGTCGGCGGTGGGCACGGCGGCGAGCATCTGGCGCTGCGCGAGACGGCGGGCCATGCGGCGGATGGCCATTTTCACCTGAACGTTGCCCTCGGCCTGCTTGTGCTCCTCCTTCACCTCGTGCCGGGTCATCATGAGGTCCTGGCGGGTCTTGAACTTCTCGTAGGCGTAGCTCGCGGCGGCGATGGCGGCCAGGACGAGGACGAGCCGGGAAAGCAGCGAGAAGACGGAGGCGCGCAGGAAGCGCCCGAGATGGCCAACCTCGACCGGGGTGGTGAAAAGCGGGTCGGAAAGGAGCTCGCGCATCGCGAGCCAGATGCAGGCGCCGACCGCGGCCATCTTGACGAAGTCGATGGCCCCGTGCGTGAGCACCCGCTTGGAGAAGAGCCGGCCCAGACCCTCGACGGGGTTGAGCTTCTCGATGTTGAAGCCGAGGACCTTCGGCGTGACGTTGAAGCCGCTTTGCAGACCACCCGCCAGCAGGGCGGCGACGACGACGCCCACGAGGACGGGGAGCACCACGACGGCGACGACGCGGGCGGCTTGCAGCAGCGGCACGGGGACCTCGCCTGCGTGGAAGTTCACGGTGTGCAGATGGGAGAAAAGGCCGGTGGAGAATTCGCAGATCAGGCGGGCGCCTTCGTTGAGGCCGAGCGAAAGCGCCATGAGCCCGGCGCTCAGGCCAAAGACGACGGGGATCTCGGGCGAGCGCGCGAACTGCCCCTTCTCGATGGCCTCCTGCAGCCGCTTCCCCGTGGGCTCCGCCGTCGTTTGGTCTTTGTCCTCGTCGGCCATCGCACCATCCCCTCGCAGGGGAGATGCCAGAGCGGCATCATGTCCCGCAACGCTTTGTCCTATAGTATACTATGGCTAATTTCTTTCCGAAATAGCCGGGAGCCGCGGCAAAACCAAAAAGCCGGGGACGGGCGCGGCAAAAAATGCCTCCCGGCAATTCCGGGCCTTCCTGAACCGAAGCGCGTGAGCATCGGCCAAGGCCGCCCACATGCATCCCGGGCCTTGTCAGCGTCCGCCCACGAGCTCGAGGAGGCGCCAGGGGAGCCGGTCGAACTCCATCGACAAATAGCGCGCGATCAAGGCGCCCGCGCCGGCGAGCAGGCTGAAGCCCATCAACGAACGCAGCGCGATGCTGACGATGAAGACGTTCATCTTCGGCACGGCCCGCCCGAGGATCGAGAAGCCGGCGGTGATGACGAAGTTCAAGGCGATGAACGGCGCCGCCATTCTCAGCGCCAGCCCAAGGAGGGCCACCACCGCGCCGACCAGCGTCTGGGCCGCGGCGCCGGAAAGCCGTCCCGTCCCGGCCGGCGCGATGTCGAAGCTGCGCGCGTAGGCGGCGAGCACGCCCTCGTGGGCGTGCAGCAGGAAAAACAGGAGTCCCGCGAACATGCCGATGAAGGTCGGCAGCGGTTCCTGCGAGGGCACCGGCGCGTCGAACCCGGGAGCGGCGACGATGCCGACCTCGCCCGCGATGAGTCGGCCGGCCAGTTCGGCGGCCGAAAGCAGGGCGCGCACCACCAAGCCCATGGCGAGTCCGAGCAGGAGCTCCTGCATGGCGGCGAGCGCGAGATCCCCGAGCGTGGCGGGCGGAGGAACCGAGGCGCCGGGCGCGACGCCGGCGAGAAGCGCCCCCATCGAGACCGCGAGAGCCACGCGCACCGTCGCCGGCAACGCGCGCCCGCCCAGCGCGGGAAGCGCCGCGACAATCCCCACCGCGCGCAAAGAACCCATCGCCGCAAGCAGGACGGGTTCCCAGGAGTTCATTTCGGCAGGCCGTCGGAACGAGTTGCGCGGCGCTAAGGCCCCATCGTCGCCATGCGGGCGAAGGTCTGGACCGTGAACTCGCCGAGCATGCGCAGCAGCCAGGGGGCGAGCAGAAGCAGCGCGCCGGCGCAGGCGACCACCTTGGGCACGAAGGTCAGCGTCTGCTCCTGGATGCTCGTGATCGACTGGAGCAGGCTCGTGACGAGTCCGACCAGCAGGATCACCCCGAGAAAGGGCGCCATCAGGTAGAGGGCGAAGGTGACGAAGGTCTTGAAAATATCGATGGCGGCCTCGGCGTTCATGGGAGCGAGGATCAGGGGTTGGGATCCGGGAAAAAAGCGGCGGCGGAATCTAGAGGTTGAAGCTTTCGACCAGGCTGCGGACGACGAGGTGCCAGCCGTCGACGAGCACGAAAAGCAGGAGCTTGAGCGGCAGGGAAATGATCGCGGGCGGCATCATCATCATGCCGAGCGACATGAGGATCGAGGAGACGAGGAGGTCGATGACGAGGAAGGGCAGAAAGATGAGAAATCCCATCTGGAAGGCGGTCTGGAGCTCGCTGATGACGTAGGCGGGCACGATGACGCGCAGCGGCAAATCGGCGACGCGCGTGGGCGGAAAACGGCCGAGCTGAAGGAAAAACTCGAGGTCGCGGGTGCGCGTCTGCTGGAGCATGTATTCACGAAGCGGTTGCGAAGCCGCCTCCAGCGCCTCGGTGGTGCCCGCCTTGCCGTCGAAATAGGGCCGCAGGCCGGCGTCGTAGGATCGGGTCAGGACCGGGCCCATGATGAAGAGGGTGAGAAACAGCGAGAGCCCGATCACGATCTGGTTCGAGGGGGCGCTGGGAACGCCGATCGCGGTGCGCACGAAGCCGAGCACGATCACGATGCGCGTGAACGACGTCATGAGCAGCAGCAGGGAGGGCGCGACGCTGAGGAGCGTCATCACCACGACGATCTGCAGGCCCACGCCGGCCGATCCGGACTGGCCGCCTCCGTCGAGATCGA
This sequence comes from uncultured Verrucomicrobiota bacterium, assembly GCA_946482165.1. The sequence continues at coordinate 22,863 of CAMLQS010000010.1, read as the reverse complement.
TGTTCAGGCGCCAGGGCTTGGCGGGCGCCGCGGGAGCCGCGTCCGCGGCCCCGGGAGGCGGAGCGGCGGGATCTTCGCCCGAGGCGAGCGCGGGCGGCGGAGGGAGCGTTTCGGCCGGCGCCTCGGTTTGCGCGAGGAGAACGACAGGCGCGAAGAGCCAGAGCAGGAACAGCCCGAGGTGACGAACGAGCTCAGGCGTCGTCATGGTCGTCGGCCTCGCCGCCGGCTTCGAGCGGCGAAAGGAGGCGGATGTTTCCGGGGGCGACGCCAAGAAGAAAACGCCTGCCGTCCACGCCGGCCACGACGAGGAACTGGCGGTTTCCGAGCGCGCGCGTATCCTCGATGACGATACGGGCCCCGCGGCGCACGGCGCCGACGGGATTGCGGCGGCGCCAGAGCCAGAAGGCGCCGGAACCGAGGCCGACGAGAACAACAAAGACCCAGACGGAGCCGACGCCGGAGGATGCGGGCCCTCCCGTGTCTTCGCGGGCGCCGCGGGAGTCGGCGGGATGGAGGACGCGGTCCGCCTCGAGGCGGGGCGCGGGCGGCGGAGAGGAGGGTTCGGCGGCGTTCATCGGCTGCGCCGTCTCCAAAACGGCGCAGCCGACTACCACGAGCAGCCAGCGGGTCGCGCTGGAAAGGGTTGGGCGGGGAAGGCTCATGCGGCCTTGGAAACGAGCTCGGTGATCTTGATGCCGAAGTGATCGTCGACCACGACGACCTCGCCGTGGGCGACGAGCTTGTCGTTGACGTAGATGCCGACCGGATCGGAGGCGCGGTGCTGGAGCTGGATCACCGCGCCGGGGGCGAGGGCGAGGACCTCGCGCATCGGCAGCATGCAGGAGCCGAGCTGCACGGTGACCTTCACTTTGACGTCCAGAACGAGATCAAGGGTGGCGTTGTCCATGGGGAGAAAGGAGTCAGCGTTTTTCGTCGTCGGCGGCTTCGTGTTTTCGGCCGAGCTGAACGGCGACGGTGTCGCCCTCGAGGCCGACGGTGCCGATAAATTTCGGGGCTCCGCCGAGAAGGACGCGGGTGCGGTCGAGGATGTCGACCGGCAGCTTGATCACGTCGCCCACGCGGAGCGCGGCGATCTCGCGCAAGGCGGTGTCGACAAGCCGCCATTCGGCGACGACGGGGATTCTTACCTGGTCGTAGACGGCGCGCCACTCGGCGCGGGGGGCCGGCGAGGAGGACGGCGCCGCCTCCGGCCGGTGCTGTTGGAGGGTCTTGACGAGCGGATCGACCGTGGGGAACGGAAGGGCGAAGCGGATGCTGCCGGAGCGCAAGCCGAAGGTCGCCTCCAGGACAAACGCGAGGACAGTCGCGTCGCGAGGCGACGTTTGCAGGAAACGGCCGTTGCTTTCGTGCCCGACCACGCGCGCCTCGAGCGGGTGTTTCTCGCGCCACCGGGCGCACCATTCCTCGAGGACCACGCGCAAGACGTCCTCGAGCAGGGCCACCTCGATCTCGGTGAGCGGACGGACGACCTCGGCCGCCTGTCCGCGACCGCCGAGCAGGCGGTCGACGAAGGCGAGCGAAAGGCCGGTGTCGATGGCCAGCAACCCCAGGCCGGGGAAGGGCTCGATCTTGAAAAGGCAAACCGGCGCGAGCTCGGGGAGCTCTTCGATGAAGCGGCCGTAAGGGTGCGTTTGAAGCGAGTCCAGCCGGAGCCCGCACTCCATGCGCAGGGACATCGAGAGTCGCGCCGAAAGGTAGCGGGCGAAGTCCTCGTGCAGCGCCCGGACGCGGCGCAGGTCGGTCTCGGTCAGGAAGGCCGGATTTCGAAAATCGTGGGCGGCCACGCGGAGCGAGCCTCCGGAACCGTCGCGAGTGCCGTTGGCTCGAAGGAGAACCGGACGCTCCTCGGCCGCGTGGGCGAGCGGCTCCGCGGCGGGGGGCTCCGCCGCGAGGACGGCGTCGGTCTGGTCGGTGGCGTCGGGCATGGCGGCGGCTTATTGAACGACGAACTCGGAGAAATAGAGGCTGTCCACGACCTGCGTTCCGAGGGCCTGGTTGTAGGCGGCGACGAGTCGTTCGCGGATCAGATTTTTCGAGCCCGCCTCCTCGAGATCGGAGAGGGTGAGCGACGACAGGACGGCGAGGGTGACGTCGCCGAGCCGGGGTCTATCGGCCTCGAAACGGGCGGCGACATCGGGCTTACCGCCGGTGACGAGGAAGCCTACCTTCAGGTAACGCGTGCCCATGGTGCCGGCGAGGTTCACGACGACGTTTTCGAAGCGGTAGGAATTCTCCGCGTCGACGGGAGCTCCGTCTTTCGCGGAGCCCGCCTTGCCGGAACCCTTGGATGCGCCGTGTGCGGAGGCGGCCGGTTTCGCCGTCGACGCCGGGGCATGGACGGCGGCGGCGTCCGTCCCGTCGATGGCGGCGCGGAGCCCGGCCTCGAAGCGAGGCAGGACGAGGAAATGCGCGACGGCGAAGGTGGCCGCGGGAGCGAGCACGATGGCCAGCAGAGCCGGCAGCAGCGCCTTGACGCCTCCCTTGGCGGGCGCGGACGGCGCGGGAACGGCGGCGCCCGCGGCGGAATCGGAATCGTTTTTTTTCTCGGCCATGGCGCGGGTGCGCTCAGCGCTTCAGGTTGACGACTTCCTCGAGCACCTGGTCGGAGACGGTGACGATGCGCGAGCTCGCCTGGAAGCTGCGCTGGGTGGTGATCATGTTGGCGAACTGCTCGGTGAGATCGACATTCGACAGCTCGAGCGTGCCGGCCTCGACGGTGCCCAGGCCGCCTTCTCCGGGCAGGTTGCCCGTGGTGGAAAGCGCGAGGCCGCCGACCGGACCGGCGTTGGCCATGCCGGTGAAAAGATTGTCCCCCGTGCGCTGCAAGGCGGAGGGATCGCGAAAGTCCTGGAGCAGCAGACGATTGGTCACGGCGGAGGAGCCATCGGAGTAGAACTCGACGATATTTCCCTGGCGATCGAAGGAGAAGCTCTTGAGCTGCGTGCCCTCGGGCGGGGTGCCGAGCTTGATGCTTCCGATCGCGGACGGCGGGGAGCCGGCGGAGCCGCCGACGAGACCCTGCACCCGGTAGCCGTTGCTCGTGACGAGGTAGCCCTGGTCGTCGAGACGGAAGTCGCCGGCGCGGGTGACGTATTCGGAGCCGTCGACGGAATTGACGACGCGGAAAAAGCCGTTGCCCGAGATGCCGAGATCGGTCGCGACTCCCGTGGTGGAAAGCGCGCCCTGGGTGAAGCGGGCGTTGATCGAGGCCAATTGCACCCCGGTGCCAATCTGGATGGCGGAGAGGTTGGACCCGGCGCCGGATGATAGCGCCGAGCCGCGGAGGGTGTTGCTGAAACTCTCCTCGAAGCTGGTCGTCGCTCCTTTGAACGCGGTCGTGTTCACGTTGGCGATGTTGTTGCCGATAACCTCGAGTCCCTTGGTGAAGGAACGCATGGCGCTGACGCCGGAAGTGAGGGTGCCGATGAGGGACATGGTGGCGAGGGGACTTAGGATTGCGGGGGTTGAACGGTATCTGGATCTGAGGCGGGGGCGGTCGCGGGGGCGGAGGCGACGCGGAGAATGGACGAAAACGGATGGAGCTGGCCGCCGACGGAGACGCGAAGGGTGTCGGTGGTGGCGTCGACCGAATCCACGACGCCCGTGATCTCGCCCTCGCCCGAGTCGAGCACGACTTCGCGCCCGAGGAGCGCGGTCGCGGACTGGAGCCCCATGTCGGAACGCAACGCGGCTATGTCGCGCGACATTTGCGAGGATTGTTCGAGCGAGCTGAACTGCGCCATCTGCGCGATAAAGGAGGTGTCCTCCATCGGCTTCATCGGGTCCTGGTTGGCGAGCTGAACGGTGATGAGCTTGAGAAAGTCGTCCTGCCCGAGCGTTTGTTTCGGCAGGCGGCCCGCCGTGGAAGGATCGACCGAGGGAGCGGCGGTGTTGGAGGCGGTGGGAGAAACATTCATGGGCGCGGAGAAGGCGGGATCAGGCAAGGACGCTAAGAAGGCGGGAACCGTCGGGACGCGACGCCGCCATCGGCGCCTCGCCGACGGGAGGAACGGCGGAACGGGAAACGACGGCGCGACCGTCGGACAAGACCCGGTCCTCGGCGGCGGCGGGATACTCGCGGCGCGACGAAGGACGGTCGTCGGCCGAAGAATCCCGGCCGGAGGCAAACTCGCCGACGGACGCGCCGTGCGCCCGTTCGGCCGGAGAAGCGGCGGAGGCGGACGGAGCATGCGCGGAAAAAACCGGCTCGGCCCAGCGTTGCGCGCCGCCTTCGCGGCTTCGCACGAACGTTTCCCAGCCGCGGGCGAGCGCATCGCGCAGCTCGGACGAATCGGCGCGGAAAGCGGCGAACACCCGCCCGTCGCGAACGGCCACCTTCACTTCGACACGGTGCCGGCCCGCGACATCGACGTTGAAACGAAACTCCTCGCGAGACCGAAGCGCGGACAGCTGATCCGCCGCCAGTTCGACGCGCTCGATCAAACGAAGCGCGGAAGCGGCACTCGACGGGGCGGGCAGCTCGTGCCCGGGCGACCTCGCCGGAATATTCGTCATCGGCTCCAAGGCCGACGTCGGCTGCGAAGCGGCGCTGGCGTCCGCCATCGAGACCGCGCCGGAAGACGCGGCGGCGGAAGGTTCGGCGGCGAAAGCGCGATTCATGATGAGAGGCGCTTCTGCCTTTTCCATGCCACGCGATTTATCCGCACCCATAACAATCTGCCCCATCGCTGATTCCTTTGTGTTTTTATCGCGGGGAACCGTATTCACCCCGTCCTCTGTCGAAGATCGTGAACGCGGATGGGAAAAAACTGCCGGGCGGGCGATTGAGTCGAAGGGCAAAGTTGCCTCCGCCGTTTCTCCTTCGCCCTCCCCTGCTGGCGGCGGCGCGTTGAGCGGCGACGAAGACGAGGTGGCGTCCGTCGCGGAGCGGGCGGACGGGATCGGCGGCGGCATGTTCGCGAAGCCGGCAAGTTCCGAATCCTCCCACGCCGCCGGAAGGTCGGTCGACGACGGATCCTTCGGTGGCGGCGGAGCGGCCGGCGGCGGAGGCGGCAGTGGCGGAAAAAAACTGGATACGAGTTCGGCGGGCGGCAGTTCCTGCCTATCGTCGGCGAAGGCGGCGTCGCCCTCGTTCACTGCCTCGGGGTCGACGTCGTCACCGAAGAGGAAGGCGGGTTCGCGCGGGTTGGTTGGCGCAGGCGGGACGACAAGCGCGCTCTCGGGCGACGCCGCCAGCATGGGCGAATTCGCGATAGGCTGCGCAAGCAGCAGATCGGCGAACTCCGCCTGGTGCGCGTTCGCGCCGCCGCGCCGCACGGATAGCGCCGGCGAGCGAGCCTCCTCATGGGATTCGGAAGGCGAAAGGGCGGAGGCGGTCGGAGCCGGAAATGCGGTAAGAATAGGCATCGGATCGGGCCGTCATGGCGGTGTCGAAGCCGCGCCGTCCGTGGCGCGAAAACTGAAATCGCGAAGTCCGCCGCTCAGCGCGCGGCCGAGGCCTGCTCGGGGAGAGGCATCAGCAAGCGCATGCGCTGGGTGAGCTCCACCACGCGGCGGACATTGGCGTTCTCCGGCCCGGGGTCGCGGCTGTATTCCTCGAAAACCGCCGTGGCGATCTCGGGCTTCATCAACGCGAGCAGCTTCGCGACGGAGGTGTCGTCCATCTGCTTGAAAATCGCGACGGCGGCCGGCGGGCTGAGCTTGCTGTAGGTGGCGACAAGCGACTTGAGATTCTTCTGCTCCTGCGCGTGGACCTGAACGAGGCGCGCATCGATCTCTGCGCGCAGCTTCTCGACGGCGACGCGGGCCTCGTCGAGGGACTTCCGCTCGGCGGCGATCCGGGTCTCGAGGGAGACGAGCTCGGCTTCGCGACGGGCGAAGGCGTTTCGCCGCTCGACGAGTTCCTTCGCGACGTTCTCCATCTCGGGAGTCCAAAAATCCCAGGGCTTTTCCGGGCGGCCGGCCTCCTTCCGGAGGACGCGCTGCTCGGCCGCGGTCCGCACGAAAAGTTCGGCCTGTTTCGAAAACCAGACATACGCGCCGCCGACCGACAGCGAGAGCGGCAGCAAGACGACGAAAAGAAGCGAAGACAGCGTGTTCATGCGGAGCGAAGGGATGAGCGGGCGGCCGCGATCGAGGCGAGTTCGTCGAGCAATGCTTGTTCGGCCTTCTCGGCCGTTTCGCGATGGATCCGGCGGGCGCGCTCGCCGAGACGCTCGATCACCCCGAGCCGGCGGCGCGCGACGAGCCACTCCTCGCGGGCGCGTTCGCTTGCGGCAAGCGCCTCGGCGTGGCGGCGCGCGGCCTCTTTCCCGGCCCGCTCCGCATCCTGCAAGGCGAGGTGTCCGGCCGCCTGCATCGACGGGCGGAAGGAGCCGGCGCGGGACGCGGCGAGCGCCTCGGCGAGAGCGTCCCGGCGGGCCTCGGCGGCGTGGAGCTCGGCGGCGATGGACGCGAGTTGCCGGCGCGAGGCGGCGAAGCGCTCGAACGCCGCGCGCTCCGCGACGGCCCGCAGGCCGAGGATCGATTCGAGACGGAAGCGAAAGCGTTTCATGATTTTCCCAGCAGTTCGCGGAGGCGCCGGTAGGAGTCGGCGCGCGGGGTGGCTTCGTGCACCGGCTGGCGAAGAAAGGCGCGCAGGCCGGGGTTCAGCCCCACGGCGCGGTCGAGCTCGGCGCTCGCCCCGGCCTGATACGCGCCGACCGTGATGAGGTCCTCGTTTTTTTTGAACAACGCGAGGTGCTCGCGGGCTCTTGCGGCAAGGTCCACCTCGTCCGGCGCGCAGATGTCGCGCGTGAGACGCGACACGCTTTCGAGCACGTCGATCGCGGGATAATGGTTCGCGTGGGCGAGCGCGCGGGAAAGGACGACGTGTCCGTCGAGGATACCGCGCACGGTGTCGGCGACGGGCTCGTTCATGTCGTCGCCCTCGACGAGCACGGTGTAAAGGGCGGTGATGGCGCCGTTCTCCCCCGCCCCGGCGCGCTCGAGGAGGCGGGGCAGCAGGGCGAAGACCGAAGGCGTGTAGCCGCGGGTGGCGGGCGGCTCGCCGATGGCGAGTCCGATTTCCCGCTGCGCCATGGCGAAGCGCGTCACGGAGTCCATGAGCAGGAGGACATTTTTGCCGGCGTCGCGATACCCCTCGGCGATCGAAGTCGCGGTCGTGGCGGCGCGCAGGCGAAGGGGCGCGGGCGTGTCGGAGGTGGCGACGACGACGACGGAACGGGCGAGGCCCTCGGGGCCGAGGTCCTTTTCCAGAAACTCGCGCACCTCGCGGCCGCGCTCGCCGACGAGCGCGATGACAACCACGTCGGCCGGGGCGGAGCGGGCGATCATGCCGAGCAGCGTGGACTTGCCGACGCCGGAGCCGGCGAAGAGGCCGAGACGCTGCCCCCGGCCGAATGGCGTGAACACGTCGAGGGCGCGGACGCCGGTGGGAAACAATTCCCGGATGCGACGGCGACGGAGCGGATGCGGCGGCCTGGCCGCGCCGCCGGGGGCGCGATGCACCGGCACGGGGCCGCGCTCGTCGAAAGGCCGCCCGAGGGCGTCGAACACTCGGCCGAGCAAGGCGGGGCCCGGGAGCGGCATCGGCGGGCGGTCGCAGGCGGCGACGGCGCACCCGGAGTGCAGTCCTCCCGTGTCGCCGAGCGGCATGAGGAGAACGCGCTCCCCGCGAAAGCCGACCACCTCGGCCAGCACCTCGAAGTCTTCCCGTTCGGAATGGAGGAGGCAAAGCTCGCCGAGCCCGACGTTGGGACCCTCGGACTCGATGATCAGGCCGGTGACCGCGGTGACGCGGCCGAGGCGCCGCAAAGCCGGCGCATGCCTGACCTGGCTGCGGAGCGTGGCGACGAAATCGGCGACGTCGGGTTTCATGGGCAAGGGCGCGGACGGCGGCCGGAGGAGCGACGGCGGGGAAAGAACAACGGACTCATGCGTCGAGGAGCTCCTGCTTGAGGGCGGCGAGTTTGGAGGAGGTGCGCGCGTCGGTGACGCCGAAGCGGCTGCGAACGAGGCAATCGCCCGGGTTCAGGGTGTCGTCCACGGTGACCCGGAGATCGGTGAAATGCACCCGCCACGGCGGCACGAGGCGCTCGAGGACGGCGGCGTCGCGGGGGCCGACGACGAGTTCGAGGCCGGCGCGTTCCGGATAGAGTTGATCGAGAGCCTCGCGGCAAAGTCGCTCGACGAGCTCCGGCGGAGGGACGAGGCCGGCGAGGAGGCGCTGGCCGATCTCGACGGCAAGCGAGGGAAGCGCGGCGCGGACCTGCCCGGCGAGCTCCTCATGCGCGGAGGACAGGCTCTGGAAAATTCCCCGCTGCAACTCCTGCATCTCGGCGCGGAGCTCGACGATCTGCTGGTCGGTGAAGGCGCGGGCGGCGTCTCCGCCATCCCGATACCCCTCGCTGCGCGCGACGACTAGGTCCGCCGCGGTGTATTCGAGGGGCGCGCAGGCGGTGCGCACCGCGACGAGCGGACGATCAAAGGAGACGACTTCGCGATGCAGGGCCATGGGTGTCCGGGTTGCGGGAGCGGTCCGATATTTCGAATGGTCGATGCGAAAAGGGCGGCGGAGTCGTCAGGCGGGCGCGGAGCCCTCGTCGGCATCGAGGCTGATCGCCCCCTCGTCCTCGAGGCGGCGGACGACCTCGATGACGGCGTCCTGCGCGGCTTCGATTTCCTTGAATTTGACGGAGCCCAGCATGCCGACCTCGTCGCGCAGGGTCTCGGCGGCCCGTTTCGAGATGGCGCCGTAGATCGTTTCACGAAGCGCCTCGCCGGCCGGCTTCATCGCGACCGCGAGCTGCGTGGAGTCGACTTCGCGCAACACTCGTTGCAAGTCGCCGCGCGAGAGGCGGCCGATGTCGTCGAAACTGAACATCTTCCGGCGCACGGCGACGCCAAGGGCGGAGTTGCGCTCCTCGAGGCGACGCAGGACCTGCTTCGAGCATTCCTTGTCGACGGCGTTGAGCAGGGCGGCGACGGAGCGCACGCCGCCGCTCGACTGGTAGCTCCGGGCAGGCTTGCCGGAAACGTGGCGGGAGAGGTTGCGCAGGATGAGAGGGACGAGGTCGCGAGGCGTGCTTTCGATGGTGCCGAGACGTTCGGCGATCTCCTCGCGAAGCTCCGCGGTGAACAACAGGAAGACCTCGGCGCTCTTGACGGGAACAAGATGGGAGAGGACGAAGGCGATCGTCTGAGGTTGCTCGTCCTTGAGCAGATTGTGGATTTGCCTGCCCTCCATCTCGCCGAGCTCCGCCATCAATTCCGACGACGCGGCGGCCGGCTGCGCGGCGCCCACGCGGTCCAGCAGACGTCCCGCCTTGTGCTCGCCTCGCGCGAGTTCGAGCGCGCGGCGCGTGTAGTCGAGGCCGCCGAGCGTGCAGCCGAGGCTGTCGCCGACGATGGAGCCGAACTCGTCGAGCACGGCGACGCGAGTGGCCTCGGTGACGACCGGCGTCTGGTTCATCTCCCGGCAAACGGCCTCGACCTCGGCGTCGCCAAAATGCCGCATGAGCGCGGCGGCGGCATCCGGACCGATGACGATCAGAAAAGCGGCCAGCTTTTGCAGGCGGGAAAGTTGCGCGTAGGAGAGATCGGCCATGGGAAGGTTGCTCAGTTGCCCTTGGCCGCGACCCAGTCGCGGAGGGCGTTGCCGACATTGGCGGGTTTCTGGCGGATGAGTTCGTTGAGGAGTTCGGGAGTGGGTGCGCCGGACAGGCCCGCGGGATGCTTGCCATTGCGACCGGCGGAGGCGGCGGCGAGGAGCTCGACGGGCACGGGCTCGGGCCGTTGCCGCCGTAGCGTGCGGTAGAAGAGGAAGAACGCGCCGAGCGCGACGGCCACGGCGACATAGCGCGAGGCGGTTTCGATCCAGCTCTGGACCCGGGTCTCGGAGACGAGGGTTTCGATGCGCGAGTCGATGGCCGGCGGGCGGAAAGCCGTTTCCTGCAAACTCACGATGTCATCGATAGACTGGCCGGAAGACACCCGGAGGCCGAGGGCGTTGACGACGACGCGGCGGAGCGCCTCGAGCTCGGCGGGCGTGCGCGGCGCAGCGGGCGTGTCGGCGGATTCCGCGGGGCGGGAGGCGACGATGACGGCGGCGGTGAGCGACTTGATGCCGCCGGGATTGCGACGGATGCTGGAGGTGGTGCGGTTGATCTCGTAGGTGACGCTCGCGTTTTTCCGGTTCTGGGAATTGGCCACGCTCGGGCGCTCGTTCTCCTTGGCGGCGGCGTCGGCGGGCGCGCCGGGGGTGTTGGCGGCGACGCCGGTGAGACCGCCGCGGCGTTGCTCGGTGCTGCTGTTGCTGTCCTCGGTGTTGGACTGCGTGCGAATGACGGCGCTGTCGGGATCGAAGCGCTCTTCGGTAAGGACGGCGCCCTCGTTGTCGATCTCGGCGGAGACGCGCACGATCGCCTGACCGGGGCCGAGAACGGGTTCGAGCATGGTCTCGATCTTTTTCGCGAAGTAGTCCTCCACCTGCTGGCGGTAGCGTATGAGGCTGGAGGCGGAGCCGAGCAGCGGGTCCTCCTTGAGCTCGGTGGAAAGCACCCGGCCTCGCTGGTCCACGACCGCGACGGAGTCGGGGGCGAGGCCTTGCACGGAATTGGCCACGAGGTGGCGGATGGAGTTGACCGCCTCGGCCTCGAGCCGGTTGCGCACCTCCACGAAAACGGAAGCGGTGGGCTTCACGCCCTGCTCCGTGAGGAGAAGACGGTTCTCGGGCTGGACGATCATCACGCGGGCGGAGGCCACGCCGTCGAGCTGGGCGATGGTGCGGGCGAGTTCGCCCTGGATGGCGCGGTTGTAGTTGGTCCGCTGGACGAAGTCGCTCAAGCCGAACTGTCCCTTGTCGAATATTTCAAAGCCCACGCCCTCGCCGCCGGGCAGGCCCTTGCCCGCGAGCTCCATGCGCAGGCGGTGAACCTGATCGCTCGGGACGTAGACGGAGGCGCCGCCCTGCCCCACCCGATGGCGGACGCCCTGAGCCTGAAGCGAGGAGACGATGGCCGCGGCGTCCTTTTCGGACAGGCGCCCGTAGAGCAGTTGGTAGTCGGGCTGCCGCGACCAGACCACGAGCCCCACCATGACGAGCAAGACCGCGAGCGCGGAGACGACGAGGGAAACGCGCTGGTTGAGTCCAAGCTGACGCCACAGCGAAAGCAGCGATTGGGCGAACGTTTTCATGAAGGGGACGATGCAGGCGGGAGGCCGGGGCGGATGACGGCGTGGAACGAGAAGGCGAAAGATCGATCGAGGAAATCAGACGGGCATGCGCATGAGCTCCTGGTAGGACTCAACGACCTTGTTGCGCACCTCGACCATGAGGCTGAAGGCGACGGAGGCCTCCTGCATCGCGATCACGCTCTGATGCAGGTTTGGATTGTCTCCGAGGAGCACGGAGCGCGTCACCTTCGCGGCCTCGGCCTGGCGCTCCTCCACGCCCGAGACCATGTTCTCCAACACCTGCCCGAAGCCGCCGGCCGGCGCGGAGGACGGAGCGCGCGACGCGGGCGAATCGCGCAACGGCGACACCTCCCACGCGGGACGGAGGGCGCCGGGCTGGATCGAGGTGGCGGGGCCGAGCGGGCTCATGGAATGGGGCGGGACGGGGGCGCGCTACTTGCCGATCTCGAGGGTCTTGAGCGCCATCTGGCGGGCGTTCTTGGCGACGGCCAGGTTGGCCTCGTAGGCGCGGGATGCGGTGATGAGGTCGACCATCTCGTAGGCGAGGTTGACGTTGGAAAGCGTGACCATGCCCTGCTCGTCGGCGTCGGGATGGCCGGGATCGTGGATGCGTTGCCCCGGGGTCGGATCGCGCCGCACCTCGGCGACTCGCACGCCCGAGAGCCCCGCGCCGCCGACGACGTCGCCGGCGCGGACGAGTTCGCTCTCGAAGCTCACGATCTGCCGCTGGAAGGGCCGGCCGTCGGGACCGCGCGTCGTGTGGGCGTTGGCGATGTTCTGGGCGATGAAGTCGAGACGCGTGCGCTGCGCGTTGAGTGCTCCGCTGGTGGCGGCGATACCGGAAAGAATGTCCATGGCGGCAGGGAAGGCGGAGGTTTTCTCACGAACCGACGCGGCCGCTGATCGCGACGCGAAGGTGCTTGATGTTGTTGCTGACCAGATCGGTGAGGAAGTCGTGCTCGACGCGGTTCCGGCTTAAGGCGAACAGCTCGTTCTCGAGCTCGACGCTGTTGCCATCGGCGCGCACCGAGCGCACGGAGGCGTCCGGCCCGAGATGGGGTTTCAAGGCGGCGACGGCGCCGGCGGCGGGAGGCGCGCCGCTCGCGAACTGGGCGCGGAGGGCGCTCTGAAAATCGGGCGCGAGATCGACGCGGCGGTAACCCGGCGTCTCGACGTTCGCGATGTTGCTGGCGATGGCCTCGTGGCGAAGCACGGAGGCATCGAGAAGCTTCCGGGCCAACTGGTAGTTGGCGTTGTTCGCGACGGGCTCGATCATGCCCCCCGCAAATGCACCGCGGATGCCATCCGCGCATGAGCTCCCGCAAGTATCTGCTCGATAGCCATCTATTCATCATTTTCTTCCCGATCCTCCCTGCGGCGGGCTCGCGCACGAAATCGGGACGGGAAAAATTTGCCGGGAGCGCCGGTGTTTTTTCGTCCTCGGCCATTCCACCTTCATTTTTTCGGAATTGCGCCGATATGAGGGCAACGAGGCTTCGTCGCCCGACGGTTTTCGCCACCTTCCAATGCCCACCGACCAACCAACCTCGCGCAATCTGCTCGTGGTGGATGACGAACCGCGGGTCCTTGCCGCGCTTAAGGAATTGCTCGAGCGGCAGGGATTCGCCGTCTTCGCCGCGCCCGACCCGATGCACGCGATCAGTCTGCTCCGAGAGCGGGAATTCGCCGTCGTGCTCTCCGACCATCTGATGCCGGGCATGTCCGGCATGGATCTGCTCGTGGAGTGCCAGCGGCTCCAGCCTCGCGCGACGCGGGTGCTGATCACGGCGATGCTCTCGCTGCCGACGCTGGTGGACGCGATCAACAAGGGGGAGATCTATCGCTTCATCGCGAAACCCTGGCTGCGCGAAGAGCTGATCGCGACCGTGCGCAACGCGGTGAACCGCCACGAGCTGATCGTGCAGAACGAGCGGCTCGCGGACGAGATGGCGGAGATGAACCAACGTCTCGCCGCCGCGAACGCCCAGCTCGGCGAGCAGATCGACAGGCTCGACCTCCAGCGCATCGAGCTTGACCGATCCGCCCGCGAAATGGCGCGTCGTTACGACCGATCTCTCGAGCTATGCTGCCGCATTCTCGCGACCTTCGACCCGGCGCTCGCGCAGCAGACCCGCGCCATCGCCGCCGTGGCGGAGCAGATGGCGGCGGCGGGCGATTTTCTCGATCCGGAGGAACGCGAGGTGCTGAAAACGGCGGCATGGCTATGCGATCTCGGGCTCATCGGCGCCCCCCGCGACACGCTGCATCATTTTCGCGCCAAATCGGAACGGCTCAGCCAAACGGAACTCGCCAACCTGCACAATCACCCGGTCTACAGCCAGACCCTCGCCGCCTGTCTCGACAGCCGTCCGCTGCTGGGCGAGACGATCCGCAGCCATCACGAGCGTTTCGACGGGGCGGGCTTCCCGGATGGAACCGCCGGCCTGGCCATTCCGCGCGCCGCCCGCTGTCTCGCCGCCGCGGTCTGGTTCGTGGAATCGGGACTGCCGGAGGATCGCGCCGCCATCGCGATTCAAAGCGAGGCCGGCCACGCCCTCGATCCCGTCGCCGTGCATCTGTTTTTAAGCGCGACACGGCTGAAGAGCCTCCCTCGCCCGGTGCGCGAAATCGAACCCCAGGAACTGCGCCCGGGCATGGTTCTGGCCACGGGAATCTACAGCCCCCACGGGCTTCTGCTCGTGCGAGAGGGCCAGCCGCTCAATCCCGCGACGATCTCCAAGATCCGGAACCACCACATTCTCGATCCCCTCGGGCCTCGTCTGCTGGTGTATAGCTGAGAGTGATCGGATGCGCCCGGCGGAAGCGCGATCGGGTTTAGGCGCTGTCTTCAAAATAAACCGATGCTTCGTGAGGCGGAAACCATGCTCGGCCAAGGCGACCGAGGCGGAGGCGGGCCAACGGCCCGTGCCGCCGAGGGCAACGCTGGCCCAGCTTGGTTTCCGTCTCACCCGCAGGGCCCTGGCAAAGCACCGGGTTATTTTGAAGACAGCGCCTAGTCCGCAAAAGCCGCAGCCGAAAGTTCGCGTCCGCGCCGCGCTACCCGTTCGCCGAACTCGCCGCAACCGCGGCCCGACGCTCGTCGAGGAGCTCGCGCAGCATCTTTCCGAAACGGGAAAGGTCAAAGGGCTTGGGCAGAACATGCGCCTGCCCCAAATGCTGCAACTCGGCCGTCGCCGTGCCGTTGAGATTGCCACTGATGACGAGGACCGGCAGGCCCGGCCAACGCTGTTTCAGCACCTTCAGAACCTCGACCCCGCCCATGCGCGGCATGTTCAAATCAAGGATCATCAGGTCGATCCTGGCTTCCGCGCCCAGGATGCGGTCGATGGCCTGGGAGCCGTCCATCGCATGTTCGACCTGATATCCCGCGGACCTTAGCACGATGCCAAGCATGTCTTGAATCGGCGCCTCGTCCTCGACCACAAGGATGCGTTCGACGCCGCCCGGGATTCCGAACTCCTCGACGCAGAACGTCGTGGTCCCGCGCTCCTCGGCGCCCGTGCGCAAAGGCAGATAAATCCGGAACGTCGTGCCCGCGCCGGGCGCGGAATCCAGGTCGATCGCGCCCTGGTGGTTGCGGACGTTTGCGTAAACGGTCGCCAGGCCGAGCCCGGTGCCGCCGCTCGCCTGCTTGGTGGAAAAAAATGGCTCGAAGACGCGCGCCTTGATCTCGGGCGTCATGCCCACGCCCGAATCCGAGACGCGCAGCTCGACATACTCCTGATCGGGATCGAGCCCGAGCGCGGCGAGGCGCAGCCCGGGAACCCGGCCCGTGGCGACGGTCAGCGTGCCGCCGTGGGCCATGGCGTCGCGCGCGTTCACGCACAGGTTGAGGACGATTTGCCGGATCTGGTCGGGATCGGCGGCGAAACTCTCCAGCGAGTCGTCGATTAAAAGGCGCAGCTCGATGTCGCGAGGGAAGGTCTCGCGCATCAGCCCGCCCAGCTCGCGCACCAGCGGGTTCAACTGCACCGCGCGGTAGCTTATCTCCGTCTTGATGCTGAAGGCCCGGATCTGTCCCACGAGAGACGCTGCGCGCAGGGCGGCCGAGTGGACCGCGTTGAGATAGCGGCGCAGGTCGGCGTTGTCGGCAGGCAGCATCTGCGCCAGCTCGGTGAAGCCGCGGATGATGGAAATGATGTTGTTGAAATCGTGCGCGATGCCTCCCGCCAAGGTGCCCAGGCTCTCCATCTTCTGCGCCTGCCTCAGCCGCTCCTCGAGCGCCTTTCGCTCGTTGATGTCCTCGCGCAGGCAGAGCAGCGAGGCGACCTCCCCGGCGTGGTCGCGAATCGGGGACACCTGAACGAACTCCCAGTTCTCCCCTCCGTCCTTTCGGAGGGTGCGCAACTCCCCCGCCCACTTGCTTCCCGAGGCGACGAGCGCGCAGAAGCGACGATAGGCGGCCTCGCTCGGATGCCCCTCCCGGAGCAAGGGGATCTGCCGCTCGTAAATCTCCTCCAGGGTGTAGCCCGTGACATCGGTGTATCGGGAGTTCACATACTGGGGCGATCCGCCCGGCGTGGTGATGGCGATCGAAACCGGGGCCTGCTCGATTGCCTGGGCCAGCTTGCGAAAATGCTCCTCGGCGAGCCGGTGCATGGTGACGTCGCGGCCTATCGCCCGGATCATCACGATCCGCCCTCCCTCGTCCCGAACCGCCGTCTCCTCCCACGATATCCAGCGCCAGCCCTGCGCGGTCTGCCAGCGGTGCTCGCGCGCCACATGGTAGGGCGGACGCGCGATGCGCGGCGCGGCGGCGCGCCAGTCGGCGGCGTCGTCCGGATGGACGAGCTCCGAGTGGTCCCGCCCGGTCCAGGCCGGCTCGGCCTGGCCGAACTTGCGCGCGAAGGCGCGATTCACCTCGACGATGCGGTGGTCCTCAAGCGTATGGAGCACGGCCAGTTCCAGGCTTCCCGACCAGGGGGCGAGCGCCGGGCCGGGCGGAGGATTCTCGATGGACACGTGAAGTTGCGACGAGGACATGCGAACCTCGGCTCTCAGACCATGCTCAGGAGCTGCTCGGGCAGGCGCAGCATGAGATGTTCCACCGCGGCCCTCGCGAGCGCCGTCTCGCGCGGCCGGTCGGCGAAGAGAAACGCCCAGCCCGGGGCGTCGGCCCAGTGGCCGGGTTTCGTTTCCACCAGTCGCTCAAGCCCTCCGGGAGTGCCGATCGCCCGCACCACCCGATCGGCCACATGAACCGCGGCCGCGAATCGTTGATGCTCTCCTGCCGCGGCCGGAGCGACGTGGAAGCGCACCGCGGCGATGATCTCCGGCGAAAGCTGATGGCGCTCCAGGTAGTAGGCGCCGATGGCGGCGTGGTCCCAGCCAATCAGCTCGCGCTCCACCTCGCAGACCTCCTCCGCGCTGCCGTATTCCCTCTCCACGATCCGCTCGAACTCGGAGGGCCAGGTGGTCGCGAGCACGACTTTCCCCACGTTGTGCAGCAGCCCCACGATGTAGTCCGTGTCGTCGTCGACCAGCAGGTCGGTGAAAGCCAGAATCTCCCGCGTCACGATCGCCGTGCCGATGGAATGCAGCCACATCTCCCTCCACGGCAGACGCGCCGAGACCGGGCCGAGTTTCCGTTCGAGATCCTCGATCACCGGAGTCGCCATCGCGAGTTCGCGGATTTGCCGCGACCCGAGAAAGAGCACGGCCTCCTCGATGTTGTTCACCTTGGCGCTAAGCCCGAAATAGACGCTGTTGATCATGCGCAGCAGCCGGGCGGTGAGAGAGGGATCCCGTCGGATCGTCTCGGCAATCTGCGAGGTGTAGTCGCGCTCCGAATTGAGCAGGCTCTTTAGTTTCCGGTTGATGCTCTCCAGCGACGCGAGCTTGGGACAGCTCTCTATGCGCTGCCGAATCTCGTCGTCGAGATAGGGGCCGCACTGGATCGTATCCATCCGTCTGACCGCTTGGCTGGGGGGAATCACGCTTGGGCTCTCTTCGGCACAAGTTCGCGCGAATTTAGGGCCCGCCGAAAAGATTTCGGTCGCATCGGAACCGACGCCTTCACTGCCGCGAAACGCAGGCGGCAAAAAATTCCGGCTCTTGTTCCAAGGCCCGGGCACCGGCGTCGGACGCACGCGTATTAACTTTTCTATCACCTTTATATAAAAGACTTGCGACGCTTAACAAGAAACTGGCCCGCGTTTTGCGGAGCGGCGGCCATGGCTATTACCCTGCCTTCCCCCGCGCCCGCCCCGGCAACGGATGCCGCCGCCCTCGCCGATCAGTTTGTCGAAGCCGCCCGCGCCGCCCGCGTGCGTTCCGGTCCGAATCCCCTCCTTGCCGTCGCGCACGGACAACACCTGCTCGCCCCGGGAGGAATGGAGCGGGTCGCCGCCGCCGCCCTTCTGGCGTCGGCGTGGGAACTGCCGGAGGCGCCGCGCCTGGCCGAGGTTCCGGACGCGCTTTGGGGCTCCTACATGGAATGGCTTCTCGCCGTCCCCGAGCGTCCGGAACCCGTATCCTCCGCGGACCTCGCGCGGCACCTGGCCGGACGTTGCGAGGAGCTTGCGGCCTGGATGGACCGCAATCTCGCATCCCCCCCTGTCCGCGCCGCGGCCGACGCCTACCTGCGGTCGCCCGCCCCGCCGCTGGAATTCCTACCGTCCGATCCGCTTCTCGAACTGCAGCAGTGTCGCGCGCGGATACTGCAGCGCGCCCATGGACGAGTTCCCGCGGCCGCGCGCGCGCTTCGCCCGAGGGGCGGGCGCCCGCTTCGCGTCGGCGTCCTCCACCACCGGTTCGACCACCGTGCCGAGACTTTCACGACGCTCGCCCGCTGCGCGCAACTCGACCCGCGCCGGATCGAGCTTCACTGCATCGCCTTCGCCCCCTCCGGCTCCGCGCTGGAGGAACGATGTCGGGAGATCGCGGCCGGATTCCACCTGCTGCCGGAGGGCCTCTCCGCGCGACTGCAGGAGTTGAACGACCTCGGCCTCGACTGTCTCGTCTACGGCGACCCGCTCGCGCGACATCAAGTGTCCCTCGCGCAAATCGCCCTGTTTCAACCGGCCCCGCTCCAGATCGCGACGGATCGAATCACGACCGGCCTGGTCGGCATCGATCTTCTCCTCTCCGGCGAAACGGACGCTGCCGCGGAGAGGCCGCGCGCGTTCTCCGAGCGAATCGCCCTGCTCCCCGGAACCTCGCTCGCCTGGGACACAACCCCGGACCGGGCGGTCGCGTCCGCCCCCTGGACCCGCGCCGCCCTCGGTGTTTTGGACGATCAACCTCTCTTCATGGAACTCGCTCCGGTCGCGCCCAACTCGGCCGACATCGCGCGTTGGACCAGGCTCCTTGAACAAACGCCCGGCCTTGTCCTCGTGCTCGTTCCCTCCCCGGGGCAGCTGGATGTATCCGCGACACGAACCGTCGTCACGAAGCTCGATCGGCCCGGCCTGATCCTCCATGAGCCGCCACCTTTCGACCACGGCGATCTCGCCTCGCTCCTGGCGCTCGCCGATCTCGCCACCGGCCTGCAGGGGCCGGCGGTCGTCCTCGCGCTGGAAGCCGGCGTGCCCGTCCTCGCCCTCGCCTCCCAGCCGGAAGCCGCGCTCCTCAAGTCCGCCGGTTTGGAGGAAATGATCGCCGCGAACGAGACCGCCCGCCTGGCCCTCGCGCTTGATCTTCTTGGCAACCGCGAGGCGCGCGACGAGGCCCGCGCCCGGTTCTCCGCCGCCGCCGAGTCGATGCCGCGCTTTGCCGACACCTATGCGCTCGCTTCCGACTTCGCCGGCCTGCTGGAAACCGCCTGGGACGAGCTCTGCGCGCAAGGCCACGGCCGCTTCCGTCGCCAACGTGATCCGCTGCGCCAGCGCGCGCCGCATTCGCTGCGCCCTTGCGATCTCCACGCCGAAGCGCTCGCGCTGCTGACGGCCGGCCGGCCGGAGCGGGCCGCCCCCTGCCTCTTGTCGGCGATTCAACGCGCCCCTTCCGACGCCGTCCTCTGGTTCGACCTCGCCCGCGCCTACCGCGCCGCCGGCGATATGTCCGCCGCCATAGAAACCCTCGAAGCCAGCCTCCGCCTCGACGAGGACAACGCCGCCGGCTGGCGCCTTTTTTGCGAACTCGCCGTCGAGGCCGGCAATCTCGACCTCGCCCGCCAGGTCCTGCAACTCGCCTCCGTCCTCGCCTAGGGGCACCCCGAACTCCACGCGCTTCGCGCCCGCGTCGCCGCCTGATCGCGCCCGATCCAATTCCGCCCATGCACTTCGACTATCTCATCGTCGGCGCCGGCTTCTCCGGCCTCACGCTCGCAGAGCGCATCGTCAACGAACTCGGCGCCACCTGCCTCGTGGTCGACCGCCGCGCCCACATCGGAGGCAACGCCGCCGACGAATACGACGACCACGGCGTATTGATCCACAAATACGGACCGCACTACTTCCGCACCGACAGCCCGCGCGTCCTCGACTATCTCTCGCGCTTCACCGCGTGGCGCCCCGTCGGCTACCAAATCCTCTCCTGGACGCGTCAGCGCTACTGGAAGTTCCCCGTGAACCTGAACACCTTCGAGCAGATGATCGGCCGATCCTCCACCGAGGAGGAGTTTCGCGCCCACCTCGAAAAAGTCCGGGTCCCCCTCGCCAGCCCGCGCAACTCGGAGGAGGTCATCGTCTCGCAGATCGGCTGGGAGCTCTACGAGCAGTTTTTCAAGGGCTACACGCGGAAGCAGTGGCGCAAGGACCCCGCCGAACTCGACGCCTCCGTCTGCGCCCGCATCCCGCTTCGCACCAACCGCGACGACGACTATCTCCGCGAAAAGTTCCAGGCGCTTCCCATCGCCGGCTACACCCGCATGTTCGAACGCATGCTCGCCGCTTCGCCCGGCGTGCGCGTGCTGCTGAAAACCGACTACCGCGAGGTGATGCGCCAGGTGCGCCACGGCCGCCTGATCCACACCGGCGCGATCGACGAGTTCTACGACTACCGCCACGGCGTCCTGCCCTACCGCTCGCTTCGTTTCGAGGCCGAGAGCTTCACGCCCGACCAGCTCAAGGAGCGCGAGCCGATCTCCGGCCGCCCCGGCTTCTGGCAACCGGCCGTTCAGGTCAACTACCCGAACGAGTTCGACTTCACGCGCATCGTCGAGGTCAAGCACGCCACCGGCCAGCTCTGCGCCAACAGCACCATCGTGCGCGAATATCCCGCCGACTACGTCCGCGGCGGCGAGGCCTACTACCCCATGCCCACCCCGGAGGCGCGCAAAGCCTACGAGACCTACGCCGAACAATCCCGCCTCGAACCGCGCACCTACTTCGCCGGCCGCCTCGCGACCTACCGCTATCTCAACATGGACCAAATAGTCGACGCCGCCCTCGACCTCTTCGAAACCATCCGTGCGGACTGGATCGCCGAGCAGGCCCGATGCCGCTCCGCCGCGTGAATCAGAACGACAGAGCGACAGAGGACAGAACGACAGAAGCAGAAGCCCCGTCGCCCTCTGCCGCTCCGCCCTCTGTCCCTCTCTCGCTCCATCCTTCTGTCCCTCTGTCGCTCGATCATTCTGTCGCTCTGTCGCTCTGCCGCTCCGCCCCCATGCAACTCGCGCCCGTCACCATCGTCGTTCCGGTCCACGACGACGCCCCCACCCTGCTCGCCTGCGTTCGTGCGGTCCGCGCGCTCACCGAACATCCCGACTGGCGCCTCCTGGTCGTCGACGACGGCTCCACCGACGGCGGCCCCGCCGCGCTTCGCGCCGCTTTCCCGGACATCGAGATCCTTCCGCTCGCGACGCGCGGCGGCGTGGCCCGGGCGCTCAACGCCGGCTTCGCCCATCCGCTCGCCGCCGGCCGCGACATCGTGCGCCTCCACGCCGACGTCGTGATCGAGACACCCGACTGGCTCCGCGCACTCGCGACCGCCGCCGCGCGGCACGAAGCCGGCGTCGTCGGCGCGCGTCTCGTCTACCCCGACGGACGCATTCAATCCGAGGGCCGCTCCCTCGTCACCGGACTCGGCCTTCATCCCCGCCATACCGACCTGCGCGCCTTTCTCGCGGCCGGTCCCGCCGGCCCCGCCGCCGAGGTCGACGCCGTGGCCGGCGCCCTCGCCTACTACAGCCGCGCCGCGCTCGACGCCGTCGGCGGACTCGACGAGAGCTACGGCCCGGTCTGGTTCGAGGACGACGACTTCTGCATCGCCGCCCGTCACCGCGGTTTTCGCGTGCTGGTGCAACCCGCCGTCCGCGCCGTCCACTACACGCGCTGCGCCGGCCCCGCTTTCCAGGCCAAGGTCGTCGGCTCCGAGAAAATCCTCGCCCAGGTCACCCATCAGCTGAAGCAGACAGCCCTCCAGGTGCAGGCCGCGCAATGGGAAGCCAAATGGGGCTGGAACCCGCTTTATCCCGACACGAACGAGATACGCCGCCTCCACGGCCACACCGCCATCGCCTGGAAGATCGGCGAGCCCCTTCGCTACCGCCCCTCCTCCGAATTTCCCCCGGTCGACTGCGCCCTCGTAACCTGGAACTCGCTGGCCTTCCTCAAGCGCACCCTCGAAACGCTCGCCCGCACCGATTATCCCGCCGACCGCCTGCGCGTCTACGTCGCCGACAACGGCTCCACCGACGGCACCCCCGCCTACCTCCGAGAGTTGTCCGCCGCCTACCCCTTCCCGCTTCAGGTCGTCACGCTTCCGCTCAACACCGGTGTCGCCGCCGGCGTCAACGCCGCCATTCTCGCGGGCTCCGCCGAGCTCGTCGCCCGCCTCGACGACGACATCTCGCTCACGCCCGATTGGCTGAAGGTCTTCGTCGAGGACCTGCGCAATCGCCCCTTCGCCGGCTGCGTCGCCACCAAGACAGTCAACGACACCCCCGCCCGGACGCTCCAGTGGGCCTGCCCCCATAGTTACCCCAACGGCTACAACTACCGCGACGAGGTCGACGCCGGCCAGGCCGACTACCTCGCCCGCGTCGCCGCCATCCACGGCTGCTGCATCCTCTACCGGCGCGACACCTTCAAGCGCTGCGGCGGCTTCGACATCCGCTACAGCCCCACCCAATACGACGACATCGACCACAACTTCGCCCTCGTCCAGGCCGGCTACGAGATCCTCTACGACGGCCGCACCCACGTCGTGCACAAGATCAGCACCGGCCTCGACCGCTCCTTCGCCGGCATGGCCAGCGCCGCCGCCAACGGGTCCAAAATGTATGGCAAATGGGGTCACGACGTCTTCGAGCGTATCGACACCGCCATTACGCTTTCCCGCGAAGGCCGCTATCTGCCCGACGACGGCGACACCTCCGCCTGGCTCGCCGCCGGGCCGCGCCCGGAGGAGTTCCCCCGTTCCGCCCGCGCCCTCACGCCGGGCCGCCTCCAGATTCTCGATGACATCTACCGCCAGCTCGCGCCACGAGACGGGCCGGAAAACGTCCTCCTCGGCATCGGCCGCGCCGCCCTGAAGCGCGTGCGGCAGCTCGTCGCGAAGGGATTCCACATGGACGCCCTCGACGTCGCCCTCTCCGCGGCCAATTTCCTGCCCGCCCACCCCGAGGTCTACGTCGCGCTTTCCGCCTGCTACCACCGCCTCGGCTACCTCGACCAAGCCCACGCCGCCGCGCGTCGCGGACTCCACCTCGCGCCGGACCACGCCGAGCTCCGCGAACTGGCATCCCGTCCCACCCTCCCCCGTGGCGAAACGGCGGAG
>CAMLQS010000009.1 GCA_946482165.1 uncultured Verrucomicrobiota bacterium | reverse complement strand
GCTCTCCCCGTAGGGCTCACGCGACGGGCCGAGTTATTTACAAGACACGGCCTAGGATAAGCGCTCAAAACCATGCCCAGCTTTAAAGCGTGCCTTGCCCCGGCTGACAGCCCAAAGCCCGATGTTTCTCGCTGGCGAGCGAACCGGGCCCGGCGATAACCCGGCCGCCTTATTGCCCGTCACCGGGGGAAAAGGGCAACTTGCGCGGCGGCAAACTCAGGACTTGCGCGGCCCGTCCCGCTTTAACAAGTTCCGCGTCCCGTCAGTTCAGACGGCGCGATCGCCAAGTGGTAAGGCCGAGCTCTGCAAAAGCTCTACCGCCGGTTCGATTCCGGCTCGCGCCTCCAATTTCCCGCCCGCCCGCCGCGCTCTCCCGAGCCGGCGGGCGCTTTCGTTTTCGCCCCAGTCCCGGCCCCGCCGCGCTTGCCCATTCGACATTAGGCATTCGTCATTCGTCATTCCCGCCCAAATGCCCACCACCGTTTTCACCATCGCCAACCAAAAGGGAGGCGTCGGCAAGACCACCACCGCCGTCAATCTGGCGGCCGCGCTTGCCGAGAAAAAGATCCACACCCTCCTCGTCGACCTCGACCCCCAGGCCAACGCCACCTCCGCCATCGGCGTCGAGAAGCAGGAAGGCCGTTCCCTCTACGGTCCTCTCCGCGGCGAAGGCACGGCCTTGGAGATGATCACTCCGACGCCCGTCGACCGCCTAGCCCTTATCCCCAGCGAAGAGGACCTCGGCGCCCTCGAGATCGAACTCGCCGGAACCGAGAACTACCTCGGTCGACTCCGCTCCATTCTCGAGCCCGTCCGCGCCTCCGGCGGTTTCGGCGCCATCGTCATCGATTGCCCGCCCTCCATGGGCATGCTCTCGATGAACAGCCTCAGCGCCGCCGACCACCTCCTCATCGCCCTCCAGTGCGAATACATGGCCCTCGAGGGCCTCGGCGCCATCCTGCGCAACCTCGAGCGCATCAAGGGCGCCCTCAACCCCAAGCTCACCCTCGGCGGCGTCGTCATGACCATGTTCGACATGCGCACCAACCTCTCGCGCCAAGTCGTCGAGGAGGTCAAAAAGCACCTGCCCGAGCAGATATTCAAGACGGTCATCCCCCGCACGATCCGTCTCAGCGAGGCCCCCAGTTTCGGAAAGACGATCTTCGCCTACGACAACAGCTCGCCCGGCTCCACCGCCTACCGCGCCCTCGCCAAGGAAGTCATCGATCGCTTCAAACTCGCCGCGAAATAGGTCGGCAATCCTTTCAACCCGGAGACGCAGAGGCGCTCCGCGCCGATTCTCTTGTCCTGCCTTCTCCGCGTCTCCGCCCCTCTGCGTTAAAGATCTTGGTTCCGATGTCCGCGCTCGCCAAATACCGCCAGGTCTTTCTCACCGGGCTCCAGACGAACCTCGTCTACCGGTGGAACTTCGCCATCCGGGCCGCGTTTTCCCTGCTCCACCTGGTCTACGTCTTCATCCTCTGGGGCGCGGCGTATTCAGGAAAGCAGGACATCGGCGGTTTCCCGCTCTCCGCCACCCTGACCTATTTCACGCTGCTCCTCGTCCTGCAGTTCTTCCTGAGCGCCGCCAACGACGACTACGAGATCTCCGAGGAGATTCGCAACGGACTCATCAACCAGTTCCTCACCAAGCCGATCAACTACCTCGGCTACCGTCTCAGCCTCTACTTCTCCGCCCGCCTCGTCATGGGCGGCCTCGCCCTCCTGCCCGTCGTCCTCGCGCTCCCGCTCATCTGGCCGCAGCTCGCGCTTCCGGGCCCCGAAAACCTGTCCCTGTATCTGGTCGCGATCCCCGCCCTCTTCCTCTCCGCGCTCATCCAGTTCACCATCGCCTACTGCTTTGGACTGCTGACCTTCTGGTTCCTCGAGATCCAGTCCTTCATCATCCTCTCGCTCGCGATCGAGGCCGTGCTCGGCGGACAGATCTTCCCCTTGGACCTCATGCCGGCCTGGTTCTACGAGCTCTCCCGCTGGCTGCCCTACTACTATCAGATGTATTTCCCGGCCGCCTTGATCACCGGACGCATCACCGATCTCGGCGCCGCCCTCCAAGGCCTCGCCATCCAGCTCGGCTGGACCCTCGCCCTCCTCGGCATCGCCACCGCCCTCTGGCGCCGCGGCCTCCGCCGCCACACCGCCGTAGGCGGCTAAACGAAAGGAAGATGTAAGATGTGCGATGGCTGATGGAGAAACCGCCAAACCATCTCCGCCCCATTTTGGTCCCGAAGCCGGCCTCCATCATCCTTCATCCATCGTCCATCATCCATGACGGCCCTCGCCCGCTACTCCCGCATCTGGCTCGCCAGCATCCGCTATTCGCTGGTGCGCGCCATGATGTTTCGCGGCGACTTCATCATGTGGGCGCTCGTCGAGCTCTTCTGGATGAGCGTCAACGTCCTCCTCGTCGGCGTCATCTACAACCACACCGACAGCATCGCCGGCTGGTCCAAATACCAGATGCTCCTTCTCGTCGGCACGACGCTCCTCGTGCAACGCCTCCTCATGGCCTTCTTCTGGAGCAACCTGTTCGAGATGGGCCGCAACGTCCGCAGCGGGCACTTCGACTTCTTTTTGGCCCAGCCCGGCTCGCCCCTTTTCATGGTCTCGACGCGCAAATTCGACCTCGACGGCCTGGTCAACGTCCCCGTCGCCCTCGCGGTCGTCTGCTACGCCGCGCACCGGCTCGGCCTCGCCCCCTCCGCGCTTCAAATCGCGACCTACTCGCTCTTCGTATTCTGCGGGCTGATACTCCACTACGCCACGCTCCTCGCCATCATCTCGCTTGTGTTCTGGCTCCAAAGCGCGAAGGGCATCGAGGGCGGCTACTTCGGCCTCAGCGAATTCTCCCGCCTCCCCCGCGAAGCGCTGCGCGGCGTCGCGAACGTCGTCTTCGTCTACCTCCTGCCCGTCACCAT
Organism: uncultured Verrucomicrobiota bacterium; assembly: GCA_946482165.1. The sequence goes on along the minus strand of CAMLQS010000009.1, from coordinate 34,217 downwards.
CGTGAGCAATTTTCCCGCCCGCGCGCTGATCAAGGGCTTCGAACCCCTTAACGCCGTCTGGCTGATCGGCGCCACGGTCTTCTGGCTCGCCGTCGCCGTCACGGTCTTCCACGCCGGCCTCCGCCGCTACGCCAGCGCCTCGTCTTAAAGGTGGCACGGGCATCTTGCCCGTGGGATCGGAATCGTTTCCGCTCGCGGCGCCACCCCTCCATGAGCCTCTCCATCCAGCTCGGCACCGACCCGATTCCCGATTCGCTCCCAGCCCCCTTCATCGGCCCCGGAGCTGGCGCCTTCGCCGAATTTCGCGGGACCGTGCGCGGAGAAGAACAAGGCCGTCCCATCTCCGCTCTCGTCTACGAAGCCTACCAACCCATGGCCGAACGCGAGATGACGCGCATCCTCGACGAACTCCTTGCCGCGCACCCCTGCCTCGCCGTCCACGTCCGCCACCGCATCGGCCGCATCCCCGTCGGAGAGACCGCCATCTACATCGGCGTCGTCTCCCGTCACCGCGCCTCGGCCTTCGCGGTCCTCGCCGGCTTCATGGACCGCCTCAAGCTCGACGTCCCCATCTGGAAAACCGACGCGATCCCCGCCTGACGAACTCGCCGCCGCTCATCGACCCCGGGCGGGCTTGCGCGTCGCCGCCGTCTGCCCGCGTTGAAACACCGCCAGCGTCGTCTCGCGCAGATAACGCGTCCAATCCTCGTCGAGCCGCACCAGCTCGTTGTGCATCGGACAAGGCTCGCCCTGGCCGCACCAGTTGGGCCCGAACGGGCACATCACCCGCGCGTCCTGCCGCTCGAACTCCTCCACGATGTCGATCAGCGCAATCTCCGCCGGCGGACGTTTGAGCCAGTAGCCGCCGCCCGGCCCGCGCGTGCCGTCCACCAGACCGAGCGAGGACACGATCGTGAGCACCTTCGCCACCACCGGCTGCGGCAGCTCGCGGCGAGCCGCGATGTCGTGCGAGCTGAGCTTCGTCTTCCCGCCATCATACACCTCGGCGAGCAGGCTCAGCGCCGAGACTGCGGTCTGTGCGGTTTTTCCAAAACGGATCATGGCGCGATTTTCGCCTGAGGCGTAGGCGCCGCCGCCGCCGCAGGCGAGGCGTTTTCCCGCTCCGGATGCGGCTCGCGCAAAATCGGCAACGCCATCTTCAGCGCCACGGTCAGAATCAACAGCCCCCAAGCCCAGATGCCCGCCGTGATCTGCCACTCCACCAGGCTCGGAAAATACTCCACGATCTCGTGCAACGTCGAGGGGATGAAGGCCGGCACGATCAAGCCCATGCCCTTCTCGATCCAGATGCCCGCGAACGCCAGCGCGCACGCGACCGTCAGCCACACGGGATGCCCCACCACGCCCGGCCGCAAAAACATCGCCGCCGCCACCACGCCCATGCCCACGGCCGTCCAGATCCACGGCACCAGCGCGTTCGCCCCGTGTAGACCGAAAAACAGATAATGCCCCGACGCCGTGTGCGCCCCGCCCGAGTAGAGCTCGGTGAACAACTCCGAGACGACCATCAGCAGGTTGATGAGCAGCGTCACCCGCACGATGTTGACCAAAATCTCCAGCGGCCTCCGCGCCACCGGCACACCGCCCAGACGCCGCAGCACGAAGAGCAGCACGATGATGAAGGCCGGCCCCGCGATGAAGGCCGTCACGAGAAAACGCGGCGCCAGCAGCGCCGTGTTCCAGAGCGGCCGCCCGCCGAGCCCCGAATACAAAAACGCCGTGACCGTGTGGATCGAGATCGCCCAAAAAATCGAGAGATACACGAAGGGCGTATACCAACGCGGATCCGGCCGCTCGCCCAGGAAGCGCTTGTAGAGGAGATAGCCGCAGATGTGCAGATTGATAGCGAGGTAGCCGTTGAGCACGATCACGTCCCACGTCAGCATCGAAACCGGGAAGTTGAAGCGCCCCACGACGGGAAACATGTGCCAGAAACGCTCCGGCCGCCCCATGTCCACCACGACGAAACAGATGCTCATCACGATCGCCGCCACCGCGAGCAGCTCGCCCACGATCGTCAGGTCGTGCATCTCGTGGTCGTGGTAAAGATAGGCCGGGATCACCATCATCACGCCGCCCGCCGCAAGCCCCACCATGAACGTGAAGTTGGCGATGTAGAGGCCCCACGAGACGTGGTCGCTCATGCCCGTCGCCGCCAGTCCGTCGCGCATCTGCACCGCCCACGCGTGCAGCCCCGTCAGCGCCAGCGCCGTGAGCAGGATCATCCACGCATAGAACCACGCCGAACCCTCGGTCGCGTCGCGCGCCGACCGCCAAAGAAAACGCCGGTATCCGGCGGTCCGCGCCAGCGCGCGATCACCGGGCCCGCCGCCGCCCGCGTTCGCCGCCGAGTCCGACTTCAAGATCTCATTCATCGAAGAAATAGAAGAAACTGGGCTGCGTGCCGACGTCCTCCTTGAGCACGAAGACGCGCTTGTTTTTCAGCACCCAGCGGATCTCGGATTCCGGATCGAGCAGGTTGCCGAAAACCCGCGCACCCGTCGGGCAGGCCTCGAGACACGCGGGCAACTTTCCCTGCCTCGTGCGGTGCAGACAGAAGGTGCACTTTTCCATCACGCCCTGCGGCCGGATACGGTTGGAAAGATAGCCTTGGTCCGGATTGATCTCCGCCGCCGGGATCTCCGGCTTCTTCCAGTTGAAGCGCCGCGCATGGTAGGGGCACGCCGCCTCGCAGTAACGGCACCCGATGCACCAGTTGTAGTCCACGACCACGATGCCGTCCGACTCCTTCCAAGTCGCCTCCACCGGGCACACCGACACGCACGGCGGCTTGTCGCACTGCTGGCACTGCACGGGCAGATAGAATTTGTCCGGATGAGGCACCGGCTGCGTGTAGTTCACGCGCCCCTTCGCCAGATCCATCGAGCCATTCTGCATCTCCAGCACCCGGATGTAGCTGTTGCCCGACGGACGGTCGTGGTTGTTTTCCACATGGCAGGCCTCCGCGCAGCGACGGCAGCCCACGCAGATGGAAAGGTTGAGCGCGTAGCCGAACTTCACCCCCGGCTGCGGCCGGTAGTCGCCGATGTGGACGTCCACGCCCGTCTCCTCCTTCGTCCGCGCCTCGATCCGCGCGATCACCATCGCGAGATCCACCGGGGAAAGCTCCTTGTAGTGCTTCTGCAGATACTCGTCGACGGAAAGGTCCGCCGTCCACTCGGTGAGCGGCGCGATCGCCTGGGCGAAGGCCGCCGCGCCCAGCGTGGCGCCCAGCGCCTTGAGCGCGGTGCGCCGGCTCATGCCGGCACCGTCGGGCGCGGACGACGACTCGGAGTCGGTCTCGGGAGCGGAAGGATGCTTACTCATGGCGGTGGCGGGCCTCGCGTTCGGCTTGCTGGCGGGCGGCCGCGTCGCGCGGCGCGAAAACCGGGGTCCACGCCGGATAAGCCGGCGCGTGCGAATCATGGCAGTCGAGACAGGTGTTTCTTGTGCGCTCGCCCCGGCTCTTGTCCCAGTAGCCGCGCATGCCGCCGTGCGAACCGTTCAGGTAGTCGCGCGTCTGCGGCCCGTGGCACTGCGCGCAAAGCTGCTGCGCGTCGGCAAACGCCAGCTTCCGCCCGTCCGCCAAACGCAGCGAATCGTAATCCTCCGCGTGATGACAACTCAGGCAGCTCTGCCCGCCGTGCGAATAAGCGAGCTTCTGGTGAAAAGTCTTTGGCAGCGCCCCGCCCGCGCCGTTCGTGCGATCCGGCTCCCGCGTGCTGTGGCACGTCATGCACGCCACGCCCGCCTCGACGCCGTGATAGTCCAGCACCCCGGTCGCCACCTGCCGCGCCTGTCGTGGCACAGGCGTCCCGGCCGTGTCCGCCCCCGCCTGCCGCCCGGGTATCGCCCCCGCGTCCCTCACCTGCTCCGCGCCCCCTTTTCCACCGTCGCCCACACCGCCGCCAATCAGCCACTGCCCGGCCAAGACGGCCGAAACCAGACCGATACCGACGAGGATGGGGGCGGCGCGAAACGTCATCTCGCCACCGAATAAAACAGCTCGCCGTCCCTATATCAAGATAACTTTGTCTTTTATTCTTGTTATCAACTTCCCCAAGTCCCACAGTGTTTCCATGAAATCGCCCGAGCCCACCCTCAGCTCGTTGATCATCACCCTTGCGAAGAAGCCCGCACTCCGCGCCTCCGCCCTCGCCGCGCTTTCCGCCCGGCCCGATCTGCGCCTCGGCGAACCCGGCGGCGCCTGGGTCCCCGCCGTCCTCGATTCCGACGATCCCTACGGCGTCTTCCGCGAACTCGAGGCGATCCCCGGCGTCACGCTCGTCGAGGTGGTCTTCGTCGAAGTGCCCATCTCCGCGCCCCCCGCCCGCCTCCGCTAGCCCCCTTGTTCCCAGCCCCCGCCCCCCTGTCCCCAGCCCTTATGCAACGCCGCGATTTCCTCCGCTCCACCGCGCTCGCCGCCGCCACCGCCGTGATCGCCCGCCGCCTCGGCGCCGCGTTGCCGGAAGGCCTCCCCGCCTACGCCACCTCTCCTACCGCCACCGTCACCGCCGATGGCGTTCGCTGGGACAAGGCCCCCTGTCGCTTCTGCGGCACCGGCTGCCACGTCCGCGTCGGCGTGAAAGACGGACGCGTCGTCGCCATCCAGGGCGACCCCGAGGCCGAGGTGAACAAGGGCCTGCTCTGCATGAAGGGCTACCACGTCGGCGGCATCCTCTACGGCCAGGACCGCCTCACCACCCCGCAGTTCCGCCGCGACGGCAAACTCGAGCCTATCACCTGGGAGGAAGCCATCGACATCATGGCGCGCCGCGTGATGAAGAACCCCGCCGGCTTCGCCATCTACGGCAGCGGCCAGTGGACCATCCCCGAGGGCTACGCCGCGCAGAAACTCATGAAGGCCGGCCTGGCCAACAACCACATCGAGCCCAACGCCCGCCTCTGCATGGCCTCCGCCGTCACCGGCTATCTCTCGGTCTACGGCGTGGACGAGCCCGCCGGCTGCTACGACGACCTCGACGCCGCCGACGTCGTCATCCTCTGGGGCAACAACCCCGCCGAGATGCACCCCGTCCTCTGGTCGCGCATCGTGGACCGCCGCACCCGTGGAGAAAAGGTCCTCGTCATCGACATCGGCACGCGCCGCACCCGCTCCACCGCCTACGCCGACCACTACCTCGAGTTCCGCCCCCAGAGCGACCTCGCCATCGCCAACGGCATCGCCCACCTCCTCCTCGCCAACGACACCTGGAACCGCGACTTCGTCGGGAAACACTGTAATTTTAGAACGGATACGGCTCCCGTCTCGCTCAACGGCCAGGCCATGACCCTCGAGGCCTACCGCGAGGCCCTCGCCCCCTACACCCCCGCCCACGTCTCGAAAATCTCCGGCGTGCCCGAGGAGAAAATCCGCCTGCTCGGCGAGCTCTTCGGCCGGCGCGATCTCCGCATCACCAGCCTCTGGTGCATGGGCATGAACCAGCACACCCGCGGCACCGCCATCAACCGCCTCGTCCACGGCGTCCACCTCCTCTCCGGCCACTGGGGCCGCCCCGGCGACGCCCCCACCTCCCTCACCGGCCAGCCCTCCGCCTGCGGCACCGCCCGCGAGGTCGGCACCCTCTGCCACGCCCTCCCCGGCGGCCTCCTCGTCGCCAACGCCGAACACCGCGCCGAGTGCGAGGAGCTCTGGAATGTCCCCGCCGGCCGCATCAACCCCAAGCCCGGCTACCACACCGTCCAGCTCTGGGAAAAATTCTGCACGCCCGCCGCCAAGGGCGGCGACATCCACACCGTCCTCGTCCAGGTCACCAACCCCGGCCAAACCCTCCCCGACCTCGCCCGCACCTTCGACGGCAAGGCCGGCATCGAGGACAAGTTCCTCATCGTCTCCGACGTCTACCCCACCGCCACCACCGCCCTCGCAGACCTCGTCCTCCCCGCCGCCCTCTGGGTTGAGAAAAACGGCGTCTACGGCAACTCCGAGCGCCGCACCCAACAGTGGTTCAAGCAAGTCGAGCCCCCCGGCCAGGCCCGCCCCGACGCCTGGATCACCCTCGCCCTCGCCCGCCGCCTCTTCGAGCTCGGCCACCCCGGCATGAAGGACCGCGACGGGAATTTCATTTTCCAATTCCGCGACACCCAGGGCCGCGAGGTCCCCGCCTGGGACTTCTCCCGCTATTACGAGATCAACACCGACCGCGCCCTCTACGAGGAGTATCGGCGTTTCACCTACCACAAGCACAAGCACGTCGCCCCCTACGACGAGCTCGTCAAGGCCCGCGGCCTCCGCTGGCCCGTCGTCGAGCAGGCCGACCGCTCCTTCAAGGAAACCCGCTTCCGCTTCATGGAGTTCAGCGACCCCTTCGTGAAGAAAGGCGCCGGCATCCAGTTCTACCACTCCGTCACCAAGGACGACCGCGCCCTCATCTGGTTCAACCCCTACGAGCCCGCCGCCGAGGAGCCGGACAACGACTACCCGTTCTGGCTCTGCACCGGCCGCGTCATCGAGCACTGGCACTCCGGCACCATGACCATGCGCGTCCCCCAGCTGCGCGGCTCCATGCCCAACGCCTACGTCGAGCTCCACCCCGAAGACGCCCGCGCCCTCGGCCTCGCCAACGGCGACACCGCCACGCTCGAAACCCGCCGCGGCCGCCTCGATCTCCCCGTCTGGCTCAACGGACGCAGCCAACCCCCGCGCGGCTCCGTCTTCGTCCCCTTCTTCGACCAGAACCTCCTCATCAACCGCATCACCCTCGGCGAGGTCGACCCCCTCTCCAAGGAGCCCGACTACAAAAAGTGCGCCGTGCGCGTCCTCCGCCGCGCCCCCGCCCAAAGTTCGTATTACGAACATTCGCCCGCCCCCGTCGCGACATGAAACTCGTCGCCCGCAAGCTCGCCGTCGTCGCCGCCTTCGCCGCCTTCACCACCGGCGTGAGCGGCTACTTCATGGCCCGCCTCCAGGTCGCCCGCTCCGCCGAACGCTCCGTGGCGTCCGCCCAAAGTTCGTATTACGAACATTCGCCCGCGCCCGCGGCCGCCCCGCTCGCCCCCGCCTACGCCGCGCTCCGCTCCCGCGAGCACCAGCCCAACCACGCCTGGCGCAGCTCCCTCTCCACGCTCCCGCCCGCGGCCGCCTTCACCGCCGACACGCCGCCGCTCGCTCCCGACGAACTCGCGCGCCTGCTCGCTGTCCGCGAGACCCGCCGCGCCTACGCAGGCGCTCCGCCCACCGTCCCGCACCCCGTCGACCAGGTCCGCTCCGCCTCCTGCCTCGCCTGCCACGGCCAGCCCACGCGCATCGGCCTGCGCGACGTCCCGCAGATGAGCCACGCGCCGCACAGCCAGTGCATCCAGTGCCACGCCCCCTCCGGCGGCCCGGGCGGCGACACCTTTTTGCGCCCAGTCGTGGCCAACAGCTTCGCCGGCCTCCCGCCCGCCGCGCGCGGCACCCGCGCCCATTCCAAGGCACCGCCCACCCTCCCGCACGGCACCCACATGCGCCAAAACTGCCTCTCCTGCCACGGACCCGGCGGCTCCAGCGTGATCAAGACCCCGCACCCGCAGCAATCGAGCTGCCTCCAGTGCCACGCCACCGACGCCACCCGCGAAACCCACCCGCCGCTCCACCCCCCCTCGCCATCAACCTGAGCCCGGCCCCAATGTTCGTATTACGAACATTGGCCCGCGCCCACCGCCCATGTCCGTCACCGCCACACGCCGCGAGTTTCTCACCTTCTGGACCCGACCGGCCTCCGCCGCGCCGGCGCCCGCCGACACACCCGCATCCGCCTCCCCCGCATCGGCGCCCGCCCCTTCCGACATGTCCGTCACCGACTCCATCTCCTCCGCCGAGCCCCTCCGCCTGCCCCCGCTCCAGCAGACCGTCCTCGACGTCGCCACCGCCGACGCCCTCTTCCGCGATCTCGCCGCCTGCACGCGCGTCACCGCCGTCCTCCCCAAATACGCCCGCAACCAGCACACCGGCCCCGACTCGCTCACCCTCGAGCAGGCCCGCACCCGCCTCGCCGCCGGCCTCCTCCTCGGCGTGCAAATCCGCTACGCCTACGATGGCCACTCCTGGTGCGACACCCTCCTGCGCCGCCCCGCCGGCCTCACCCTCGTTCGTATCCGAGAAACGGATATCACCGATTCCGTCGCCCACGACCACGCGCCCGCCGCCGCGACCTGAGCCTCCGTCGTCTCCCTTCGCCGCATCCGCCCCCAATCCTTCGCTCCCGCCCCTCTTTCCCATGTCCAACACCGCCCTCCATCCCGTTCTCGCCCAAGTGCCCGCCGCCGAGCTTCTCGACGCACGCGACATCCCCTGCTCGCGCAAACACCCGATGATCCTCCAACGCGCCCACGAACTCCCCGTCGGGACCGGTTTCGTGCTCGTCAACGGCCACGCTCCCGAGCCCCTCCGCTACCAGTTCGAGGCCCTCTTCCCCGCCTGCTTCCGCTGGGATTACCTCGTCGCCGAGGACGACTTCGCCGCCGTGCGCATCACCCGAGTCGCCCCAACCCCGCCCGAATTCCTCGCCCGCCTCGCCACCGCCCCCAGCCCCGGCGGATGCGGCAACCACCACGGATGAATCGTTTGCGCGATCACAGTGAGAACTCTTCACGCCTCCCTCCCTCCCCGTGCCACATTGGCCATTGGACATTGGTCGCGAGTCCTCTCACCTTCCGAACGTGATTGATCCCTTCGGACGCACCATCGACTACCTGCGCATCTCCGTCACGGACCGCTGCAACGAGCGCTGCCTCTACTGCATGCCCGAAGGCTACAAGGGCTGGGCGCAAAAAGCGGACCACCTTTCCGCCGCCCAGCTCGTCGCCATCGCCGCCGCCGCCGCGCGCCTGGGCTTCCGCAAGTTCCGTCTCACCGGCGGCGAGCCGCTCATCCGCGCCGACTTCCTTGAGATCGCCCGCGGCATCGGCGCCCTCCCCGGCCTCCACTCCCTCGGCGTCTCCACCAACGGCCTCAAGCTCGCCGCCCTCGCCCCCGAGCTTTCCCGCGTCGGCGTGCGCTCCGCCAACGTCTCCCTCGACGCCCTCGACCCCGCCCGCTACCGCCGCATCACCGGCGGCGACCTCTCCGCCGTCCTCGCCGGCATCCGCGCCGCCCAGGCGGAAAACATCTTCGTAAAGCTCAACTGCGTGCTCATGCGCGGGGTCAACGAAGACGACTACCGCCCTCTCATCCGCCTCTCCGCCGAGCTCGGCGCTCCCCTGCGCTTCATCGAGCTCATGCCCCTCTCGTCCACCGACGTGCTCACGGAGAAGAACTTCCTCTCCGTGGCCGAATTGCGCGCCCGCCTCGACGCCGAGTCGCCGCTCGAGCCGCTCGCCGACTACCGTCCCGGACACGGCCCCGCCCGCTACTGGCGCGACCACGCCACCGGCGCCCACGTCGGCTTCATCGGCGCCATCACCACCACCGACTTCTGCGCGAGCTGCAACAAGCTCCGCCTCACCTCCGACGGAAAACTCCGCCCCTGCCTCGGCCGCCACGGCGAGCTCGACCTCAAGTCCGCCCTCGCCTCGGGCGACGCCGCCGCGCTCGACGCGCTCCTCGCCCGCGCCGTCACCGAAAAGCCCGAAACCCACGAGTTCACGGACAACTACCAGCCCTCCCGCCCCATGACCGCCATCGGCGGCTGAGCCCCCGCCATGCTCTCCGTCGCCGAAGTCTGGCAACGCCTCGACACCCTCGCCGCGCCGCTCCCGCCCGAGGATGTTCCCCTCGCCCTCGCCGCCCGCCGCGTCCTCCGCGCGCCCGCCACCGCCCCCGAAGACCAGCCCGCCTTCGACCGCTCCGCCATCGACGGCTACGTCGCCCCGCTCGCCACGCCCGCCGACGCCACGCTCCGCCTCCTCGGCGCCATCCCCGTCGGCAAGCCCGCGCCCGCCTTCCCCGCCGCGCCCGGCGCCTGCCTCAAACTGTTCACCGGCTCCGCCGTCCCCGCCGGCCCCTTTGGCCTCGTCATGCACGAGGACACCACGCCCGCGTTGACCGCCGACGGCGCCCCGACCGTCACCCTCCGCGCCGCCCCTTCCGCCAGCCTCATCCGCCGCCGCGCCTCCCAATGCCGCGCCGGCGATCTCCTTCTCCCCGCCGGCTCCGTCCTCAACGCCGGTTCGCTCGCCCTCCTCGCCTCCCTCGGCCAGACGACGCCCGCCGTCACCCGCCGCGCCCGCGTCGCCCACCTCGTCACCGGCGGCGAACTCGTCGCGCCCGACGCCACTCCCGCACCCGGCCAGATCCGCGATTCCAACTCCACGCTCGTCGCCGCCCTCCTCGCCTCCACCGGCTCCGCCGAACTCGTCGCCCACGCCCGCGCCGACGAAACCCACGCCTCCGCCGCCAACGCCTTCGCCCGGCTCGTGTCCACCGGAGCCGACATCCTCCTCGTTTCCGGCGGCTCCAGCGGCGGCGAACACGACCACACCGCGCGCCTCTTCGCCGAGCACGGTTTCACGCTCGCCGTGAACCAAGTCGCCTCACGCCCCGGCAAACCCCTCCTCGTCGGCACCCGCGACGCCCAGATCGCCTTCGGCCTCCCCGGCAACCCGCTTTCGCACTTCGTCTGCTTCCACCTCTTCGTCGCGCGCCTCCTCGCCCGCCTCGCCGGCTCCGCCCCCGCGCCGCTCCTCCGCGTGCCCCTCTCGCCCGGAGCCCCGCTCCGCCCAAATCCCCGCGAGACCTGGTGGCCCGCCACGCGCACCCCCGAGGGCTACGCGCCGCTCCCCTGGGCCGATAGCAGCGACCTCACCGTGCTCTCGCGCACCCACGCCCTCCTCCGCGTGCCGAGCGCCGTCGCGCCCGAGACCGCCGCCGACGCGATCCTCGTCTAAAAGCCGGGCTCTGAAATTTAACCACGGAGATCACGGAGAGCCACGGAGAGAAAACCCTTTATCAATCATCTCTTCGCCTCCGTCTTTCTCATCCTCTCCGTGCCCTCCGTGTCCTCCGTGGTTTAAACTCCGCCATGCCCGACCCTCAACCCGCCTTCAGCCACCTCGACGCCACCGGCGCCGCGCGCATGGTCGACGTCGGCCGCAAGCCCGTCCAGGCCCGCTCCGCCACCGCCGCCGGCGAACTCCTCTGCCAGCCCGCCACCATCGAGCTGCTCCGCGCGCAAGCCCTGCCCAAGGGCGACGTCCTCGCCGCCGCCCGCCTCGCCGGCATCCTCGCCGCCAAGCGCACCGACGAGCTCATCCCCCTCTGCCACGGCCTGCCGCTCGACTCGATCGCCGTCGACTTCGCCGTCCTCGCCGATCGTATTCAGATTTCCGCGACCTCCCGCGTCTCCGCCAAGACCGGCGTCGAAATGGAAGCCCTTGTCGCCGTCACCATCGCCGGCCTCACCCTCTACGACATGATGAAGGCCGTGGACAAAACCATGACCCTCACCGCCGTCCGCGTGACGGAAAAGCTAAAGATTTGAACCACGGAGATCACGGAGAACCACGGAGAGAACAGATTTCAAAACTCCAGTTTCACCGTCCACCCTCTCTTCCTCCTCTCCGTGCCCTCCGTGTCCTCCGTGGTTAAAAACTCCGCCTCCGCCCTCCCCGCCCTCCGCATCGCCCGCGTCACCTTGAGCGACCGCGCCGCCGCCGGCATTTACGCCGATCTCAGCGGCCCCGAGATCGAGCGCGTCCTCCGCGAGCACCTCGGCCCCGAGCACGAAATCCTTTCTCGCCTCATTCCGGACGACCGCGACGGCCTGTCCGCCCTCCTCCGCGCGCTTTGCGACGACGACCACTGCGACCTCGTCGTCACCACCGGCGGCACCGGCCCCGCCGCGCGCGATTTCACCCCCGAGGCGACGCGCGCCGTCCTCGACCGCGAGCTCCCCGGCTTCGGCGAGGCGATGCGCGCCGTGAGCTTCGCCAAGGTCCCCACCGCCATCCTTTCCCGCGCCACCGCCGGCACCCGCGGCTCCAGCCTCATCATCAATCTCCCCGGCAACCCGCGCGCCATCGGTGAGTGTCTGCCTCCGCTCGTCCCCGCCATCCGCGAGTGCCTCCGCCACCTCCGCGGAGAATGATCAAATTTAACACAGAGACGCAGAGGCGCGGAGAAAGCCGAGTTGAACCGACCTTATTTCCTCCGCGTCTCTGCGCCTCTGCGTTAAAACTCCGTTCCTCCGTGCCATGATCCGCGTCGAACATCTCTTCCTTTCCCCCGGCCACAACTACTTCGGCCATCATGGACGCGACCCCGACGAGCATCCCATGCTCGCCGTGCCCGAGATCGAATGCGTCGCCGGACGCGGCCTGCGCGGCGACCGCTTCTTCGACTACAAGCCCGACTACAAGGGACAGATCACCTTCTTCGCCGACGAGATCCACGACGAGCTCTGCCGTTCCCTTCTCCCCGATCCCGACTCCCCGCTTCCCTCGCCCTCGGTCTACCGTCGCAACGTCATCACCCGAGGCGTCGACCTGAACACGCTCATCGGAGTCGAATTTGATATCCAAGGCGTCCGCTTCCTCGGCTGCGCCGAGTGCTCGCCCTGCTATTGGATGGACCGGGCCTTCGCCCCCGGCGCCGAAGCCGCGCTCAAAGGCCGCGGCGGCCTGCGCGCAAAGATCCTCGCCGACGGGGTCCTCCGCCGTGGCACCGGCATCCCGCCCGTCTGATTGTGTGGCACGGGCGTCCCGCCCGTTTGCCGTCGCGCCCATGTCTCCCTCCCCCTTCTCCGCCCTCCTCCTCGCCGGAGGCCGCTCCACGCGCATGGGCCGCGACAAGGCGTTGCTCCCCCACCCCGTCTCCGGCCTCCCGCTCCTCGCACACCAGGCCGCCCTGCTCCGCTCGCTCCCCGGCTGCGGCGAACTGATCCTCTCCGCTCCCGCCGACCGCGGTTACGCACTCGACGGCCCGCTCGCCGGCGCCCACCTCGTCGCCGACGCCGCGCCCGACTGCGGCCCCCTCGCGGGCCTCGCCGCGGGCCTCTCCGCCGCCACCCAGCCGCGACTTCTCGTCCTCGCCGTCGACCTGCCCTTCGTCACTGCGGACCTCCTTGTCCGCCTGCTTCCGAGGGATGCTCTCCCTGACGCCCGCACAAATTATCCCGCCGCCGAGTCCGCTTTTTCGCGCGCGGACGGCGAGGACGCCACCCCTCCAATAAATCCCCGTTCGAGCCCCCATCCTGGCAGCGTTCCCCGTCACGCCGACGGCATGTTCGAGCCGCTCTGCGCCGTGTATCCGGTTTACACCGACGCCTTTTCCGCCGTCTCCTCCGCGCTGGCTCTCCGCGAGCTTTCGCTCCAACGCCTTCTCGCGTCCGCTTGCGCGGCAGGATGGATGCTTCCGCACTCCATCCACCCTGCCGAGCGTGCTTCCTTCGCAAACTGGAATACCCGCGAAGATATTCGGCCCGGAACGACGGCGACGCTCACACCTGATCATCGAACGCGGCGCGCCAGGCGGTCGCGTCCCTAGCTGCGAATATCCATTCGCTTATCCGCGTATTAAAACCGAACCACGACGCCCAACCCGTAGGTCCAGGTCCCGCCTTCGGTGTAGGCAACGGTCGCGGAGGTCGCGATATTCGTCGTCACCCAGTAGTTGGCGCGGGTGCCGACGCCCCACTCGCCCCCGTTCCAGTCGGCCGCGAGATACTCCGACCAAGACAGCTGCGCGGAGAGCGACAGACGTTCGGTGAGCAGATACTCGCTGCCGACATCGACTTGATACCACGGATCGTCGGAAACCTCCCGCCACCACTGGTAGCCGAGGCTGGCTTTGGCGAAGGGACGGAAATCGCCACACACGCCGTGGGCGGTGACGTAGGCGGCGAGGTCCTGAAAATGATCGGAGGTGTCGCCCTCGGTCCAGTTATGCGCGAAAAGCGCGCCGACATCGAATCGGGCGCTGAGGGGAAGATTGATGGCGGTGGCGAGCCCGTAGCCGGGAGCGTCGATGTCTTGTGTTTCGGTCAGGATAAAAGACGCCGCGACATAGCGTTTTCCGAGCAGGCCGGAAGCGGAGGCGGTGGATGGGGCCGAGGCGACGGGCTCCGCCTCCTGGGCGAAAGCCGGGGTGACCAGAGCGGCGGCCAGGCCGAAGCCCAAGGCGAGGGGGGAATAAAGGGTGTTCATGAAATACGGATGGTTTTCGAAAACGGACATGCGCGGGAGACGCTCCGGCGGGGAGGCGGGAAAGGCGGGCCCGACGGGGCCCGACTTTCCCGCCCCCAACCGCTAAAGCACGCTTAGGGAGCGAGGAACTGGATGTGGCCCTGCACGTTCTCTTCGCCTCTCACAGTCGGAGGGACGACGAAGTAACCTTCGCCGATGACCGTTCCAGGCACGACGGAGGGTTGCTGCAAGAATGCGCCCGATACGGAGACCTTGCGCGAATCCTGCAGCCTGAAGGTCGCGGTAAACAGGCCGTTGGCGCTGAAACTGCCGCTGCCATGGGAGATTCGACCGCGGGCGGCGTTGGTCTCGCCGTCGCCGCGGGCCTCGCCGAGGATGACAAGGTTCTTGGCATTCAATCCGATGGTGACCGGCAGGAGATCTTCCTGGACCTCGGGGAGATCGGCGCTGGCGAACGAGGTCAGCATCCGGTTGCCGTCGAGCTGCAGGGCGTTGCGAAGCGCGGTGCTGCTGGTGGGGACGATCCAGCGTTGCGAGGTCGCCGTGAGGGCGATGGGGCCGAAGCCGGCGCGGTGATTTCTGGCGAGGGGGGCGGCGTTCTTTGCCCAATACAGCTCGCTGCCGACGAGGCCGGTCACCTGATAACGAGCGGTGCCGCTCGCGACCGGGGTGTAACGAACGCGACCACCTATGTAGCCGCCCAGCTTATAGGGCTTTACATACAAGCGATAGGAGGCGTCGGCGCCGGTGGCGAGGGAGGCCGTAAACGGGGTGCCGTCGCCGAGCCTGCCCTTGAAGGCCATGAGACCGTGGGTGCCGTTGATGGTGACGAGTCCGAAGCCGGTGCCTTCCGGGGCGGCTTCCGTGCCGAGGTTGAGCGGAGGGAAGGCCGGATCGTCGAGCGTGAGGGTGTAGTTGCCCCGCCACGACGCGGGCGACGCCTGGCTGAACGAAGCGAGCTGCGTGCCGGTCTCCGACCGGCCGAGGGTGGCGACGAACGCGCTAGCCGCGTCGAGCTGATCGAGCGAAGTGACGAACACCTGACCGGCCACGGCGTTGGTGTCGAAGGCGAGGTTGACGCGGAACGTTTCCAGGCCGGCACGGAGGATGATCACGTTGGCCTCCGCGGTTTGATAACTCGCATCAAGGGTCAACAGCCCCTTCAGGGAATAAGCCTTCGGGCTGGTGACGTGGGTCAGTTTGCCGGTGAAGCCGCCGGTCATGCGATTCACCCGAATGGCTACCTTGCCGATGGGCAGGCCGGTGATCGGAGACGCATCGAGAATCGCCTCGAAACCGCCGCTCATCGGGGGGCTCAACGGATCCACTTTGATGGTGAAAGCGATCCAGGGGCCATTGATCCGCTCGCCGCCGGCGCCGATGCTCGTCGCCCTGTAGGTGACGCGGTAGGTGCCGGGCCTGGCGGTGACGACCGAGGGGGTGGTGACGCGGCCGGTCACAGGATCGAGGACAAAGCCCGCGGGCAGGCCCTTGATGCTATAGGTGGTGCCGACCGGAGGAAGGGCACCGCCCTCGGTGAGGTAGATAGTGGTGCCGAGGGGACCGCGGATGGTGACGCGGATGAGGTCGGACACGTTGACGTTGAGCGTCGCGGTGCCGGTGCCGGCGGCGTTGGTGGCGCGGATTGTAACCGAGGTGGCGCCCTTCGTGGTCGGGATGCCGGAGATAACGCCGGTCGCGGTGTTGAGAGTAAGGCCGGCGGGAAGCGCGCTGGAGGAGAAGCTCGTGGGCGAACCCGAGGCGGTGATCGCGAAGCTAAACGGCAGGCGCAGGGTGCCGTCGGCGGTCAGGGGATTGTTGGTGATTACGGGGACGGCGGTGACGGTGATGGTCAGCTCGGCGTTGCCGGTGCCGGTCGCGTTCGTCGCGCCGAGCAGCACGTTGGTCACGCCTGCCGTGGTCGGGATGCCGGTGATCGCGCCGGTGACGGTGTTGATCACCAAGCCCGGTGGGAGCGTCACGGCCGAGAAGCTGATGGGCGAACCCGAGGCGGTGATCGTGTAGTTAAACGCGGTGCCTGCGAAGCCACTGGCGGTGGTCGGGCTGGTGATGGTCGGGGGGACGGCGGCGGCGGCCACGGTGATCGTGAGCGTCGCGTTGCCGGTGCCGGTCGCGTTGGTCGCTCCGAGGAGCACATCGGTCACGCCTGCGGTGGTGGGGATGCCGGTGATGGCACCGGTGACGGTGTTGACCACGAGCCCGGCGGGCAGAGGCGCCGCCGAGAAGCTGGTCGGCGAACCCGAGGCGGTGATCGTATAATTAAACGCGATCCCGGTGGTGCCGCCCGCGGTGGTCGGGCTGGTGATGATCGGGGCGACGCCAGCGGCGGAGACCGTGATCGTCAGAGTCGCGTTACCGGTGCCGGTCGCGTTGGTCGCTCCGAGCAGCACGTTGGTCACGCCTGCCGTCGTCGGGATGCCGGTGATCGCACCGGTGACGGTATTGACCACGAGACCGGCGGGCAGGGGCGCGGCCGAGAAGCTGGTGGGCGAACCTGAAGCAGTGATCGCATAGTTGAACGCGAAGCCGGTGGTGCCACCGGCGGTGGTCGGACTCGTGATGATCGGGGCGACGGCGGCGGCGGAGACCGTGATCGTCAACGTGGCGTTACCGGTGCCGGTGGCGTTGGTCGCTCCGAGCAGCACATTGGTCACGCCTGCGGTGGTCGGGATACCGGTGATGGCTCCGGTGACGGTGTTGACCACAAGACCGGCGGGGAGAGGCGCGGCCGAGAAGCTGGTGGGAGAACCCGAAGCGGTGATCGCGTAGTTAAACGCGACGCCGGTGGTGCCGCCCGCGGTCGTGGGGCTGGTGATCGTCGGGGCGACGGCGGCGGCGGCCACGGTGATCGTGAGCGTCGCGTTACCGGTGCCGGTCGCGTTGGTCGCTCCGAGCAGCACATTGGTCACGCCTGCGGTGGTCGGGATACCGGTGATGGCTCCGGTAACGGTGTTGATCACAAGACCGGCAGGGAGAGGCGCAGCCGAGAAGCTGGTCGGCGAGCCCGAGGCGGTGATAGCGTAGTTAAACGCGACGCCGGTGGTGCCGCCCGCAGTCGTGGGGCTGGTGATGATCGGGGCGACGCCGGCGGCGGCCACCGTGATCGTCAGAGTCGCGTTGCCAGTGCCGGTGGCGTTGGTCGCGCCGAGCAGCACGTTGGTCACGCCTGCGGTGGTGGGGATGCCGGTGATCGCACCGGTCACGGTGTTGACCACGAGCCCGGCGGGCAGGGGCGCGGCCGAGAAGCTGATCGGCGAACCCGAGGCGGTGACGGTGTAGTTAAACGCGATGCCGGTGGTGCCGCCCGCAGTCGTGGGGCTGGTGATGATCGGGGCGACGCCGGCGGCGGCCACCGTGATCGTCAGAGTCGCGTTGCCGGTGCCGATCGCGTTCGTCGCGCCGAGCAGCACGTTGGTCACGCCTGCGGTGGTCGGAATACCGGTGATCGCACCGGTGGCGGTGTTGATCGCAAGACCGGCGGGCAGGGGCGCGGCCGAGAAGCTGGTGGGCGAACCCGAAGCGGTGATCGTATAGTTAAACGCAATGCCGGTGGCGCCACCCGCAGTCGTCGGGCTGGTGATGATCGGGGCGACGCCGGCGGCGGCCACGGTGATCGTGAGCGTCGCGTTACCGGTGCCCGTCGCGTTGGTCGCGCCGAGCAGCACGTTGGTCACGCCTGCGGTGGTCGGAACACCGGTGATCGCACCGGTCACGGTGTTGATCGCGAGACCGGCGGGCAGGGGCGAGGCCGAGAAGCTGGTGGGCGAACTGGTGGCGGTGATCGTATAGTTAAACGCGATGCCCGTGGTGCCGCCCGCGGTCGTGGGGCTGGTGATCGTCGGGGCGGGGGTCGTCACGGTGAGCGTGGCGGGATTGCTGACGAGGGAACCCGAGGCGTTGGTGACGACGACATCGTAGCTGCCGGCATCCGGCATCGTGACGCCGGGGAGCGTGAGCGTGGAGGTGGTGGCAGAAGCGTTTCCGAGGATGTTGGCCCCGGCTTTGCGCCACTGGTAGCTGAGAGAAGACGTGCCCTCGGCGCTCACGGAAAAGGTGGCGGAGGTGCCTTCTACTTTGGTCTGCGACTCCGGATGCGAGGTAATGTGAAGCAGCGTCGCGCCGGTGGCGGTGAAGCTCTGCCGAAGCATGTTAAAATTGTATACGATAGGCGCAAGCTGGCCGGCCTGGGTGGCCTGCAAGGTGATGACACCGGGCGCGGTGGGGGTGACGGTGAAGACGCCGGCAACCGGGCCGGTGATCGAGGCGGATCCGGTGGAGCCGGCGACAAGGGTCAGCGTAACCGGGAGACCGGAACTGGCCGAGGGGGCGACGGGGAAGGAGCCGGCGCCGATCAAGCGGTCATCGATGGCGGCAAAGCTGACCGTCTGGAAACCCGGGGTGACATTTCCCGTGGTGTAGAACTGCTGGATGCCAAAACCGAGGTCGCCGGGGACGTAGGTAAGGGCTGAATACACGCTGCCCAGGTTGGAGATGTCGTCATAGCGGCCCGAGAGCGGGTCCAGCGTGCCGAGAATCGTGTAGCCCGTGATCGGGTCGAGGCGCAGGAAATACATCTGGGCCATGCCGAAGCCGATGTCGTCGCCGGTGTAGACGAGCGAGTTATGGCCGCCGGTGCCGAGATCAAACTGGTCCGCCGAGGCGCCGGCCAGAGCCGGGATCAGCGTGCCGAACCGGGTGATTCCGGTGACGGTATCCTCTCGGAGATAATAGAAGATGTTGCTCCCGTAGCCGAGATTCGCGGCCGCGAAGGTGAGGCCGAAATAGCCGCTCTCGCCGCCGGTCGAGGGACCGCCGGGCTGGGACATGGGCTTCAGGTCGGTGACCGCCGAGGCGGTGCCGGAACTGGGCACGATGTGCGCGAAATAATCCCCGTCGTCCTTATGATGGATAAAATAGAGCTGAACCGAGCCATAGCCGAGATCGGGATCCGCCGAGGTCAGGGCCGAATAGGCATTCGGGGTGAGCTTGCTGCCGATGTCCGAGTGATTGGTCGCCGCTCCCGAACCCGCGATGTAGCGCGTAAACGCGCTGATGTCGCCGCCCGGGGGAATGGGCGCGCCCTTGATGGAGTAAAACTGGTTGGCCCCTCCGCCCAAGGACAAGTCCTGGGCCATGTGGTGGAACCCAACCAGATTCGGGCCGGTGGCCCAGCGCGGCGTGAGAGAAACCTCACCGGTCGCGGGAGCGATGTTGATGGTCACCATGTTGTCAGCCCGAGCCGTCAAACCGACGAAGGCTGCGAGGGACGAGAGGGCGACTAGAGCTAGTCTCTTGTAATTCATAATAGAACAAAACTTAACTTACTTACAGCAAACAATTATCGGAAAATGGGCGGAACGTGATTTGGAAATAAAACACTGTGAATGCTCTCCCGCCTTCGCGGCCGGAACTCGCCGGGTCATCACAATAGCTGTTCCCACCGACGGCTTATATGGGGTCCAACCCTACTACCAACAGGGCCGGACTAACGAAGACACCGCGCACCTCCACGGACAGATCGCCCAAGCCCAAGGTGCTCAAACCAAGCTAAGCCGTAGAAATTCAGTCGAACGCGGAGTAGCGAGGCAAGATGGCGAGCGGATTTCAGAGGCGAACGACCAAGGAATACCCGGAGGGTATTTCGCCGGAAGAGAGCCACTGAAAGGTGCCGCCAGATTGCCTCGATACGACCCTCTCGACTGAATTTCTACGGCCAAGTCCCACGGTGTTGCCGGCAATGCACCTTGAAGCTGAGCAGCGGCGCCAGCCCGCCAGAATCCCTGGCGTCCGCTGGCGACCTTACTTTCCGGCGCGGCGCCGGCGAAGTAGTGAGAAAGCCAATACAGCCGATGGCGCGGCCCAGAGCGTGGCGGCGGGCTCGGGGATGGCGGAGGTGGCCACGATGGCGCCGCCGGGGGCGTAGGCCAGGCCGCCCGTGAAGTCGCCGCCGCCAGGGCTGCCGTAGAGGTCGAGAACCGTCTCGTCGAGACTCACGCCGGCCAGCGCCAGGGCGCGTCCGCCGCCCTCGCTTTGGTTGCCGAAGGTGATGCTCGTGCCGGAAAGGTAGTTGCCAGCGACATCGTTGTTTCCGCCGATGACGATCTCCGCGCCGGCGTTCCAGAAAAGACCGAGGTCGGCGCCGCCGTTGGTGCCGAGGTTGATGAACGTGACCGAGGAATTCACCGCGGTGGTGAATGAGGTGCCGATCTGGAAGACCCAGAAGGCCTCGTTCTGAAACTTGGCGTCGAGCACGAGCGCGCCATTGAGGCTGGCCGCGGCGTCGAAGGTATAGACGCCGGAATCGAGCGTCATGCCGCCAAGGTCGACGTTGCTGAGGTTCACATCCGAGGCCATGCCGGCAAGGCCGGTCATCGCGGTGATGAGGTCGGGACGGACGGAGGAACTGACGTTGGCCGTCTCGATGATCTGGCCGCCTCCAGTGACGACTGCCGGAGGAAAGCCGGTGATGCCGCTGGTGGCGCCGGGAGTGAGGCCGACGTCGCCGCCGACGATGTTGGTCCCGACGACGCCGGTGCTGGTGATCGCGGTGCCGCCGAGCACGCCGAAATCGTGGGCGGTGAGCAGGATCGACTGGGCGTTAAGGGCGGAAGACGCGCCGAGGAGCGCGAGGGACGCCGCGAGCGGCAGAGTGCAGACGTGTTTGTTTATCATTGGACGCCGGAAAGCTACGCGGCGCTCCCCTTTGCCGCCATGGGGTCTAACCCCACCACGCGCTAGATAATCGTCACTTTGACACCGCCGGCGATGACGCCGGTGGCGATGGCGTAGCGCGTGAGGCTGGCGGTGTTACGGAGATTGAGTTTCTCCATGAGATTCTGGCGGTGCTTCTCCACCGTTTTCACGCTGATGCCGAGAGTGGCGGCCATCTGTTTGTTGGCCGAGCCCTCCGCGACCAGTTGCAACACCTCGGCCTCGCGCGTCGTGAGGCGGGCGGCGTTGGCCTTGAGCTGGCCTTCGCGATCTTGAGGACCCTCGTTTTTCAACTTCATGCGACGCGCGATGGACGGGCTGAAAAACTTCTCCCCGCCCGCCACCTCCCGGATCGCCTGGGTGAGAACCTCCGCCGAGCTTTGCTTTTCAAGGAAGCCCGACGCCCCCGCCGCGCAGAGACGCTGGATATACTCGTCCTCGCTGTGCGCCGAGAGGATGAGCACGCGCGCCGACGGGTCGGCCGCGACGATCTGCCGGGTGGCCTCCATCCCGTTCAGGATCGGCATGGCGATGTCCATCAGGATGACGTCGGGGTGCAATGTCCGGGCCTGGTTCACCGCCTCGCGGCCGGTGCGCGCCCCGCCGACGATCTGAAACGCCGCATCGGCGTTGAGTAGGGCAGACAAGCCCTGCCTCACCACGATATGGTCTTCGGCGATAAGGACGGTGATGGGTTTTGTTTTCATAAAGGGGGGGGCGGCGATTTCTGCTTAAACGGCATGTCGGCGCGCACGGTCGTTCCCTTGCCCGGAGCGGACTCGACCGAGAAAACGCCGCCGACCATTTCGATCCGTTCCTTCATGCCGATGAGGCCGATGCGCTTCGGGTTCCGGGCCCGCAGGACTTTCTCCACCGCGAAGGAGCGGCCGTTGTCGATGATCTCCATCCGCACCGCGCCGGGGCGCTGCACGATCAAAATATCGATGCGCGTGGCCTCGGCATGGCGGGCGACATTGGTGAGGGCCTCCTGCGCCACCCGGAAAAGCACGGTGCGCTTTACGCCGCTCAAGGATTCGACGCCGCCGAACGCGGTCAGCTCGATCTTCAGGCCCTTCCTTTCCGCCAGATTCCGGCAGAAGACGTGAAGCGCGGGGATAAGGCCGAGGTCGTCGAGCACGGCCGGCCGCAGTTCGCGGGCGAAGCGGTGCACCTCGTCCACCGCCGTCTCAACCAGCCGACGGGTGCGAGCGAGCCGGCGGAGCAAGGGCCGCGGGTCGGCGGAGATGCTCGCGCCGAGGGCGGTGAGTTCCACGTTGATGCCGACCAGCGTCTGCACGACCTCGTCGTGCAGCTCGCGGCTGATCCGCTTCCGCTCCTCTTCCTGCGCCGAGAGGATCTGGCGGGTGAGATGTCGCAGCATTTTCTGCATGGTCTGCGACTCCAAAAACAGTGCGCGGTGCTTTTCCTGGCCGCGAATAACCGCCGCCTCGCCCGCTTCGCGCCGGGCCACCTCGCGTGCCAGACGACGGTTGCCCAAGGCCAGCGCCGCAGTGTGCAGCCGCAAGGTGGCGTTCCGCTGGCTGAGCGTCCGATTGGCCGTGCGCGTCGTGCGCTGCGCCGACTCAAGCGGTATCATGGCGGTGGTGAGAAACCAGCCGGCGCGCTTGATCGGCCCGCCCCGCGCGTCCGCGAGGTGCAGCTTCGGCGTGAGCGCGCTCACCGCGCGCTCGTGCACCGCTACGAGATCGCGCGGTCCGAGCCCGCAGGCCACCGCCGCGCGTCCCATGGCCCTGGCCTGCGCACCGTCGGCGGTTCCTCTCGGTCCGAGATGCTGGCGCAAGACCGGCAGGTAGCGGAGGAAAAAATCAGCCCGGGCCCGCGCGCGGGAAAGAACCGGGACGGAGGCAGAGGGAGGCGGATTCATGGGGCGTATCTGAAAGACGTGGCGTCCGCCCGACCTTCGCTCGAAGCGTCCGCGCGTTCACCGACTCCATTAAACACCCACTCCGCCCGGATGGCGATGGGGATAAACCCCACCCGGCCGCCCCTCGGTCCGCACGAGCCCGCCGAGGGCATTCACATAGGCGGCCCCCTCGCGGACAGTCCCTGTGAAACGACCCGACTCGAACTTTCGCACCAGGCGGTTCGGTGCAACCGGGTCAGGTGCTACATGGAACTGAGACAGGCCGCCTTTGAAGGACGAGAAAAGGGCCGACTTGGTTGGTCACCTCCTCCGGGTTCGAGCCGCGACAAGCCTGTTCCGCTAGCGTCGAGGAATAGAGTTCCACTGCCGCCAGAGCAGGCACCGCAGGCAGCGGGGTGTCCGCTCTCCCGATTTCCACGCGGCGTGCTGGTCAGCGGGGGACTCCTCCTCCATCAGTCTGTCGTTCCGACCCAGGTTATTCGAATGCTCTTCGGCGCCGCGCTCAGAGCCCCAACGCCTTTTGCCTGTAGTGCTCGTCGGGACGCCCTGCGATGCGCTCCACCTGGTCGGGGGTGAGGAACACCGGCTCCGCTCCGCCCGAGGCCGCCGCAGCGCCGACGAAAATCTCCGCGGCCTTCACCGCCATGAGCGTCGCGGCAAGGACGGCCTCCGGCGTGGCGCCAAGGGCGATCAGCCCATGGTTCTCCAGCAAGATGACGCGAGGCGGGCGCGAGAGGCGGCGGATGTAGTCTTCCGTCGCAGAGCGGATGGCTTGCGAGAGTTTTAGACCGGGATCGGTGTAGGGAACGAACACGCTTTCCACGCCGCAGCACACGATCTCATCGGGAAAGAGGCGACGGCTCGCGAAAGCGCGCGCGTGCTTTGAGCAAAGGAGCTGGTTGACCGCGATCGGGTGCGTGTGCCCGACGTAGTTCACGCCGGGCAGAGTGAGCAGGTAGGCGTGGAAGATCGCCTCGACCGAGGGTTTTTTCATCTCGACCGAAACGCGCGCGGCGAAGAGCGCCTCGTCGATCGCGGCGTCGCCCATGCTTTCGGCGGAAAGCAGCGGGAGGAGCTTGTCGAAGCGGCAGGTCGCGGTGCCGGAGGCGGCGAGGGTGGCGAGGTTCGACCCGGACGCCTTGACGGTGAAGGTCTCCGCATCATGGCGGACGGAGGTGTTGCCTTCGCCGAGGATGGCGAGCCGGCGCTCTTCCCGGCCGAGCTGGTGCGAGAGGTTGAGGAGAGAGTCGAGAGACATAATCTTGGAACTGATTTAACCACGGAGATCACGGAGGGCCACGGAGAGGGACTGGAAAACATTTACTGGCTCTCGGTTGGTTTCTCTGTGCCCTCCGTGTCCTCCGTGGTTAACAGGAACTGGTCGGGATACTAGAACGCCTTGCCGTCGGCCTTGGTGCCGCAGAGCGATACCTCGATGCCGAGCTCGGCGGCGAGCGCCGCTTTGGTGTAGAGGGCGAGGTCGGCCTCCTTCGCGCTATTCGCGTAGGCGACTTGGATGTGGTTACTCTTGTGCCGCGCCATCATCTGGTCGCGTGTCACGCCGTAAGTGACGGCGTGCATGATCGGCCACTGGTAAGTCGTCTCCTTCCACCGGCGCTCGGTCTCCGCCTGCGGCAGGCAGATGACCTTGGCTCGACCGAGGTCCATCTTCAGCTTGCCCTTTTCGACGAAAACGCGGCTCCAGACGATTTCGCCGGGTTTTGCGACGCCCCGGAGCGTGCCGCCGCCGAGGCGGAAATACATGCCCGGCTGGCGATGCGAGTCGGAGCCCGCCCAGCCGCCGACGTGGTGGTCCGCGGGTGCGCTGCCGGAGATGAGAAACACCCACACATACTCGTCGGTGGTGCCGGACTTGTCCCAATCGCCCCAGCGAAGATCATGGAGCGTATTGGCGCGCGGCTGGCCGAGCGCCTTGTGCACGCGGTCGGTGAAAAGGCCATCGAGGCCGGCGCACTCGTCGACTTCGTTGAAGTGGGGGATCGGCTCGCCGCCGCGGATGACGGAACCGTCGGCGCGCTTCACCGGCGGGCGCTCCGTGGAGTTGAGCGTGCCTTCGACAAGATCGGAGGCGGGCAACAGATCCTTGAGACCCTGCTGATACTGGATGCCGATCGTCTCACAGCCAAACTCGTCGGCGATGCGCACCGCGGCGACGTAGGTTTTGCACTGGAGGAGCACCTGTCGTTCGGTGAGCTCGGTGGCCTCGTCGGTGCCGAAATGGAACTTGAGCCCCTTCTTCTTATACCAGTTGAAGACCTCCTGCGCCTCGGCGTCGGAGACCTGCGTGGCGGCGTAGTAGAGGGCGGACTGCGATAGGCGCTCCTTGTAAACGCCGGCCGGAAAGAGGAGCTCGTCGGGGATGATGGCGTTATACATGCCCATGCAGCCTTCGTCGAAGACGCCCATGATCGACTTCCTCACGCGCAGGTCGTCGGCGATCTTTTTGGCGGTCGCCTTCGCCTTGGGCGGAAGCGAAACCCTCCCGAGCGCCTTCACGTGCGAGGTCTTGTGCTTCACCGCGCCGGATTTCAGCCAGCTCTCCAGGCCGCCTAGGAAGACCTCGTCGTCGAAGTTTTCGCTCCAGAGCGTGGAGTAGCCGACGCCGGCTTTCGTGAGCGAACCGTTGAGGTTGAGCATGCCCACCAGACCGGGCCAGGTGCCGGACCAGTTGGCGACATTGAGGATCGGGCCGCGGTGCGAGATCAGGCCGTGCAGAAGATGGTGAGAATATTGCCAGACACACTCGGCGACGATGAGCGGCGCGGTCGGGTCGATGGCGGCGAAGACCTCCATGCCCTCCTTTTGCGAGCCGATGAAGCCATGCTTCACGTCTTTCTTGTAGGGGTGGGCGCGGACCAGCTTGTAGCCGAAGGAGGCGACGACTTCCGCGAGTTGTTTTTCCATGGCGGCCTGGGCGGGCCAGCACTTTTCGTTCGCCGACTGGCGAAGGTCGCCGTTGGCGACCAGGTAGACGGATTTCTTGGGGAGCTTTTTGGCGGGCATGGCGAGAGAGGGGCGCGCAATGGCGCAAGGGTGGATTTGTCGATTATCGACTCGCCACTTTAGCAGAATCGACGGCGCATAGAATGGACGTTAGCGACCTTGACATGGATAAAATCGACTCGGCAAAAGCGCCCTCTCTCTTGGCAACGCAGGTCGCCGAGAGCCGCACTTTCTTTCTGCAACTCGCCGGTCCGTGGACGGAACCCGTGAACGTGGCCCTCGGCGGATGGGAACTGTGCCGCCCCGACTACGCGGTCTCAAGGGATCGGTATCCTTACGTCGTGCTGGAGCTGATCGTCGGAGGACGCGGACGCGTGTCGCTCGACGGCGGCGACCACCGAATCGAGGCGGGAAGCTGTTTCGCGAGCGGCACGAAAACCGCGTGCCGGATAGGCACCGAAAGGGAGAAGCCGCTGGAGAAATTCTTCTTCGCCCTGGCGGGCGCGGGCGTGAACCGGGCGCTGACGAAGGCGGGGTTGCTGCACGGCCGGGTGCGACGGGTGGCCGCGCTGGGCGAGCTGCGCGAACTGGCGGAGGACATCACGCGCGAAGGCCGGCGCCAGGGCTCGGCGTCACCGGCGATCTGCGCGCGACTCGCGGAGGTGCTCCTTCTGAAAATTGGCGAGGAGCCGGCCCGCGCGAGGAGCGCGTGGCACGGCGGCAGCGGGGACGGAGCGCGCGAGAATTTCGAGCGCTGTCGTGCTTTGGTTGATACACATGCCGCGGACTGGAGCGGCTTGGGCGACATCGCGGCGGCGGCGCGCATGGACGGGTCCAGCGTGTGCCGGCTCTTCCGGCGCTTTCTCGGTGTCAGCCCGCATCAATACCTGCGCCGCCGGAAAATGGCGCTGGCGGCGGCCTTCCTGTTGGAAGGCGGCGGCCGAGTCCAGGATGCCGCGGCTCGGGTCGGGATGGAGGACCCCTTTCACTTTTCGCGGGCGTTCCGCGCCGTTCACGGGGTCCCGCCAAGCGCGCTGCTGTCTGCCCGGCGATGATCGGAATCTGGCGACCATCGAAAATGGTCGGGGTGGCGAGACTTGTCCGCCTGCGGCGGATTCGAATGCGCCTGCGGCGCACAAGCTCGCGGCCTCAAGTCCGCGCATACTTCGCGCTCAACCATTCCCGCCCCTGTCCGGATTTCAAAAACTTCTCCCGCAGACGCGCCGCGGCATAATTGGGAAGCGCCTCGGAATGAATCAGAACGAAATCGCCGATGATGGCTCCCGCGTGAGAGCGCGTGCGATGCTCTTCGAGCCGACGCTCCAGATCCTTGGTGATTCCAACGTAACGCTTCTTCGCTCCTTGGATTACATATACCGTGACCATCGAAAATGGTCGGGGTGGCGAGACTTGTCCGCCTGCGGCGGATTCGAATGCGCCTGCGGCGCACAAGCTCGCGGCCTCAAGTCCGCGCATACTTCGCGCTCAACCATTCCCGCCCCTGTCCGGATTTCAAAAACTTCTCCCGCAGACGCGCCGCGGCATAATTGGGAAGCGCCTCGGAATGAATCAGAACGAAATCGCCGATGATGGCTCCCGCGTGAGAGCGCGTGCGATGCTCTTCGAGCCGACGCTCCAGATCCTTGGTGATTCCAACGTAACGCTTCTTCGCTCCTTGGATTACATATACCGTGACCATCGAAAATGGTCGGGGTGGCGAGATTCGAACTCGCGGCCTCTACGTCCCGAACGTAGCGCTCTACCAGGCTAAGCTACACCCCGATTGCCTTCCCTAGCGGATGGCGGACGCGGACAATCCGCAGCCGGTGGCGGGAATTCAAGGGCTAATTTCGAGGTTGCGCCGATGATCTCCCCGGTGGCGCGGCTCGCGGTCCTTTTTGCAAACCGCCGGAAACTACGGATCGGGTCAGGCTCGCTACCGGCCTCAGGAATCGCCCCGATGGACCCCGTTCACTCCGAGCCGCGCAAGCCGCCCTTTTTCCATGAGTATTTCGTTTCGTCCCGGCATCCCCTTTAGAGAACTGCGGCGCGGCTGGGAGGCCGTGGTGCTGCCTGGCGCCGAGTTGCCACCCCAGCATCCGGTCGAGAAGGCCGCGGCGGAAAGCTCGCAGAATCAATCCACGGTCGTCGTGACCGGATCGTATTTTCGGGTGCAGGCCGATTTCCGCACGGCGCACGAGGGTAACGCCTATTTCGCCATCGACGC
Source organism: uncultured Verrucomicrobiota bacterium (assembly GCA_946482165.1). Next base: position 6,306 of record CAMLQS010000009.1, on the reverse strand, counting down.
CTCCGCCCCGCTCGGCGGTGGCAAGGTCCGCGCGGGAACCCGTCTTTGCAACGGCATCGCTTGCGCCACGCTGGCCACCGCGCCGGTTGCCTGGCGCTGGCTGCTGAATCGCTATCTGCGCTACACCGCGGCCGCTCCCGACAACGTCACGTGCGAATCGGCCGGCTTCATGAGCCTGACGACTCCTTGGGTGCATCTCTACACGACCCATGCCCAGGAGAGCTTGGTCGCCAAGGAACGCTTCAGCTTCGACCTGCTCCTCCACACGCTCGGCTTGCTCGCGATCCGCCGCGCCGAGGAAGGCTCGCAGGCCGCCATTCGCGAAGGCCGCGTTTTCAAGCCCGATCCCTCCGAATTCCCCGAACTGCGCTCGGACTCTTGAGTCACGCCGCCATCAACCGCGGTCGCAGAGCAGTCCCGAGCTGGAATCGGCTCTCGTGAAACGCAAAAGGGGCCGCTCCAGTGGAGCGGCCCCTTGTTTTTGGCGTCTGCGAGTTTCCCGCGGCGCTGCGCTTTACTTCAGCGCGGCGGCGATGCGGGCGAGGGCTTTCTCCACGTTCTCGCGCGAGTTGAAGGCGCTGATGCGCACGTGGCCTTCGCCGCACTTGCCGAAACCGGCGCCGGGGGTGCAGACGACTTGGGCCTCGTTGAGGAGCTTGTCGAAGAACGCCCAGGAATCGGTGCCGGTATTGATCCAGATATAGGGGGCGTTGTCGCCGCCTACGCATTTCAGGCCGAGCTTGGTCATCGCCTCACGGATGAGCGCGGCGTTGCCCAGATAGAAATCCGTCATGGCTTTCACCTGCGCCTTGCCGGCCTCGGTGTAGATCGAGGCGGCGGCCTTCTGCACGGGGTAGGACACGCCATTGAACTTGGTCGTGTGGCGGCGATTCCAGAGCGCGTGGACCGAGTGGGCGTTGCCGGCCTTGTCGAAGGCCTGAAGCTTCTTCGGGACGACGGTGTAGGCGCAGCGCGTGCCGGTGAAGCCGGCGGTCTTGGAGAAGCTGCGGAACTCGATCGCAACCTCGTCCGCGCCGGGGATCTCGTAGATGGAGTGCGGGATCTTCGGGTCGCGAATGTAGGCCTCGTAGGCGCTGTCGAAGAGGATGATCGCCTTGTGCTGCTTCGCGTAGGCGACCCATGCGACGAGCTGCTCGCGCGTGGCGACGGCACCGGTGGGATTATTGGGGAAACAAAGATAGATCAGGTCGCTCGCGGAGGACGGAATCGCGGGCACGTAGCCGTTGGCCGGCGTGCATTCGAGGTAGGTGATGCCCTGGTAACGGCCATCGAGATTGGCGCCGGTGCGGCCGGCCATGACGTTGGTGTCGACGTAAACCGGATACACGGGATCCGGGATGGCGAGCTGGAGACCTTCGGTGGCGAATATCTCCTGGATATTGCCGCAATCGCACTTGGAGCCGTCGGAAACAAAGATCTCGTCGGCCGAGATGGGGCAGCCGCGCGCGGCGTAGTCGTTGGAGGCGATGGCCTCGCGAAGAAAGGCGTAGCCCTGCTCGGGACCGTAGCCCTTGAAGGTCGCGCGATTGGCGAGTTCCTCCGCGCCGCTTTTCAGGGCCTCGATGCAAACTTGGGGCAAAGGCTCGGTAACGTCGCCGATGCCGAGGCGGATAACCGGCTTGTCGGGGTTGGCGGCCGCGTAGGCGCCGACGCGCTTGGCGATATCGGAAAAGAGGTAGCTGGCCTTGAGCTTCAGGTAATTCTCGTTGATGCGGATCATGGCGTGGGAGTCGGTAAGCGTTGGGTGAAACGCTTGAACAAGAGGTGCGCGCCGCCTTTGTTCAAGCCCCGCGTCTCCCTGCGCGACCCGTCCCACGCATGCAAATCATCACCTCCGTTCTCGAGATGCAGACTCTCGCCCACGAGCTTCGCTCCAAGGGCCAGATCATCGGACTCGTGCCCACCATGGGCGCCCTCCACGATGGTCATCTCAGCCTCGTGCGTCTCGCCGCGGAACGCGCGGACAAGGTCGTCGTCTCGATCTTCGTAAACCCAACTCAATTCGCTCCGAGCGAGGATTTTAACAAATATCCGCGCGAACTGGAGGCCGATGTCGCAAAGTGCGAATCCGCCGGCGCCGACTACGTTTTCGCCCCGCCTCCCGACGAGGTATATCCAAAAGGCTATTCGACCTTCATCACCGAGGAGCGGATCGCGAAGCCCCTCGAAGGCGTTTCCCGCCCCTCCCACTTCCGCGGGGTCACGACCGTAGTGGCGAAGTTGTTCAACATGTGCCGCCCCGACCTCGCCGTTTTTGGCCAGAAGGACGCGCAACAAGTCGCGGTGATTCAGAAGATGGTCACCGACCTCAACTTCACCATCGATATCGTCGTCGCGCCCACCCTGCGCGAGCCGGACGGCCTCGCGATGAGCTCTCGCAACCGCTACCTCACCGCGACCCAGCGCGCCGAGGCGCTCTCCATCAGCCGCGCGCTTTTCAAAGCCCGGGACATGGTGGCCGCCGGCGAACGCCGCTCCGACCGGCTCGTCGCCGAGGCAACCCACATCCTCGGCCAGCAGCGCCGCATTCGCGTGATCTACGTCTCTCTCGTCGACCGCTACTCGATGGAGCCGGCAAAGGAAGCCGAGCCCGGCCGCTCCGTCATGACCATCGCGGTCTGGGTCGATGAAGTCCGCCTGATCGACAACATCGTCTTGTGAGCTCACCCTCTCCCGCGCCTTCCGGCGCTCCCGAATCGACCGCCCCGGCCCTGCCGGCCGCGCGCCGCTACGACGTCCTTATCATCGGCTCCGGCATCGCCGGGCTCAGTTTCGCGCTCAAGGTCGCCCGCCTGGGCCGCTCCGTCGCGATTCTCACAAAAAAGAACAAGGCGGACTCCAACACCAACTACGCGCAGGGCGGCATCGCCGTCGTCACCGCGCAGACCGACGACTTTGCCAAACACGTCGCCGACACCCTCGTCGCGGGAGACGGCCTTTGCGACCGCAAGGTCGTGAAGCAGATCGTCACCGACGGCCCCGAGCGCGTGCAGGAGCTTGTGGACCTCGGGCTCAAATTCTCCCGGGACGGCGACGGCGGCTACGACCTCGGCCGCGAGGGCGGGCACAGCGAGCGCCGCATCCTCCACGTCAAGGACATGACCGGGAAGGCGATCGAGGAATCGCTCACCCGCGCCATCGCGCGCGAACCCCGCATCGCGCTCTTCGAGCATTTTTTCGCCATCGATCTCGTCACCACCGGCAAGATCGCGAAGAGCCGTCGCGGCAAAAAAGCCGCCGCGGGGCAGGACCGCGTCGCCGGCGTCTACGCCCTGGATGTGCACGACCGGCGCGTCGTCGAGTTTCACGCCCCCGTCGTCATGCTCAGCAGCGGCGGCGCCGGGCAGGTTTATCTCTATACGACCAATCCCGACATCGCCACCGGCGACGGGATCGCCATGGCCTACCGCGCGGGTGTAGAAGTGCGAAACATGGAATTCATCCAATTCCATCCGACCGCGCTCTACTCGGTCTCGGGCAAGCGCTTCCTCATCAGCGAAGCGGTGCGCGGCGAAGGAGCCATCCTCCGCAACGTCGAAGGCGAGGCCTTCATGACGCGCTACCACAAACTCGCCGACCTCGCCCCGCGCGACATCGTCGCCCGCGCGATCGACGCCGAGATGAAGCGCACCGGCGCGCCGCATGTCTGGCTCGACATCACCCACCGCAACGCCGCCTTCCTGCGCTCGCGCTTTCCGCTCATCTACAAGGCCTGCGCCGAGGAGGGCATCGACATCGCCAAGCAGATGATCCCGGTGGTTCCCGCCGCGCACTACACCTGCGGGGGCGTCGCCACCAATCTTTCCGCCGAAACGGCTCTCCCGGGCCTCTACGCCTGCGGCGAGGTGGCCTGCACCGGGCTGCACGGCGCGAATCGCCTCGCCTCCAATTCGCTGCTCGAAGCCGTGGTCATGGCCCACCGCGGCGCCGCCTCGGTGGACGCCTATCTCAAGCGTATCGAGAAAATGGATTCGCCCGCCCCCGTGATCCCGCCTTGGCGCGACCTTGGCGGCGGCGACCAGGACGAGCGCGTCGTCATCGCGCACAACTGGGACGAGCTGCGCCGCACGATGTGGGACTATGTCAGCATCATGCGGACGACAAAACGCCTCGAGCGCGCCCGCACGCGGATCGCCACCCTCGCGCGGGAAACCCACGACTACTACTGGAACTTCTCGGTCGATCCCCGACTGCTCGAGCTGCGCAACCTGATCCAGGTCGCGGAGCTGATCGTCGCCTGCGCGCTTCAGCGCAAGGAAAGCCGCGGACTGCACGCGATTGCCGACTTCCCAAAGAAGCTGCGCAAGGCGGAGGATTCGCGCGTGCGGCGGAAGGCGTGACATAGAACAGCGCGGCCATAAGTGAAAGGTGCGCTTCAAACGCTTTTGTTCGTGGGCGTCGTATGGGCGGCCGGCCTTTATGGGGAAAACGTGCTTCTGCATGCCTACTATCGAGGGCTTACCGTTCCGTCCGAAGCACGGGAAAAACTGACCGAGAACGACTTGAGAAAAATCGCGGAAAACACGGAGGCCCGCTTCAAGAATTCCGTGTTCGCCTGGTTGGCTCCTATTTCGGTGATCACCATTTCGAGTTATGGCCTTTGGCGTTCGCGCAGAAATCAAGCCGATGCCATCCGTTGAAAATCTCGGCGCCGAACAAAGAGGCCCGCTCCGGAAGGAGCGGGCCTCTTTGTTTGTTATCTGAGCTCAGCCTTGCTGCGGCGGCTCGGGCTGGGGCGGCTGCGGGGCGGCGCCACCCTCGGAGGGGCGAGGCTGCGGCGGGCGGGTGAGGCCGCTCGTGGTCATCATCGTGCGAACCTGCGCGGTGACGCGCGGAATCTCGCCGGCCGGCAGCTGGGGATTGGCCGCGGGAGACTGGGCGGAAGCGGACGGAGGCAACGGTTGCGGCGGCCGTGTCGGAGCCGAGGCGGCGGCGCGCACCTGCATCGGAGGCACGGTGCCGGCTGGACCCTGGGCGCGGGCGTTCTTGGCCAGCATCGCGAGCATGTTCTCGAACACCTGCATGTTCGACGCGCTGCGGAAGAGGCCGGTGCAGATCTGCAGGCGCACGTTCTGCATCAGCTCCTCGAAATATTTGTAGGCCTCGCCCTTGTATTCGACGAGCGGATCCTTCTGGCCGTAGCTGCGCAGACCGATGGAGCGGCGAAGCTCCTCCATCTCGGTGAGATGCTCCTGCCAGTGGTGGTCGATCGCGTTGATAACGATGTAGCGCTCGATCGAACCGAGGGCCTCGGGGATCTCGACCGACTCCTTCACGGCGTAGGCGTCGCGGATCTTGTCGACGACCAGCTTTAGCGCGTCGTCGAGGTTCTTGCCTTGCACGTCTTCGATCTTGAGACCGATCGGGAAGTGGGTGTTGGCCCAGCCGACAAAGCCCTCGACGCCGGCCTTCGCGGCGTTGGCGGTGGCCGCGTTGCCGCCGAAACCGGCGGTCTCGAGACGGGCGGAGACCTCTTCCTCGACCTGCTCGAAGATGATGCTCTTCGGGCGGTCGGCGTGGATCGCGCCGTTGCGAATGCCATAGACGACCTCGCGCTGCTGGTTGAGCACGTCGTCATATTGGAGCAGTCGCTTGCGGGCGGAGAAATTCTGCTGCTCGACCTTCTTCTGCGCGCTCTCGATGGAGCGGTTGAGCCAGGGATGCTCCAGCTCTTCGCCTTCCTTCATCGAGCCCTCCATCATGCGCGAGGCGAGATTGCCCTGCAGGAAGAGGCGCATGAGGTCGTCCTCGAGGGAGAGATAGAACTTGGTGAGACCGGGATCGCCTTGGCGGGAACAACGGCCGCGGAGCTGCCGGTCGATGCGGCGCGATTCGTGACGCTCGGTGCCGATCACATAGAGGCCGCCGAGTTCGCGGACGCCCTCGCCGAGTTTGATGTCGGTGCCGCGGCCGGCCATGTTCGTGGCGATGGTCACGGCTCCGCGCTGGCCGGCGCGAGCGACGATCTCGGCCTCCTGCTGGTGCATCTTGGCGTTGAGCACGGTATGCACGATGCCGAGGCGCTTGAGCATGCGGGAAAGCACTTCGGATTGCTCGACGGAAACGGTGCCGACGAGCACGGGCTGGCCCTTCTTGTTGGCCGCCTCGATTTCCTTGGTCACCGCGTTGTATTTGTCGCGACGGGTCTTGAAAATGGAGTCGTTCCGGTCGATGCGGATGCAGGGCTTGTTCGTGGGAATCACCTGCACGCTCAAACGGTAGATGTCGTGGAACTCGGTGGCCTCGGTCTCGGCGGTGCCGGTCATGCCCGCGAGCTTCTCATAC
>CAMLQS010000008.1 GCA_946482165.1 uncultured Verrucomicrobiota bacterium | reverse complement strand
GCGCGGCGCGGGGTGGCGGGAAGCGGAGGTTCTTTCGGCTTCGGCCGGGGCGGGGAGGATCAGGCGAGGGCGTCGCGGAGCTGCGCGACAAGGGCGGCGTAGCCGGCGTCGGAAAGGAGTTTTTTCGGCTCGGGCATCATCGTGAAGGTCGTGCCCCAGGAGGGGCCGTCGACATACTTCGGCACGAGGTGGACGTGGAGATGCGGGAGCTTGTCGGAGTAGGCGCCGTAGTTGATCTTGGCGGGGTCGAAGGCCGCTTTCATGGCGCGCGCGGCGCGGGCGACGTCCTGGGTGAAGAGGGCGAGTTCCGCGTCCGGAAGCTCGTAGAGCTCGTTGACGTGGTCGCGGTAGGCGACGAGGCAGCGGCCGTGGTAGGTTTGCTCCTTGAAGAGGTAGAGCGTGGAGACCTCGAGAGTGGCGACCTCGATCATGAGGGCGTCGAGGCGCTCGTCTTCGCGGCAGTAGAAACAGTCGGGGAGCGGTGACATGGGAGAAAGGAGAGGGATTAGGGCGGAGACCTGAAACCTGGCGACGGAAGCTCCGCGGCGCGGCCTTCGGCGGGGTGGAATCAGTTTCAGGCGATGGGGGTTGAGCGTCGGCGACCTGCCGCGCTTGCTGGCGCGCTTTCCAAACTCTCCTTTCCGCCGATGAAGCTCGAACACGTCGCCCTCAATGTCGCCGATCCCGTCGCCGTGGCGGCTTGGTATTGCACGCACCTCGGAATGAGCGTCGTGCGCCACATCCCGGCGCCGGCGCAGACGCATTTCTTGCATGATGGCGCGGGCTCGATCATCGAGATCTACCGGAATCCACCGGACCAAGTGCCGGACTACGCGAAGATGGATCCGTTGATCGTGCATCTGGCATTCGTGTCGAAGGACGCTGCGGCGGATCGGGCGCGCCTGGAAGCGGCGGGGGCGACGTATGTCACCGAGGTGCTGCCGCCGGACGGTTCGCGACTGGTGATGTTGCGCGATCCCTGGGGGCTGGCGTTGCAAATCTGCCAGCGCGCGGCGCCGCTGGTGGCGTAGGGTGCCGTTGGGCGGAGCCGTTTAACCGCGGATCGCGCGGATGGGCGCGGAGAGAAAGACGCCGGACATGTATCCGAAAGGCGGTTACGCGGATTCGGGCGACGTGTCCTCGGTCGGAAAGAACCACGTCTCGTAGGCGAGGGTCGCGAGGCCCCAGGCGAAGGCGGCGATCATGGCGACGCGGCCGGCGAGCGCGACGGCCGCGCCGATGCGGGTGTCGTGCGGCAGGGCGTTCCATTCGCCCAGAAGGTATTCCCAGTCGTGGCCCTCGATCTCGCGGCCGTTGCCGCCGCCGAGCAGGGGCAGTTCGAGCGCGCGGGCGTCGGCGATGTAGGGCGCGGCATCGAGCGTCGCGTGGCCGGCCCACCACAGGCAGACGGCCGCGCCGTAGGCGTCGCGATTCTTGAGATAGAAAGCCCCGGCGAGGATGAGCGGGAAGAGCACCTGCAGTCCGCTCCCCATGAAGGCGACGAGCTGTTGCGGCGCGCCGACCATCGCGAAAATCGCGTGGCCCGCCTCGTGAAACACGAGGTGCACTCCGTGCATCGGGCCGGGCGCCCAGCCGAGGTCGTCGACGGCGATGGTGAAATAGCGCAGCGAAAAAGCGGCGAGCCCCAGCATGAACAGCGCGCTGGCGGCGCGGTTCCACGCGGCGCGCGGCGCGTGCGCGGGAAAAAGCAGGAGAAGCAGGCGGGCCACGCGGCAAGCGGAGCAGAAGCGTCTCGGCGCGGGGAGAACAAAACGCGTCGGGAACAGGCGGGTTCGGATGTGTCCGGGCCGGCCGCGGCGGCCTTCGGCGGCAGGGCGTTTTTTGGTGAAAACCGCCGTCGCGCCGACTCGCCTTTGACGCTTCCGCCATGTTGCGCAGGCTGGGGACATGGACTCTCCGAACTGGTTGCATCCGCGCGAGGAGCTGGTGGCGACAATGGATCGTATTTACCGCTATCACATGACGACGACCTCGGGGGGGAATCTCTCGATCCTCGACTCTGACGGCGGCATCTGGATCACGCCCTCGCGCGTGGACAAAGGCGCGCTACGCCCGAGCGACGTCGTGCGCGTGCGGGCCGACGGGTCGTGCGAGGGGCTGCATCCGCCGTCCTCGGAGTTTCCCTTTCACCGCGAAATCTACAAGGCGCGTCCCGACATCAAGGCCATCGTCCACGCGCATCCCGGCGCGTTGGTCGCTTTCAGCATCGTGCGTCGTTTGCCGGAAACGCGCGTGCAGACGCACGCCTATCAGGTTTGCGGCAAGATCGCCTATGCGCCCTATGCGTGCCCGGGCAGCCAGGAGCTGGGGGAGAAAATCGCCGCCGCCTTCGCGGGCGGTGCGGACTGCGTGATGCTGGAGAACCACGGCGTCGTCATCGGCGGCCGCGATCTGGCGGAGGCCTTTCAGCGCTTCGAGACGCTCGAGTTTGTCGCGCAGACCGACATCCGCGCGTCGGCGCTGGGCAAACTGCGTTCTCTGCCGGCCGAGGCGTTGAACAATCACACGGTGCCGGACTACGGCGTGTTGCCCGCGCTGGCGGCGAGCAACGCGGAGAAGGAGCTGCGCGCGCAGGTCTGCGAGTTCACGCACCGCGCGTATCGGCAGCGTCTCATGATCAGCACGGCGGGCTCGATCTCGGCGCGCGTGGACGCGGCGCATTTCGTGACGACGCCGCGTCGACGCGACCGCTTGGAGCTGACGGCGGAAAACCTGGTGCGCGTGTCGCGCGAGGCCTGCGAGCAGGGGAAACGCGCTAGCCGCACGAGCCGCCTGCACGGGCTGATCTATGCGGCGAACCCGGAGATCGGCGCGGTGATCAACGCACAGCCGATGTGCGCGAGCGCGTTTTGCATGACGGACGCGGCCTTCTCATCGCGGACGATTCCGGAGAGTTACCTCGTACTCGGCGACGCCCCGAAGACGCCTTTCGCGGACGTGGTCGCCGACGCCGAATCGCTGGCCGCGCGGATGTCGCTGAAGCGGTGTCCGGTGCTGCTGATCGAGAACGAAGGCGCGCTCATCGTCGGGCGCACGCTGTTGGAAGCCTTTGACCGCCTGGAGGTGTTGGAGGCGACGGCGGAGGCCCTGCAGTTGAGCCGCCCGCTCGGGCCGCTCGTGCCGATGCCCGACAGCGCGCTCGCGGAGCTGAGGAAGGCGTTCGGGATGGAATAGGCGCTGTCTTCGGAATAAACCGATTTGCGCGAGTCCGCCGGGAAATCGCGCGGCCGGCATTGCGGGATTGCCTATGGGGAAACTTCTCCCCTGCGTGGTTATACTATGCCCTGGTATTACGAGGTAGATCGTCAGCAACGCGGTCCGGTATCGGACGACGAATTCGCCAAGCTCGTGCAAACGGGCGTGGTGCGAGCGGAGACACTCGTATGGCGGGAGGGCTGGCCGGATTGGCGGCCCTACGGCCCGATGACGACGAGCGCCCCGACCGGCGCGCCGGCGGCCGGCGGCGGTTATGGCGACGACACGGCGGTCTGCGCCGTAAGCGGCCAACGCCGCCCGAAGCGGGACATGCTCGAGTTCGAGGGCCGCTGGGTGAGCGCCGAACACAAGGAGGAGTTTTTCCAACGCCTCCGCGAAGGCGTGTCGCAACCCGGCGAGTTCGTTTACGCGGGCTTCTGGCGGCGTTTCGGCGCGAAATTCATCGATGGCGTGATCCTTTGGGCTATCGGCATCATCCCGCAGGGCATGCTCGGCATGTTGCTGCTGGGCTCGTTCGCATTCTTCACTCCGGACACCTCGCAGGTGGACCCCGAGGAACTCGGCATGCGGATGATCATGTTTCAAGTCGCCGCGCAACTGCTCGGTCTCGCGCTCGGAATCGGCTACGTGCTCTACTTCATTCGCAAGCAGGACGCCACGCCGGGCAAGCGCATGCTTGGCCTCAAGCTCGTGCGCGCCGACGGCTCCAAGTTGAGCCATGGTCGCATCGTCGCCCGTTACTTCTCTGAAATCGTCAGCAGCCTCATCATGGGCATAGGCTATCTGATGGTGGCATTCGACAAAGAGCAGCGCCGCGCCCTGCATGACCGCATGTGCGACACCCGCGTGATCGACGTGCGCAACACCTGAAGTCGCAGCGAAGCCGCGCCCCCGCTCCCGTCATGTCCACCGCCGAGCCGCCGCCCCCGCCCGAGGGCTTTGCGCCGCCGTGTCCCAAATGCCAGGCTCCCTTGCGGGGCCTTGGCGAGAACGGTGATGCCGGCGAAGGCGCCTGCGAGCGCTGTGCCACGCCGCTGGAATACACTGTCTTCCCGGCGAGGCGGCGGGGCCGGAGGGTGGCGCGGGCCGCGCGTTCCGTCGACGGCGACGCGACCTGCTATTTCCACCCCGTAAACCACGCGGCGGCGATTTGCGACGGCTGCGGCCGCTACGTTTGCGCCGTGTGCGAAGTGCCGTCCGAGGAGGGGCGGGTGCTTTGCCCGCCGTGCGTGTCGTCGGCGCGCAAGAAGACGGTGCAAAAGGCGGACGAGATCGTGGTCTACGACCAGATGGCCATGACCGCCGCGTTGCTCCCCATTTTCATGTGGCCAATCACGCTGCTGACCGCGCCTCTCACGCTCGGGCTCGTGATAGTCGGCTGGCGCAAGCCCCGAAGCCTTCTTCGCCCGGGGCGCTGGCGCTTCGTGGTGGCGGGGCTTGTCGCTCTGTTGCAGATCGGCGGATGGATCACTTTTGGCGTCTCGCTCTGGCTGAACTTCTGACCACCGCCGCGTCCATGGCCCGCATTCCCCGTCTCTACCAAAAACTCGTCGGCTGGCGCGGCAGCGTCGGCAGCCGTTTCAGCCTTTGGCTGGGCGAGGGGCACGTGCTCCTCGCGGAGGCCAACATGATGACGGAGCGCTACCAGCGCGTGTGGTTGCGAGACATCCAAGGGTTCCTCGTGCGTCCGAGCCGCGAGGCGCGCTGGGTCACGGCTGTCGGCGCGGGTCTGGTTGTGCTGTTCACGGTCCCCGCCCTGACCGTGGCCCCTGCCGACGTCGCGATATTTTGTTGGGTTTTCGCCGCGATGAGCGCGCCGATTCTGCTCTACGGACTTGTTTCCGCGCGCACCTGCCGCTTCTACGTCGTCACCGCCGTGCAGCGCACCGAGTGGCCCAATGTCGCGCGTCGCCGCAAGGCGCGGAAGCTCCTGGCCCGGCTGGAGCCTCTTATCCGGGAAATCCAGCGGGCCGAAGCCGCCTCCGGGGCGGACGCGGGACCGGCCGGCGACGCGCCGGCGCCCGGCTCCGGCGTATCCGAAGCCTCATGACGCAGCCCGACGCGTTCATGCCGCCTGCGGTTCCGGCGCGGGCGTCCGCGCCGCGGCGGCGTTGCGCGCGTCACGAAGAGCGCGAAGCGGTGGCGCGTTGCACGGCTTGCGGGGGGGGCTTTTGCCGCGAGTGCGTCACGGAGCACGAGGACCGCATCTACTGCGGACCTTGCTTCGCGAAGCATGTCGCGGGGGAACAAAAGCGGGCGCGTCACATCCCTTGGTCGCGGATGCGCGGAGCGGCGCTTACGGCGGGGTCTTTGTTTTGCCTCGTGCTGGGGTTCTATCTTCTCGGACGCGTCCTGGCGGCGATACCGAGCGAGTTCCACGACGGAACGATCTGGAAGGAAACCTTCGGACGATGAGCCGCTCGCGACCGAGGAACAAGGAGGCGGGGCCGGGCTCGGTGGAGCTCGTGGAGGAGTCGGTGCATCTCTTGCGTGGAACGCCCGCCTCCGCATGGGCGCTCTATCTGGCGGGCGTCACGCCCTGGCTGCTCGGGTTGGCGTGGTTCTGGGCCTCGGCCAGCTGGTTTGCCCCGAGGCCTGCGGACATTCTCTGGCGGGCGCTCGGACTGGTCGTTCTGTTTGTTTGGCTCAAGACCGCACAGTCCGCGTTTTGCGCGAGCCTGCGGGCGCGCAGGCTCGGCACGCCGTCGCCGCGCCTCGGCGTCCGCGGCTTGATGCGGATCGCGGCGCGGCAGGCGCGCGTGCAAGGCTGGGCGGCGCCGATCCTGCCCGTGGCCGCGCTCCTCACCGTTCCGGCCGGCTTCGCCTGGATGTATTTCGAGAACGCCACCGCGCTCGCCGCCACCCAGGAGGCGCCCGGCGACACCCTGGAGCGACGCTCGGCGCGCGAGGCCCGGCGCTGGCCCGCCGCCGCGCATCTGGCGCTGCTCCTCTTCACCGGTCTGTGGCTTTGCGCGTGGGTGAACGTCGCGAGCACCTTCTACGTCGCGCCCTGGCTGGCGCGCACGCTCCTGGGCTTGGACAACCTTTTCGCGCTCGATGGGTGGTCCGCGTTTAACAGCACGTTTCTCGCGCTGGTGACCGCGCTCACCTGGGTGACGGTCGACCCCTTGGCGAAGGCGTATCATGTGCTGCGGACTTTCTACGGCGAGGCCCGCCTGAGCGGCGAAGATCTGCGGCTGGAGATTCGCGCCGCGTCCCCGCGGGCCGGCGCCGCGGCCGCAAAGGCGCCGCTCGCGGCGTTCGCCTTGCTCCTTTTCGTCGGCGACGGTTCGCCGGCGGGCGGGCTTCGGGCGCAGGAGGCCGCCCCGCCGGCCTCGTCCGCGGTCACGCCCGCGGAGCTCGACGCCGCGCTCGACGATGCGTTGCGCGAACGCGAGTTTCGCTGGCGATTGGAGCCTTTGCCGCTGGCCGACCTCGAGGGCGAGGGCGACGGCGCGATCAAGGCCTTTGTGCGCGCCGGCCTGGAATGGATCGCGCAGATCGTGCGGGACTGCATCGATCTTGTTGAACGGTTCACTCGCTGGCTCGACGGGCTTTTCGACAACGACAAGGAGACGCCGGAGAAAAAGCCGCGCGATGGCACCTCGGGAGCGTTCGCGGCCCTCGCCCGCGTTCTTCTCTACCTCCTCCTTGGTCTCTGCCTGCTCGCTCTCGTCTGGATTTTGTGGACCGGATGGAAGCAGCGCCGCCGGACCGCGCCGCGCGTGCTATCCGCCACGCCTGCCACCGCGCTTCCCCCCGATCTCAACGACGACAAATTGGAGGCCTCGCGCCTTCCCGCGGACGAGTGGCTCGCGCTCGCCCGCGAGCAGATCTCGCGCGGCGAATGGCGGCTCGCCCTCCGCGCGCTCTACCTTGCCACGCTGGCCGGCCTCGGGTCGGAGGGGCTCGTCACTCTTGCGCGGGCAAAAACCAATCTCGATTACGAACGGGAACTCGCGCGACGGGCGGCCGGTCGGGGCGAGCTTGTCTCGCGTTTCCGGTCGCGCCGTCTCGCTTTCGAACGGGTGTGGTATGGCCGCGATCTCGCCGCGGAGCCGGAAGTTCGCGCCTGGATGGCGGAGCTCGAGACCCGCGCGTTGCCTGGAAAGGGAGGCGGGGCATGAAGCGCCGCGGTCCCCTCGTCTTGGTCTTCGCGCTCGCGCTGCTCCTGCTCTGGGGCGTCGGCTCGGTGTATCGTCTGCGCGTCGCGCGCGGCGATTTGTTTCCCGAATACTCCACGCTGCGCGCGGACCCGCTCGGCGCCCGCGCCTTGCACGACGCCGCCCGGTTGCTACCCGGCCGGCGCGTCGAGCGCTGGACGCGCCCGGCCGCGCGTCTCGTGGGCGGTGCGGGCGACTTGATCTTGGTGGCCGGCGTTCGTCGCGAGCTCGATGAGGAGTATTGGACCGCGCTTGATCGCGCGGCGATCGCGGGGGCCTCGGTGGTCGTCGCCTGGCGCGCCGAATACAGCGGGCCGGGCGACGCCGTGGTGGCGCGAGAGGTGCGCGAGGCTCCGTGGGCCTTGCCCAAGGACGAGACCGAGGACGTGGAGAAAGACGCCGAAAAGGAAAAGGCGGTCGGGAAGGCCAAGCCGTCCAAAAAGTCCGATAAGAAAAAGGACGCGCCGGAGTCCGACGACGCGGACGGATCGCGCGCGATCCGCAGCGACCCGCCTCCGCGCCACGCTTCCGAGCACGAGCGCCGCTGGGGATTCCGGCTGGCGCGCCGCGAGTTGCTGACCCGCGACGAGGAGCCCGACGCCCTGCGCGCCGCGGGAGCCCCCGACAAGTGGCCGGAGGCGCTTGCGAGCTGGCGGTCGGATTTGTTTTTCCTGCCTCGCGCGGAGGATGGCTGGAGCGCGCAGTATCAACGCGGCGGCGACATCGTGATGATGAGCCGCGCGCGAGGAGCGGGGCGGGTGACCTTGTTCGCCGACAGTTTCCCTTTGAGCAACGAGGCCGCGCAACGCGAGCGGGCCACGGCCTTGCTCGCGGGCCTGCTGGGCGACGCGCGCCGCATCGTGTTCGTGGAATCGCATCTCGGCGTGGAAACGGAGAGCGGCGTGGCCGTGCTGGCGCGCCGCTACGGGCTGGGCGGCGCGGCCCTGATGCTTCTTTTGCTGGCGGGGCTTTGGATGTGGCGCCGGGCGAGCTCCCTGGCCCCGGTGCCCCCGGAAGACGCGGAGCTGCGCCTGACGATCGCTCCGACCGCCGGGCTCGAAGCCCTGCTGCGCCGTGCGGTGCCGCCGGAAAAGCTGCACGAGGCCTGCCTGGAAGCCTGGCGCGCCACGGCCGGCGCCTCGGACCGCCGGCGCTTGGATAACGTCCCCGCGGCCACCGCGGCGGACCCCGTCGGCGCGCACCGCGCCGCAACGCGCGCCCTTTCCAAAAAACACCTTTCATGAATCCGGAATTCTCCACCGCCACCGAGACTCTCGCCGCCGCCCGCGCCGAGATCGCCAAGGTCATCATCGGGCAGGACGCCGTCGTCGAGCTGACGCTCATCACCCTGCTCACCCGTCAGCACGCGCTCATCGAGGGCGTGCCCGGCGTGGCCAAGACCCTGCTCGTCCGCACGCTCGGCCACGTGCTCGGCGTGCCCTCGGGCCGCGTGCAGTTCACGCCCGACCTCATGCCGGCCGACATCACCGGCACGAACGTATTCAACCTTCAGAACAACAGCTTCACGCTGGTGCGCGGACCGGTTTTCACGAGCTTCCTGCTCGCTGACGAAATCAACCGCGCGCCCGCCAAGACGCAGGCGGCGCTGCTCCAGGCGATGCAGGAACGCGTCGTCACCATCGACCGCGAGACGCACGCGCTCGACGACAACTTCACGGTTTTCGCTACGCAGAATCCCGCCGACTCCGAGGGCACCTATCCGCTGCCCGAGGCGCAGAAGGACCGCTTCATGGTGAAGATCCGCATGGAGCCGCCCGCGCGCGACGAGGAGCTGGAGCTGGCGCGTCGCATCCTCTCCGGCGAGAGCCCGGAGAAACGCCTCGCCGACGGCGCGGTGAAGGCCGTGCTCGGCCCGGGCGAACTCGCGCGCCTGCGCGCCACGCTCGGCCAGGTGCTGCTTCGCGACGAACTCGCGGCCTACGCCGTCGATCTGGTGCGCGCCACGCGCGGACACGAAAGCGTGCTGGTGGGGGCCGGACCGCGCGCCACGCAGGCGCTCCTCCTCGGGGCGCGCGCGCGGGCCGCGGTGGCCGGGCGCGATTTCGTCACGCCGGACGACGTCCGCGGCCTGGCCGCGGCCGTGCTCGGCCACCGGCTTGTGTTGCGCCCCGAGTTCGAGATCGAAGGCGTGACCGTCGAGGAAGTGCTGGCCCGCATCCTGGATCAGGTGGCGGTGCCGCGTTGAGACCGCGCCGATGAACGCCGACGCCCCCACTCCTCCTTCCTCCGCGCCGGCCGGGCGCGAGCGGCCGCGCGTGTTGATCGCGCCGCAAGCTCGCCTGCTGGCCTGGACCGGCGGAGTGGCGGCGCTCGCGGCGGTGGCGGGGGTTTTGCCCGGCGTGGACGCGATCGGCCTGGTGGCGGCGGGCGGCCTGGCGGCCGCTGCGCTGCTCGATCTCGCGCGCGGGCTTTCGCGGGGCGACTGGCCGCGCGCGCAGGCGCCTGATTTGCTCCGTGTGACCAAGGACCGGCCGAGCCACCTGCCGCTGATTTTCGAGGGCCTGGACGGGCGCGAGGGACGCATGCGCGTGGCGCTGGCCGCGCCTGCGGCGATGGAGGTCGGGGACGCGGAGCGCGACGTGGTGTTTCCGGAGAATGCGGCGCGCGCGCGGGACGTATGGACGCTCACGCCGCGGCGTCGCGGACGGTTTTCCGGACTGATCGTTTGCCTCGGGCGGAGCAGCCCCTGGGGCTTTTGGGAGCTGCGGCGCCGGCAGGCGCTCGCGACCGAGCTGCGGGTGATGCCCAATTTGTTTTCGGAGCGAAAGGCGCTGGCGGCGCTCTTTCTCGATCGCGGGCCCTGGGGCATGCAGGCGAGGCGCCAAGTGGGCCGCGGGCGCGATTTCGAAAAACTGCGCGACTACCTGCCCGGCGACGGCTTCGATGAAATCGACTGGAAGGCCACGGCGAAGCGCGGGCGGCCGGTGACCAAGGTCTTCCAGGTGGAGCGCACGCAGGAGGTGTATGTGGTCATCGACGCCTCGCGTCTCAGCGCGCGCACGTTGCTGCGCGACGGCCGGGAAGTGACGGCGCTCGAGCGGTCGATCACGGCAGCGATGATGCTTCTGCTCGCGGCGCAGCGGCAGGGCGACCGTTTCGGACTGGTGGCGTTCGACGACCGGGTGCGGCTCTTTCTGCCCGCGGGCGGCGGCGCCGGGCACTACGGGGCTTGCCGCGACGCCGTGCACGCGCTCCAGCCGGGGGAGGCGAGTCCGGACGCGGCCGAGGTGGTGCGGGCCTTGCGTCAGCGCCTGCGGCGGCGCGCGCTGGTGTTTATTCTCACCGATCTGAGCGACTCGGTGCTGGCGGAGGATTTTTCCAAGCATCTCCCGTTGCTCGCGCGCCAGCATCTCGTGCATGTGAACCAGCTTTGCCCGCCGGAGGTGGCGCCGCTATTCACCGGCGCGGAGCCGGACTCGACGGAGGAGGTCTATCGCCGGCTGGCGGGGCACCTGCGCTGGACGGAGGCGACCCGTCTCGCGACGCGGCTTAGGCCGCAGGGCGTGGCGGTGCGGCTGCTGCGCGACGAGACCTTCGCCGCGGAGCTTCTCACCCAATATCTGCGCGTGAAGCAGAGGCAGGCCCTATGATCGTCAACCTCGACCACTTCATCGCCGCGGAGCGGCCGCGCTGGGAGCGACTCGACGCGATGCTGCGCAAGCTCGCCGACGATCCCTGGCGGCGGATGCATATGGACGAAGCGCGCGAGCTGGAGGGGCTTTACCAGCGGGCGTGCGCCGATCTGGCGAGACTGCGGACCTACGCGGCCGACCCGGGCGCCCGGACCTACCTCGAGGGCCTGGTGGCGCGGGGCTACGCGGAGATTCACGGCGAGCGCGCGGCGCGCGTTCGGTTGCGGCCTTGGCTCTGGGTTTCGCGCGGGTTTCCGCAGGCGTTCCGGAGACGGGTGGGCGCCTTCTGGTTTGCGTTGGCGCTGATGCTGGGCGGCGCGGGGTTCGGAGCGGCGGCGATGGCATTCGATCCGGAGGCGAAGGAGGTGATCATGCCTTTTTCCCACTTGCGCGGGGACCCGGCGGAGCGCGTGGCCGACGAGGAGCGGCGGGCGCGCGAAGGCGAAGACCACGGGGAAAACGCGCGGGCGACCTTTGCCGGATCGCTGATGGTGCATAACACGCGGGTGACTTTGACCGCGATGGCGCTCGGGCTGACCTGGGGGGCGGGCACGCTGGTGGTCATGTTCTACAACGGCGTCATCCTCGGCGCGGTGGCGCTCGATTACATCGCCGCGGGGCAGTCCGTGTTTCTCGCGGGCTGGTTGCTGCCGCACGGCTCGGTGGAGATCCCCGCGATGCTGCTGGGGGGCCAGGCGGGCTTTGTGCTGGCGGGCGCGCTGGTCGGCCGGCGTGAGCGAAAGCCGTTGTCGGCGCGGCTGCGCGCGGTCGGGGGCGACGTGGCGACGCTCTGCGGCGGCGCGGCCATGCTGCTCGTGTGGGCGGGCGTCATCGAATCGTTTTTGTCGCAACATCACGAACCGGCGGTGCCGTATGCGGCGAAGATCGCGTTCGGTGTCGCGCAGCTCACGGCGCTCGTGTGGTGGCTGGCGCGCTCGGGCGCGGCGGCGGAGAAGGGCGCGGGGAAGGGGGAGTCGCGATGAGCGCGCGATTCGGCCAGTATCGGGTGACAACTCCCGAGGGCGTGGAGTTTGCCTTTCGTCTGGCAAGTCCGGTGCTGCGCGCGGGCGCGCTCATGATCGATTGGGCGGTGGTCCTGACGGCGTGGAGCGTGGTGGGACTGCTGTTGTCGCTGCTGAACCTCGTGAGTTTGGACGCGGGCCAGGGGCTCATGATCGTGATGTTTTTCGTGCTGTCCCGCGGCTACGATATTTACGCCGAGTGGGCGTGGCGCGGGCAGACCCTGGGCAAGCGTCTGCTGCGTCTTCGGGTGGTGGACGCCCGAGGTCTGCGGCTGACTTTCACGCAGTGCCTTTTGCGAAATCTGCTCCGTTTCATCGACGCGTTGCCCGTCGCCTACGCGGTGGGCGGAGTGGCGGCTTTGCTGAACTCGCGCGGGCAACGCCTAGGCGATCTCGTCGCCGGGACTCTCGTCGTGCACGAGCCTCTGGAGTGGATACCGGAGGCGACGGAGATCGGCGCGCAGCGCTACAACAGCCTCCGCGGGCAGGCGGCTTTGGTGGCGCGACTGCGGCGCGAGACGAGCCCGGAGGAGGCGCGGGCGGCCTGGCAGGCGCTGGCCCGGCGCGAGCAAATCGAGCCGACGGCGCGGCTCGCGCTTTACGCCGAGCTCGCCGCGCATTTCCGCGAGGTCGGCCGCGTGCCGGACGATCTTGTCGACGGCCTCACCGACGAGCAGCAACTGCGCAACGTGGTGGACGTGCTGTATCGGGAGAGGGCGTGAGGGGCCGGCCAAAGGGAAGAAGCCCGCGACGATTTTTCACCATCGAAACATGATCTACCTCTACATCGCCGGTGGTCTTTGGCTCCTGATAAAACTCATCCCTTACGCGGTGGCGCTTTTCGAGAAGGAACACATTCGGGGCGATCTCGAACCCCGCGAGCTGGATGCCGCGGGATGGCAGTCCGAATACCTGGATAAGAAAATCGCCGAGGCGCAGGCGGCGGGATTGGCGCGGTGCGGCGCCTATTTCACTGCGCGGCATTCCAGCGTGGTGAAGGGCCCGATGCTCTTGTATCGACGAGCGGACGACAGGCGGACGGTGGTCGCGCTGATCTCCGGAAGATTCGGCGGCATGGAAATGAAAAAAGTGGAGGCGAGCACGCGTTTCGAGGACGGCACCGCGATCCTGACCTGCGACAACGCGCATATCCCGGACTACACGGGCGTGGTCGCAAAGGAGACGTGTTACAACGCGCCCTTGGCCGAGGTGCTGGCGCGTCATGAGGCACGGCTCGACCTTTCGGGGAAGACGCCTGTTCTCTTTCGGGACGGGGCGGAGCTAGAGCATCTGGAGCGGATGGAGATGGGACGGGCGGAGGCCATGGTCGCGGGCGGTTTCGCTCGTTGGGCGGACCCGGCGCAGACCAAATTAAGGAGAACGTGGAAGGGCGTGGTGCGGTCGGTGGCGGCGAATCGGGACCAGAACCGAAGGCTCGTTCGCGAGGAGATGGCCAAGACGAAGCGGGCAAAAGCGCCTCGCGGGTGAGGGTGCGCGGCGGTCTTGCCGAGATGCGGGCGAGTTCGACCGAGAATATCGGTCGCTTGAGGCGACTGCTGAAGGACTTGGACCCGCGTCATCGCATGACGGCGCAGAAGCTCTCGTTTTTGGAAACACCACCTCCAGGAATGGATCTGAAAAACATCTACCTCCGCACGCGTCTGGGAGTTTTGGATATTCTGTCCGAAGTTTTCGGGGTGGGCGATTTCGCGCGTTTGAGGGCGAACGCACGGGAGGTGATGTTGGGCGGACGGGTCGTGCGGGTTATGTCCATCGGCGACCTCATCGCGGGGAAAGAAGCCTTGGCGAGGGACAAGGACTTGTTGGTTGCGAAAGAGCTCAGGGCGATCGCGCTTCGCCAGCAGGAAGGCCGGGACAAGTGGCTGTCTCCGGAGCGCTGAGCCTCAGCCGTGCAGCGCCAACGCGTGGCGGATGGCGGGGCTGTGGATCGTGGGGACCACGATCTGAAGGCCGGTGGCGAGGCCGCCGGTGTCGGGAAGCGGGACGGGCAGGGCGAGGACGGGGAGACTGCCCATGCTGGCGGGGACGGTGAGGCTCAGGATGCGAGAGCGCATCTCGACGGTGCATTCGGCTTTCGTGATCGCCGGGCGGGGCGAGGCGGGGAGGACGAGATAGTCGTATTCGCGGAACAAGGACGCCCACGCGGCGGTGATGGCGTCGCGGTTGGCCTGGGCGCGAACGAGGTCGGCGGGTTGCAAGGTCCGCGCGCGGTCGATGCGCGCGCGGACGTTGGGGTCGTAGCGGTCGCGGTAGCGGTCGTAGAACGGAGCGTGGATGCGCCAGGTCTCCGCGCCGCCGAGGAGGGCGTAGAGTTCGGCGGCGGGGGCGAAGAGGGGGAGCAACTCGGCCGCGGTCGAGGCGGGGAGGGGCTCGGCGAGGCGCGAGGCGGCGGCGCGGAAGGCGGTTTCGACGGCGGGGTCGAGGCCGGGGAGGGCGAGCCACGCGCCGCGTGGCTCGGAAACTTGAGAGCGGAGACCTGAAACCTGAAAGTCGGACGGGGGCGCTTCCGGCACCATCGCGTCGAGGAGTGCGCGCAGGTCGGAGGCGTTGGTCGTGAAGAAGCCGGGGGTGTCGAGCGATTCGGCGAGCAGGACGCCATCGGAGATCCACGGGTGGCGGGGCGTCATGCGGAAACCGTAGAGACCGCAGAAGGCGGCGGGCACGCGGATGCTTCCGCCGGTGTCGGTGCCGAGCGCGAAGGGGACGACGCCGGCTTTCACGAGGAGAGCGGAGCCGGAGGAGGAGCCGCCGGTGGTGCGGCCGGGGTGTCCGGGGACCTCGCAATCGCCGTAGTGCGGATTTTCGCCGGTGATGCCGTAGGCGAACTCGTGCATGTGCGCCTTGGCGGAGAGGGCGGCGCCGGCGGAGCGGACGTCGCGGATGAAGGCGCCGTCGGCGGGGGACACGGGGACGGAAAAATCGGGAGAGGGGATGTGGCCCTCGCGGACTTCGGGAAGGAAGTTCGAGCCGGCGAAGGTGGGCAGGCCGGCGGCGTCGAAGAGGTCCTTGGCGGCGAAGGGGAGGCCGCGGAGGGGGGAGGAGGCGGGCGCGGTGGAGAGTTCTGCGGCGAGGCGGGCCTCGGGGGCGAGCCAAGCGAGGGCGGCGCGTTGTTGCGCGGGAGGAAGGGCGCCGACGCGTTGGTGAACGAGGCGGGCGGCGGCTTCGGGTGCGAGGGATTGCCAGTCGGCGAAGGTCATGGGCTCGGAATTTTTAACCACGGAGAGCACGGAGGACACGGAGAGGAGGAAAGCAAAAGAAGTCGCAGCCGACGGTTTGCGTTCCGTGGCTTTTCCGTGGTCTCCGTGGTTAAACCTAGTCTTTGATCGCGACGGTGACCTGGATCTCGACGGTGGCGTTTTTGGGGAGGCCGGCGACGGCGATGGCGGCGCGGGCGTGGCGGCCGGCGTCGCCGTAAAGATCGACGAATAAGTCGCTCGCGCCGTTGATCACGGCGGGGGCGTCGGGGAAGGCGGAGATCGCGTTCACGTAGCCGCCGACGTAGAGGAAGGCGTCGACCCGGTCGAGGGAGCCGAGCGCGCCTTGGATGGCGGCGAGGACGTTGAGCGCGCAGACGCGGGCGGCTTCGCGGGCGGTCTCGATGGTCTGCTCGCGGCCGACCTGGCCGACGTGCGTCATCCGGCCGTTGAAGCTGGAGATGACGCCGGCGACGATGAGGGTGTTCCGATGGATACGGTGCGGCACGTAGCTGCCGCCGGGCACGGGCGCGGCGGGGAGCGTGAGACCGAGGGCGGAGAGCTTGGCGGCGATGAGCGACATGGTGGAAGAGGACGGAATTATTTAACCACGGAGGACACCGAGGGCACGGAGAGAGGCAAAGAAGGGGGCGCGGTTGGCGGTCTCTTCTCCGTGGCCCTCCGCGACCTCCGTGGTTAAAAGGGATCTAGTCGAAGATGGCCTCGGGGAGGCAGGCGGTGATCGTGGTGGTGGGAACGTTGACGAGTTGGCTGACTTTCAGGTCGAGCACGACGCTGCAGAGGGTGTAGGCCATTTGTGGAGACACGCCGAGGCGGTCGACGATAAACTCCATCGCGCGGCGGACGGCGCGTTTGCAGGCTTCGCGGGCGTCGGCGTCGGACTCGATGAAGAGGTGCGAGGACTTTGTGGCATAGCGCGGGGGCGTGAAGCTCTGCGCGGGATAGATGGCGTAGGGGCCGGCGAGGGGACGGGCGGGAGACTTGTGGAGGCGGAAGGTGTAGGTGGCGTCCATCGGCGCCTCCATGCCGTTGATGCAAACTTCGCCGTCGCCCTGGGCGGCGTGGCAGTCTCCGGTGAGCACGCCGGCGCCGGGCGTAAAGACAGGGAGAAAGAGCCGCGTGCCGGCGGTGAGGTGGCGGACGTCGAGGTTGCCGCCGAAGGCTCCGGGGGCGCGGGTGCGAAACTCGCCGGGCTCGGCGCGTTGCACGCCGATGATGCCGGCGAAGGGATGGAGATCCAGGGTGACGCCGGGGAAGCTGCGTGTGACGGCGCCCTCGAGTTTCCAGTGGAAGAGGTGATGCTCGGGGAATTCGCCGGCGAGGAGGCCGAGGCCGGGGATGAGGCTGGTCCAAGCATATCCGTGATGCGAATACGAATCGATGACGATTTCGAGGGTGTCGCCGGGGGCGGCGCCGTCGATGGCCACGGGACCGGTGAGGGAGTGGATCTTAAGCGGGTCGAAACGCGCGGCGAAGTCGGCGGCGGTCCAGTCGGGGTTCACCTGGTGACCCGAGGAATCGGCGCATTGGAAGGTGACGGTGTCGCCGGGCGCGACGGTCAGGCGCGGGGGCGTGGCGTTGTTCCAGCGGTCGCAGAAGGGCTCGGGGGAGAGCGTGTGGTGTTGCGGCATGAAAAGCGGGCGAAGCGTGGATGGAGACGGGGTTTTAAACCACGGAAGACACGGAGAGCACGGAGCTCGGACACGAAGTTTCGGGGAGGTGGGCGGTGACTTTGGTGCCGGCTAAGCCGTAGAAATTCAGTCGAGAGGGTCGTATCGAGGCAATCTGGCGGCACCTTTCAGTGGCTCTCTTCCGGCGAAATACCCTCCGGGTATTCCTTGGTCGTTCGCCTCTGAAATCTGCTCGCCACCTTACCTCGCTACTCCGCCTTCGACTGAATCTCTACGGCTAAGGCATGGCGTGGGCTGGCTTCTTGAAGGGATTGGCTCTGTGAACTCTGTGTCTGGGCTTCGTGTTCTCCGTGGCTAAAAAAGTTCGGGCGATTGGAAGAGCGGTTTGCCGTGACGGTAGGTGGCAAGGACATCGTCGGGGGTGACGCGGGTGACGACGCTGGCGACGATGTGGCGGGTGTGGCGGAGGTGGCCCTTTGTGAAATCAAGGACGACGAAGCTCGCGGGGAGACCGACCTCGAGCGCGCCGTGGTGGTCGCCGCCGAGGACGGGGCGGATGTTGCTCGTGGCCATCTTGAGGATCTCCGCCGGGTCGGGCGAGAGGGCGTCGGCGAACTGGGACTTGGCGAGCTTGTAGGTGAAATCGAGTTCGGCGAGGAGGTTGGGCGAATTGAGCATGCCGTTGTCCGTGCCGAGCAGGAGATTGGCGCCGGCTCGGAGAAGGGCGGCGACGGGCGGAAGGGGAAGGCCGAGATTGGCGTTGGCTCGAGGGTTGAGGACGGCGGTTTTTTTCGCGCGCACGAGCAGGGCGATTTCTTCGGCGTTGGCGGCCGTCATGTGGATGACGAGGTGCGGGTCGTAGAGTTCGACGGCGCGGACCAAATCGCCGCGGCCGGTGGTGGCGAGGGAGAGCTCGCGGTAGCCTGTGTTTTCGAGGCAGTGGATGGCGCGGAGTTTTCCTTTCGACGCGGTGAG
The DNA here is from genome assembly GCA_946482165.1 of uncultured Verrucomicrobiota bacterium. The sequence continues at coordinate 19,789 of CAMLQS010000008.1, read as the reverse complement.
GGAGCGGATCTCGGCCCAGGCGGCGTCGGTGAGGTCGTTCATCGTGCTCTCGGAGAAGCCGTCGGCGACGGAGAGCATGCGTTCGAGCTCGGCGCGGTGCGCGGGCGGGAGCGTGGCGTCGGGCTGGTTGGCGCGCAGGGTGGATTCGGCGAAAGGGGATTCGTTGAACTGGTTGAGGATCAGCGATTCGACCCCGGTGGACCGCGATGCGGCGCGGAGAAGCTCGGCTCCGGCGGGGCCTTGCTCCCGAAAGTCGAGATGGCACACGGTGCCGGTGCTCGCCATGTAGCGCAGGTGGGCCTCCAGGTGGGGCAGGTGCGTCTCGCGGGTGAGCTTGGCGAGTTCCCGGTATTTGTAGCCGGCGGGACGGAAAAAAGCCTGCTCAAGGGTGAGGCCGGTGGCGCCGTCGGGGAGGGCGGAGTCGCCCATGTGCGTGTGCCCGTTGTAGAGGCCGGGGATGACGACGCGGGCGCCGGAGTCGAGAGTAGTGGCCGGCTTGATACGGTCGATGACGTTGATCGTGTCGCCCGACCAGGCGAAGCGGGAGCAGAGGAAGGGCGCCAGCTCGGGGCCGAGGAGGACGACGCAGTCGGTGAGTTGGCCGGAGGTGGACATGAAGAAGGCAAAGGCCTGAAACCTGAGACTTGAAAGTCGGAAGGGTCAGGCGGAGACGAGATGGATGGGGAGCTGGCCCACCGGCGCGGCGGCGTAGGCGGCGCGAAAGGTGGCGAGGTCTGCGCAGGCGGCGGAGGGGACCTGGCGGGCGGGGACGGTGAAGGAGAGCGATGGCTGATCGAAGGGCCAGGGGGCGACGCGGTAGGTGGCGGCGTCGACGGGGGTGCAGGTGATGATGCGCGGCGTGCCCGAGACGTCGGGATGGGTGTGGCGGACCGGACGCGGCTGGTCGTAGCGAACGCAGGCGAGGAGGGAGAGGTTGTCGCAGAACTGGAGAAACTCGAAGGCGCGCCGGAGCAGGGCGGGTGTCGCGTAGGTGGCGAGCGCGGGCGGGAGGGAGGCGGCGAGGTCGCGCTGGCGCTCGAGCTGGCCCTCGATGAAGGCGGTGTGGAGGGGGCGGTCGGCGGGCTTGATGGTGGCGAGGTCGGCCTGCTCGGTCAGGAGGTTGACCGTGTGCATCGAGACGAGGATGGCGGCGTAGGGGTGGTCGCCGGCGACGGCCTCGGTGGCGGCGCCGCGGACGGCAAGGTAGTCGGCGAGATCGATCTCCTCGAAGGCGGAGTAGGCGCCGACGAGTTCCCGGGTGAAGGCGGAGGGGCGGTGCTCGTGGGTGAGAAAGGGCGTGGCGTCGCGGGCGGCCCAGGCGTCGTCGTGGCGCGCAACGGCGACGAGCACTTCCGGCATGATGTCGGCGGGGGCTGGCGCGGGGAAGGTGGTGTTGCCCCAGTGTTCGGCGAAACGTCCGGCGAGGCGGGCGTGTTCCTGGTGGGCGACGAGGGCAAAACCGGTCGGGGTGGCGATGCGGATCATGGTGGAGAAACAAATCTGAGGGCTGAAACCTGAGAGCTGAGACCTGAAGATGGCAGAGGAGGGCGGGGGAGCGGCTGGAGCTTTGGCGGAGGCGGTGCCAGTGGGAGGGACGCCGGGGATGGCGTCCCTCCAAGCTTACACCGGTTCGGCGACGACCGGGTTGGCGAGCGTGCCGATGGCTTCGATTTCGATGGAGACGGTGTCGCCGGGTTGGAGGAAGCGGGGAGGGGTGAAGCCGGCGCCGACACCCGAGGGGGTGCCGGTGAGGATGACGGTGCCGGGGAGAAGCGTTTTGCTCGCGCTGAGGAAGGCGATCAGGGCGGGCACGTCGAAGATGAGGTCGGCGGTGGTGGATTGTTGCCGGATCTCGCCGTTGACGCGGGTGCGGATGGCGAGGCGGCCGGGGTCGGGGATTTCATCGGCCGTGACGAGCACGGGGCCGAGCGGGCAAAAGGTGTCGAAGCCCTTGCCTTGGCAGAACTGGCCTCCGCCCCACTTGAACTGCCAATCGCGGGCGGAGACGTCGTTGGCGATGGTGTAGCCGAAGACGTGATCGAGGGCGCGTTCGCGGGATACGTTTTTGGCGGCGCGGCCGATGACGATGGCAAGTTCGCCCTCGTAATCGACTTCGGCGGAGGCGTTTTGGGACCGCGGGAGGAGAATCGGATCCCCCGGATTTTGCTGCGTGTTCGTGGTTTTCACGAAAATCATGGGGAACTGCGGCAGGGGCCGGCCGACTTCCTCGGCGTGGCTGCGGTAGTTGAGGCCGATGCCGAATATGTTGGGCGAGACGATCGGGCAGAGAAGTTTGCCGGGGGAGATAGCCGGACCGGAAGGGACGAGCGGGTCGCTGCCGGGGGAGAAGGGATCGCCGGAGAGAGGCAGCGCGGAGCCGTCGGGCTGGAGGGCGGCGTAGGCGGGACCGGCGGGGGCGAGGTGGCGGATGAGGCGCATGCGGAAGAATGGGCGGAGTCGGCGGCCGATGGGAGGCGGCATACCATGATTTGTGCCGGAGATGCTTGCGAGCTTGCGCAGGTTGCCTTCGTTCCGCGGGTTGTTCGCAAACACCATGAAACGACTCCTCGCTTTCGCCGGCCTCTTTCTCGCCATGTTCTCCTTCGCTTCCGCCAACGCCGTCAAAGTCGGCGATCCCGCGCCCTTGGCCTCCGCCCTTTCCGACGCCGGGGAAAAGGTCGATCTGGCCGAGGTGTATGCGAAGAACAAATACACCCTCGTCTATTTCTATCCCAAGGCGAAGACGGGCGGCTGCACGGCCCAGGGCTGCGCGTTGCGCGATTCCTATGCGAAGCTTGCCGAGGCGGGCGTGGCGGTGATCGGCGTGAGCGCCGACAGCGTGCAGCTCCAGCGCGAGTTCAAGGAGGAGCAGCGGTTTCCGTTCACGCTTCTCGCCGACACCGAAAAGGCGGTGATCAAGGCCTTCGGCGTGGGCAGCCTGTTTGGGTTTTCCGCGCGTCAGGCCTATCTGATCCACGAGGGAAAGATCGTCTACGCGGACCACAAGGGAACGACCAAGGAGCAGGCGTCCGACGTGCTGCAATTCCTGGATGGCAAGCGACCCGCCACCAAGGAGTGAGCGGAGAGCGTTTCGCCCCGGCCGTGCGCCGGGGCTTTTTTATGTCTCGGTCTCGCAGCGGAGCGCGGCCAGGGCGTAGGCGGCGGCGGTGTCGCAGCGCAGCACGAGCGGTCCGAGCGTGACGGGGGTCCAGCCGGCGGCGAGGGCGGCGTCGACTTCCCCGGGGGTGAGATCGCCTTCGGGGCCGATGAGCCAGGCGGCCGAACGCGGCGCGCGGCCTTCGTGCGTGGATCGAAAATCGGTCAGCACCGCGCGGAGCGGCCGCGCACCGGGGCGCAGGCTGGCGACGAGGCGCAGTTCGGCGTCGCGGGTGGGCGAACCGGAAAGGAAGGTCGCGAGGCTCTGCACCGGATCGATGCGCGGGAGGAAGGGGTTGCCGCACTGTTTGGCGGCTTCGACCGACGCGGTGCGCCATTTTTCCAGTTTTTTGTCGGCGCGGTCGGCGTCGAGGTGGACTTCGCTTCGGGTGGTGGCGAGGGGCGCGATGAGCGCGGCGCCGAGTTCGGTGGCTTGGCGGACGATTTCGTCCATGGTTCCGCCCTTGGGCAGGCCTTGGCCGAGGATGAGCGAGCACGGAAGTGGCGGGCGACGGGTCGAGGACACCACGCGCAGGACGGCGGTTTTCTTGCCGTCGACGCGGTCGAGTCGGCAGATCCATTCGGCGCCTTGGCCGTCGAAGGCGGTCACCGGATCGCCGGGGCGGGCGCGATTGACCGTGACGAGGTGATGGGTTTCCGCCGGAGGCAGCGAGAGTTCGACCGCCTCGTAGGCGGGCGCGTGGGCGAGGTAGGCGCGAAAATCGGGCATGGCGGCTTAGGCTCCGACGAAAGGCCCCCGCGCCTCATCGCCAATCCCCAAAAAGAGGAGAGGCGGCCTCCCGGGAACCACCCCGGGGGCCGCCTCTGCCAACAAACCAAGCAACCAAGCAAACAACTGATGACGCAGAGATAGACCGGGGGGCCGGAGAAACATTCAAAATTTCGCGGAAAAAAATGGCATGAGGAATATCGCCCTCCTTTTTCGGGCCGAAGCGGCGTTGGCGAAAAACGGACGGCTTTGGGATTTACACCGGGCATCAACTGCATTGCCTAGGCGCGGTCTTGCACCCATGCCCGGGTGGCGGAATCGGCAGACGCAACGGACTCAAAATCCGTCGCCCTCTAAAGGCGTGTGGGTTCGACCCCCACCCCGGGCACCAATACTTAGAAAGCACGGGTTTAATCCACGACCACCCTGGAAGTTTATCCGAGGCGGGTCAGGTTATAGAGCGGGAAAGGGGGCTTGGCGGCGGAGCTCTGATTAGCATTTCCACCAGCCTTCCGACTTTATCGAAACTTTGTTCTGGATTCTAAGCTCCTCTCCTATGAGCCGGCGGCCAACGCCCGTCGCAAGCAGTGGCAACGCTATTGACCATACGGCGAACTAATTTAGCTCTGAAAACACAGCCGTCCCCCCTCCGTCTCGGCTGTAATTGCTCCCTCAACGGTTTTAATCTTTCCCCAGTTGAGCCTCCCCGGTCCGCCGTGGTTCAGGCTTCATCTTTCATCCTCTTTTCCTCTCCGACGAGATTTTCCCCGCCGCTCCGCAGCGACCGGCGTTTTGCCCGATAGACGAAGCCTCCTTGGCCGATACCCGCCAATTCCGCGCCGGGTGTTCTTGGCTTTGCCATGCCGGCAGCCAGTCGCCGGGCGAACTTCGCGCTTCGAAGCATCCGGTCTCCACATCCTTTTTTTAAAATTATGAATAACGCCCCTATTCATCGGCATTCCCGCTCCGGCATCGCCTCCCGTAAATCCCTCTCGGCCGCCACCACCGCGCTGGCCGCCGCCATGCTGGCCCTTGGTTCGCTGCCTGACTTGAGGGCGGCAAACGGGACTTGGCAGGCCAACCCGGCCGATCAGGGCGTGACCGTGACGCTTACCAACGACGGCAACCTCTGGACCGCTTCGTCCGCCCTGATCGAGGGCGATGCGGTGCGCGTCGGCACGACGTCAGGAGCCGGTCTCACCAGCACGGATACCTACTATTATGTCGTCGGCGTAGGCGCCACGCCGAGCACCAGCGTGCGCTTCGCTCAGCATCCGGGTGGCGTCGGAAACATCACCGGTTCCTCCGGAGAGGTTTTGGTCCCCAAAATTTCCAGCTGGTATACCGCGGGAAATTGGGTCGGCGGCATCGTGCCCGACGGAATCGACGCCCAGGCCGTCGTGGCCACGAGCGCGGGCACGCCAGCCATCGTGTTTGATCGCGACACCACGCTGGGTTCTCTCGCCGTGGACACCACGGCCGGCGGCGTGAGTCTCCTCGCGACGGCGCGAAACGGCGGCACGGTGTCGACCCTCGCCTTGGCCACTTCAGCCGGCACGCCCACCATTACGGTGACAGGCGGCAACAGCCTCTCTCTGTCCGAGTCGAAGACGAGCTCCACGACTCCGGCGAACGCGAACGGGAAGCTGTTCGTGGTGGGCAACCAGGGCTTGGTGATCGACAACCAAAACACGGTTCTCGCCCCTGTGGCGCTCAACTCGGTCCCGGCCGGCAGCTATGCCGTCGGCGCGGTCCGTTTCGGGATAGGGCTCAACTGGACCGGTTTCAGCGGCGACCTCACCTTCGCCCGCGGCGTTTTTCAAACGCTTGCCGGCGGCGGGGCGAGCACGGGCATCAGCGCCCTGCCCATGAACAGCAAACTGGTCCTCGGCACCGGCTCCAACACCGCTCGGCTCGAACTCGCCCAATCGAACGCCCAATCCTCCGTGCGGGGCCTTGAAAGCACGAGCGGCAACAGCTCCATCATCAACACCTCCGGCCCGGCCACCGCAGGCAGCCTGACGTTCCAAGTCGGCTCCGGCGGATCGATCTCCGATACGTTCACCTATGCGGGCAACATCGGCGACACCTCCAGCGGCCTGCCCAGCGCGTCTGCCGTCCGTCTGGTGAAAGTGGGCCCCGGCACGCAGATCCTTTCCGGCGTTAACAACATCAACGCGCTCTCGGCGAACCAAGCCATGCTCGCGGTCAACGGCGGCAAGCTCTCGCTCGGGACCACGGGCGCTCTGGGCGTCGTCACGGGGGGCCAAGGCACGATGAACGCCAACGGCCACATTCAGCTTAGGAACGGTGAATTCGAGCTTTCGGGCGTCGGCGTGGCGGCTCCCCGCAGCCAGACCTTCGAGGGATCGGCGATTTTTGGCGCGATGGGACCGGCGAGCGGATCCGCCGACGCGAACCACGCGTCGCAGAGCGGCGGTTTGAATATCGTGACGGTGGTCGCCGACCCCGCGCAGCCCGCGACGCTGAACTTCGGCTCCGTCAAGTCCCGTAACTTCGGAAGCAGCAACCTAAACGGATCCACGAGCCTGTTTCGCGGCACGGGTCTCGGCTCCGCGCCGGGAGCCGGCGTGGCGTCGATCAACATCGCCACGGCGCCCACCGCCGGAGGTGGTTTCCTGCACGCGGTCGCGGGGGGCGGCGCCGCCTTGGGCACGACCCAGGCCCCCGTTATCCGAGGGGCTTTGGCGGATACTTCGGACACCGGCACGGGCGCCGGTTTCGCCACCTATGAAGCGGGAAAGGGCGTTCGCCTGCTGTCGGCTTCCGAGCAGCTCTCCGTGGCTTCGGGCCCGGATTACGACACGGCGCCGACGACGGACAACGTCCTGCTCAATCTCTCCGCCGACGAACCTATCACCGGGCATCAAACCAACACGCTCGAGCTTCGGAACACCAGCGGCGCGGCCAGGACGGTGACGAACGCCGGCACTTCGCTGAACCCGAGCAACGGCCTGTTGTTCAGCGGCTCGTCCCCCATCGTTCTGGCCGGAGACCAAATCACCGGCACCGCCGACTCCAACGCGGAGGACGTCGTCGTCCACTCGCTCAATACCGCCGGAGTGACCATCCGGACGCCGATCAGCAATCCCGGCGCCGCCGGGACCAACCAAGGCTGGATAACCTACAACGGTCCCGGCGACATCCGCATCGAGGGCGCGCAAACCGTGGGCAACGGCGCGTCCGGATCGTCCACGATCGCGGGCATCGCGTTTAACGGCACGGGCAACACCACGCTCGCCGCGACGGTTTCCAGTTCCTCCAACACCACCATCTTCGGAGTCAACCGGGGTATCCTTAAACTTGATACAGGTGCCTCGTGGGCCAACCGGCCGCGGCTCATGCTGGCCCCGGAGGCGAAGTTCGACTTCAACGGCGTCGGCGGGACCGCGACGGAGAACCGCTTTTCGGATGTCGCCGGCGCCTTCACGATCAGCACCCTGACCTTCAATCCGTCCGGCGGCGAGGTGACCAACAGCGCCGGGGGCGCGCCCGTGGATTTCATCCTGGCCGGAACCGGCGATGGCGCGGCGAATTCGCCCTTCTTCGGCACGATCGGCGGAAATCTCAATCTGGTGGTCGACAAGTCGGTCTTTAACACCGGCAACTCCACGATCACGTATGGCAGCCAGACGCTGGCCGGGGCGAACACCTATACCGGGGCGACCAACATTCGTTCCGGCACCCTGAACCTCACGCGTTATGGCCGGCTGCCGGCGACCACGGTGGTCACCCTGGGCGCCAGCGGAAGCAGCCACAACAGCACGCTGCTTTTGGGCGACTCATCGACCCCGCCCAACCTCACCATTCGCCAGGAGATCGCCGGTCTGTATCTGAGCTCCGACTACACCGGCACGGGATCGGTCCAAAACAACAACACCAACGTCAGCGAGTTGACGCTCAATGTTCCGACGGGCGTGGATAACACCTTCGCCGGCCACCTCGGGATCGTGGGAACCGCCGCGCAGCAGCAAGTCGGCGCGAATCAAAACCTGTTTGCCCTTCGCAAAAAGGGAGCGGGCTCCTTCGAGGCGACTGGCGATGTCACCAACTACACCGGCGGAACCATCATCGAGGGCGGCATCCTTCGCGTTTCGTCCGATGCCAAGCTCGGCTTGATCGGCCCCTTCGCCGGCACGGGCGCCGCCGGAACCGTCGGGGCTCCCGCGGCGCCGATCTCGGCGTTCCCGAATCAAATCATCCTCAACGGCGGCACGCTCCAGACGACCACCACGCCCGACTTCGTGCTCAACCCCAAGCGCGGCATCGGTCTCGGCCCGATCTCGGGTTCCACCGGCGGCACCGGCACGCTCTGGGTCGATTCGGGCATCAAGCTCACCTACGCCGGCGCCATCGCCTCGGCGGGCAACACCGGCGGCAACACGCTGGTGAAGAACGGCGCCGGCACGCTCGCCCTCGACGGCGCGAGCGCCTTTACCGGAGTCACCCAGGTTTCCGCGGGCTCGCTCGGCGGCGTCGGTTCGCTCTCGAGCGACGTCGTCGTCGCCTCCGGAGGCGCGCTCGCGCCCGGCAATGGCGGCATCGGCACCTTCACCATTGCCGGTCAGCTCACGCTGAGCAGCGGGGCCGCCCTGAACATGGAGCTCGGCGCTCCCGGCACCTCGGATCTCATTCAGTTGAACGGCTCCCTCAGCGTCGCCGGCACCACCACGATTAACCTCGATGGCCTGACGGGCTTCGGAATCGGCACCTACACGCTCCTCTCCAGCACCTCGCCGGTCAGCACGAGCAACTTCGTCATCGGCTCGGTCCCCTCCGGCTTCGGCGGCACGCTCAGCGCTTCCGGCGGCGTGCTCTCCGTCACCATCGGGGTGCAGACGACCACCGCTCTCGAGTCGTGGCGCCAGACAAACTTCGGCTCGACGTCCAATTCCGGCAACGGCGCCGACAGCGCCGATCCGGACGGCGACGGGCTGAGCAATCTCCTCGAATACGCCACCAACGGCAACCCGATGGTCGCCGGCACTTCGCCGCTCACGGTCGCGCGATCCGGCAACTTCCTTACCCTGACCTACACCCGCATCGCGGACGGCACGCTCACCTACGCCGTGGAAGGTTCCAACGACCTCGCGACGTGGTCCACGGTAGCCACGGCGAACAACCCCAGCACCGGGGTCCAGAACACCGCCGGCCCTGTGACGGTCACCGACACCGTTTCCCTCACCGCACGCCGGTTCCTGCGCCTCAAGGTCAGCTACTGATCGCGTCCGAGCTCGAAACAGTCCCCCCCCAACCGCCCCGTCGCGTTCCAAGCGACGGGGCTTTTTTGTCCGCGCAGCGCCGCTTTCAGTCTGTCGGCATCCGTTCGGAAATTCATTGTGGAGGAATGGCAAGTGACTGTTTTTATAGGTGTTAAGTAATCTTCCGTGTCCCTCGCGTCTTCGCGTCCAAGTCTGGGGCCTTGGCGGTTCTCGGCGGCTTGGGTGCAGGTCGGGCAGCGGTGCGAGACACGTCTTCCTCAAGGTATTTCAACGAGCCCCGCGCAGGGGGTTGGCAAAGCGCCGGTTCTTTCGAAGACGGCGCCCAGTCTTGAACAGTTTCCATCGCGCCGGGATTGCGCCGCCCGTTACGGTGGTTAACCGTCAACACAACGTCGTCTTATGACTGCTTCCGCTGTCGCCCAGCCACCTGTTCCCGCCCGCGATTTCGCCGGGGTTTTTTCCCGTGTGGCGCCGCACATGGCCGCGCTTGACGCGTTTCTGCGCGAACAACTCGCGGCGTTCGAGCCGGAGATCCGCGAGATGGCGGACTATTGCATCGATACTTCCGGCAAGCGCATCCGTCCGGCGCTGGTGTTTTTTAGCGGCTGGCAAGGAGCGGACCGCGCTCCCTCGCCGGACCTCGTGCAGGTTGCGGCCGTCGTCGAGCTCGTGCACCTCGCCACGCTCGTGCATGACGACATCATGGACGGGGCCGATGTTCGGCGCGCCCGGCCCACGGCGTCCCGCCAATACGGTTCCGCCGCCGCCGTTCTGCTTGGGGATGCGCTTTTCGCCCATGCCCTGCATCTGGCCGCGCTTTTCCCGACGCCCGAGGTTTGCCGGGCGGTGAGCGAATCGACGCGCCGCGTATGCGCCGGCGAGATCATGCAGACGCTCCGTCGCCGCAGCGTCACCGTTACGCGCGCCGACTACGAGCGCGTCATCGACCTCAAGACGGCCGAACTCTTCCGCGTTTCCTGCGCCCTTGGCGCCCGGCTGGGCGGTCATCCCGACGCGTTTGTCGAAGATGCCGCCCGCTTCGGGCGCCACCTCGGCATCGCTTACCAAATTTACGACGATCTCGCCGACTTCTTCGGTCGTGAACTACGCATCGGCAAGACCCTCGGCACCGACCTGGCGAGCGGCAAACTCACCCTGCCGCTCTTTATTCTCCGAGATCGGCTTCCCGCGGCCGAACGCGCCGGATTGGAGGCCGAATTGCTCGGCCAGGCGGAACCCCGCTTGGATCTGCGCTTGGCGCAAATGCGCGAATTTGCCGTCTTCGATGCCGTGATCGCCGAGATCGAGCGCGAACTCGCCCCGGCCGAAGCCGCGCTTGCACGCCACGCGGCCTTGCCGCCGATCGAACATCTCGCCGCGCTCCCTCTCGTGCTTCGTGCTCAAGTAATGGCCTTGCGGTAGTGGCGGGCAGGGCGAGGCTTCCGGAATATGCCGGGGGCTCTTTCAGGAGGTGCGCCGCTGCGGCGCGTTGCCAAAAGATTCAAAGCCGTCACCGTTCCCGACTTCGCGATCATGCACGCTCCGGCCAAGGCCCTTTCGCCCGCCGCCTCTCCCGCCGCCCAAGATCGGCGGCAGGAGGCGGAAGCCGACTGGCTGATCGTGCAACGGGTGCAGGCCGGCGAGGTCGCGCGTTTTGACGATCTCGTGAGGAAGTATCGCGAACGGATCTGGAGCGTCGTTTATCATCTCACATCCAATCGCGAGGACGCCGCCGACCTCACCCAAGATGCCTTCATCAAGGCGTTCCAGTCGATCAATCGGTTCCAAGGCCAAGCCGCGTTTTTCACCTGGCTCTACCGCATCGCGGTAAACGGGACCTTGAATCACCTGCAAAAGGCGAAACTGCGTCGATTCTTCAGCCTTGAGAAGATCCGCGACGAAGAGCCGGTCGCCGGCTTGATCGACCAACTTGCCGACTCCGGCGACTCCTCGGATCGCGCGGCCTGCCTCGGGGAGCTTCAACTTAAATTGAACGAGGCGATGCAGAAACTGTCTATCAAGCATCGCACCGTGGTGACTTTGTTCGAGATCGATGGCCTCTCCCATGAGGAAATCGCCGAGATCACCGGCACCTCGGTGGGCACCGTCCGTTCCCGTCTCCACTACGCCAAGCAACTGCTCCAAGCTGAATTGCAAATCTACCTGAGCTCATGAGCCATTCCAACGACGACAAGCGTTCCGCCGCCCCCGCCGCCGCTGGCAAGCCCACCCTTGAAGCCCTCCTGCGTGTGAAGCGCGCGGAGCGGCCCGACCAGGCGTTCTGGGAAGAGTTCGAGCGAGGCCTGCACCGCAAACAGCTCGCGGCGATCGTGGAGCCGAAACCGTGGTGGCTGGGGCTCGCAATATGGGGGCGCCGCCTTGCGCCGCTTGGCCTTCCCGCTTCCGCCGCCGCGGCCGCGTTGCTTGCCCTGATGGTCGTTCGCTCCCAGTCGCCATTCTCTTCGACGCCGTCGGTTCCGAACGGTCGTTCGTCCTCCGCAATCGCGCGTCTGGATAAAGCCCCGGCGACCCTCTCCGCCCCGCCGTCCTCCGGTTTGGTTGCAAGCGCCAATCCGCGTTTGGCCGATCACATTTCAGCCGCGGCGGCTTTAGCGAATCCGACTGAAGTCGCCGACGCTTCGCCCGCGCCGTCGAGCACCCTGATCGAAGCATCCGGCAGCGTGGCGTCCGTTCTCGCCGCCGCGCCGGCTGCATCCGAGCCTGTAGCCATCCCTCTCGTGCATTCGTTGCTTGAGCTAGGTGCGGCATCTCCTGCGCCCACCCCTTCCGAAAACACCATTGCCGAAAACCTCGCCGCGGTGCGGACCGAGAACCCCGGCATGATCCTCGCCGCCGCACCCGCTTCGGGCCGGGACGGCGACGCGCATGTGGACGACCTTGCCATCGAGCCTGCGCTCAAGATGGAGGTGCGAAACCCCCGTCACGCCCGCGTCCTGTTGGCCATGGCGGACAATCCCTCGGTGGAAACGCATGGCGGCCTAACCTCATTGCGGGATAGCGTCGCGCGCGGATTGGATCGCGAAAACTCGCTTTCCGGCTCCGCCAGCCGCCTCGGAGTTGGTGGAGATCGGTTCTCGGTGAGCTTCTAACGTCCGCGTGGGGCGCGGTGCATGCGCTTGCCTGAAGCCGGCTCGGCGCTTCGTTTTTTCTGCGCATGGTTCATCAGGAAACGATCACCCTCCCGGCCCACGGCGCCGGCTTGCGCGAGTTTACTGAAAAACTCGGCGCGGTCGTTGACCGCTCGCGGGTGAAAACCGGCGTCGCCCACGTCTTTTGCCAACACACGAGCGCTTCGCTCGTCATCATGGAAAACGCCGATCCGAGCGCGCGGCGCGACCTGGATGCCTGGCTTGAACGCCTCGTGCCGGAGAACGACCCGCATTTCACTCATACGCTCGAGGGGCCGGACGACATGCCGAGCCACATCAAGATGGCTCTCACTCGCACGAGCGAAACGATCCCGGTGGGCCGGGGCCGCCTGCTGCTTGGCACCTGGCAGGGCGTGTTTCTTTGGGAGCATCGCGCCGCGCCGCACGCCCGACGCATCGTCGTGACGGTAATGGGCGAGTGAGCGGCGTCGGGCGCCGCGATCTCGATCACGGCGCCCGACGCGAACGCGACGCCTCACTCCTCGGCGATTTGCACGACATCCACCGCGCCGTCGCGACGGGCCGCCTTGTGGGCCGCGCGCTTCTCGCGACGCGCCTTTGCCCAATGCGGCTCCTCGGCCTCGCCGGCCATGATGCAGCCGCGCGGCTCGATCTCGCCGACCACGGTCGCGAGGCCGAAGCGCGCGATCTGCGCCTTCACCTTCGTGGCGTCCTTGTAGCCGAGCGGCGACTCCGAGAGGTCGGGCGCGCCGTTATACCAGCGCACGTCGATGCCCGCCGTGGTGGCTTCGAGCGCCGCCTTCACGCGCGCCGGGTCGAGCTCGCCGTCGGCGTCCTTGTAGGGGCGCAGCATCGCCGAGCGCGAAAGATTGCGGCCGGCGCCGTGCGGGCAAAACGACAGGTAGTCCGGGTTGTCCGCGCCGAGCACGAGCAGGATCTCGCGCGCCATGTTGAGCGGGATGAGCCCGAGCAGCGGACGGCCCTTTGCGTCGCGCCAGGCGGGCGTGGCGCCTTTGCCGTGGAGGAACACGTCGCCGCGCTTCCACACGAAGTTGTGCTCGTTTCCGATCTGCACGAGCGCACGCTGGCCGATGCGGCGCAGCACGTTCTCATGGATCAGCGCATGGTTTTCCCGCGTCCAGCGGGAGATGTATTGGAGCGCGTTCCAGTAGTCCGCGCCCTCGGGCGAGTCCGCGGGCAGCCAGCACGCGGCGTCGGGGATGTCCTTGGCGTTTTCGTCGCACCACTTGCGCGCGGCGACCTGGCCGCGCTTATAGAGATCGGCGCCGAGGCCGCGCGAACCATGGTGCGTCACGAGGACGTTGAATTCGCCGTCGCGGCGCACGATCCATTCCGCTAGATCGTCGTATCCGGCGGATTCGATCGCGGCGCGCTGCGCATCCGTAAAACGGATACGACCGATGTAGGCGAAGTGGTTGCCGTCGCCCTGCGTGCCGAGGAAATCCTGGGCGCGGGAGCGCAGGCCCTTGAGGAAGGGATTGTCCCACACCGGCTCGTCGAGCACGGGCGAGGTGAACTGGTTGCCGCGCGGGCGGCCTCCGGCGCCGAAGTGCGTCACCTTTTGCAGATGATCCATCAGCTCCTCCGTCGGGTGATTGGCCGGGAAGAAGGTGGCGAACATCGAGCAGCAGATATCCGCCGAGTGCGCGCCCGGGATGATGGCGTTTTCGACCGCGATGGCGCCGCCCACCGGGATGGTGGCCGCGCCGCCGCCGGCCGGGCAGGTATCGGGCATGAGGACGCCGCGATGGATCACGGGCGAGTGGAGAAGTTCGTTCATGCGCGCGCGGGCGGCGGCGACGTTGATCGCCTCCTCGGAGGTCTCGGCCTCGACGGCGAGCGCGAGCGGCGCCGGCTCGTGGCGCGGGAGGATGACGGCGAGTTGCTTGGGGAATTCCTGCTCGAGGCGCGCGAGCACGTCGGCGCGGCCGAGGCCGGAATCCTCGAGGTCGCGGGCGCGGCGAAGGGCCGGACCGATGCGGCGGCCCTCGTGCCAACCGGCGGAGATGAGGTCGCGGGCTTTGATCTGCATGTTCATGATGGATACGGTAAGTTGAGTGTTAGCTTAATGAATATATGCGCGCCGGTGTAGCGCGCGGTGCGATGAATGCCTGATTAAAGAGTCAGGTATCGTCCGCATCGATGGCGGCGGATTCCAGAGATTGATCGGCGAAGCTCTTTCGCTCGCGCCAGCGGACCCGTCGTCCATGCAGCCACGAAAGGCGATGCCGGCCTTGGGTGTGTTCCAGCTCGGCTTCGATTTCGGCGAGGCGCGTTTCAACGTCGGGCAAGTTGACGCGTTGATGCGTGATAAGGTGGGGCTGGATATCTTCGCGCAGCCACCAAGGGCGGTGCACGGTGTAGCCGGTGAAACGGTGGCTCCGGCGGAACCAGGGGCGAAGATGAATATGACCCGTGTCGCCCGCCTCCCAGTGGCCGAAGGCGAGGAGCCGCCGGTGGCTGGCGGGCCAGCGAAGACCGTTCCACTCGCGGAGACCGATGACTCTGGGGCGCAGCACGAGCGGATCTCCATGACGATTCAGGAACTCCCGCGTTCTCGCCCAGAGGCGGGTGTTGATCTTGAGAAGCACGGAGCGGAACACCTCCGCGTCGGGACGCCGGAGCACCTCGGGCGTAAGCGCGAAGGTTTTGATCCAGCCTTTCTGGTAGGGGCGTTCGAGGGGAACGACGGGCGCGTCGCGCTTGGCTTGGTAGAGGCGGTTGGCTTCCCGCTCGAGAGCGAGAAGCCGTTTATCGCGTGAAGTCTGTTTGCGAAGGAGGGTCATTGCGGTGATCCGGCGTATAGCCGGGCAGGAAGTGGCGCCAATCGGGGTGGCGAGGCTCGCGGACGAAGGCCACGACCGGCGCCGGAGCGGGCGTGCGCGGGCGGCGGAGGAGCCGCAGACCGGCCTCGTGGGGGAGGCGGTCGGCCTTGCGGGAGTTCACCTCGCGCTTGGCCCAGACGAGGTTCTCAAAGGTGTCCCGGCCGCCGCGGGCGCGGGGAACGACGTGGTCGAGGTTGCCCCCGCGCCAGCCGACGCGCTCGCCGGTGTATTGGCACACGCCGCCGTCGCGCGCGAAGATCGCGGCGCGGGTGAGGCGGGGCACGCGCACCGGCATGCGCTCGAAGCGCGTGGCGATGACGACGGTGGGCACGCGGATCGCCTGGCGCGGCGTGTGGACAACGAGGTCGAACTCGCGCACCGGGAGCGTCACCCACTCGTCCCACGCCACGGGGCGGAAGGAAAGCGGGCGGGAGAAATCCCAGGCGCCCTCGGCGTCGCGCGCGTAGGCGATGTCGAGGCCGAGCGCGGGCGGCTGGCCGGGCTCGCCGCCGTTGAGAGCGACGAGCGCCTGCTTCACGGAGCGATGGCCGATGACCTGCCAGGCGCGGTTGAGCGACAGGACGATGGGCTGGTCGAGTAGGGCGGAGGTCATGGACGGAAATGGGAAAACGGGGAGCCGGGGAGAAAGGCGCGACGGAGCGCGCGCGTGCTCTTTTTTGCGTGAATAGAAAAATGGTCTTCCCGCCAGGAGTCGCACCTGGGGCTCGGCCTTCGCACGGCCGCGTGATTCTGGCTTCACCACGGGAAGAAAAGGAATGCGGGGCCGGCCCGTCCGAAGACGAACCGGCCCCGCGCAACGCGGACGACGAGCACGACGCTCAGTCGCCAAGCCGGATGGCCTCGACCTCGCGCAGGAGGGCCTGCGGGTCGCGGTCGAGGCGCGGGAGCAGCTCCAGCGCGCGGTCGCTCCAGCCGGCGAGCGCATAGACGCGGTCGGCGGGGAACTGGAGCGGGCCGCAGCCCTTCAGGTCCCAGCTGAACACGCGCGGCTCGATGCGGTGGCGACGTTGGTAGGCCGCGAAGGACTCCACCGGTGCGCCGTCGCCGATCCACGCCTGCATGTCGGACAGGATCACCACGCGATCATAGGCGCGATTCGCGCGCTGGAAGATGGCATTGAAGTTGGTCCCGCCGGAGACGAAGGGGATCGAAGCCGCGGCCGAGAGCGTGCTGTCGCGGCGGTTGAGCGTCAGGTAACGCGCGTCGTCGCTGAACACCATCAGGTCGGCCTCGCACGCCTTCACGAGGATGGCGGCGAAGAGCGAGCCGATGCGCTGCGGGCGGCCCGCCATCGAGCCCGAGGAGTCGAGCGCGACGAGCGTGCGGCCCTCGAAGCGGGGCACGTTGGCCAGCGAATGATCGACCGCGACGTTCAGCGCCTCGAGCACGCGGGCGGCGCCGGGCAGGTTGCCCTGCTTGAGCGCGTCGACGGCGGAGAGGAACTGAAACGGAAACACGAGCGAGCGGCGGACCGCGTATTCGTCGGCCAGGCGCTCGCAGAGCGGGTCCACGGCCTCGGGCGCGTGCTCGAGGATGTTGCGGACGTTGCGCAGGAGCGCGAGGTAGCCGAGCTTGTTCTCCGCGAGGAGACGGCTCCACGCGGCGCCCTTGGCCTCGGCCACGGACTCGGCGGAGTCCGCCTCGCCGGCGCGGGTGAGCGCGGTTTCCCACGTGTCGGCGGGGGCGAGTTCGCCGCGCACGAGCTTCGAGAGCGCGGGCGTGGCGCGCGGGCGCACGAGGTTGACGGCGTCGACCAGCTTGAACGCGGAGTGCTCGCGGCGATACTTGGCGAGCTGGTGCTCGTCGAAGCGGCCGAGCGCGGCGCCGAGGCCCTTCTTGAGGGAGTTGGGCAGGGGGCGGCCGTGGACGCCGAGGTAGTAGCCGAGAATCTCCAGCACGTCGTCGGGGCGGCGCACGACCTCGGCGTAGAAACGCTTGGTCCAGGCCTCGCCCTTCACGGCTCGGGCGAGTTCGCCGGCCACGAGGTGGCTGACGGAGCGCATGCCGCAGGCGTGGCGGGCGTAGAGCGCGGCCTGCGCGACGAAGCGCGGATCGCCGACGCGGACGATGAGTTCGCGCAGGCGGGCGACGGTTTGCGCCTCGGTGCGGTAGAACTCGTCTTCGAGGAAGGTGGTGACGAGGAGCGACACGAGCTCGAGGCGAGGCGACACCGAGTAGGCGCGGCCGCCGGCGAGATTGACGGTGTCGGGCTGGGCGCGGCTGAGCGCGCGGAGGGAGGGGAGGATGCTGAACTTGGCCATGACGGCCTCCTTTCTGGGTTGAATGCGCGCCGAGGATGACTGCGGCGCGGCTGGATGGGTTGGGAAATGCCGCCGCGATGACGCGGCGCGCGAAAGAGATGGCGGGAGGACGATGTCCGCGGAGCCGGAGTTAACCGATTCTGCTCTACCACTGAGCTACACGCCGTGAGGCGTGAACGGGATCGAACCGTCGACACGAAGTATCCACGGGCTAACTGCCCGCCAAAGGGGGGATCGGAAGAGAACGCCGCGCACGGTGTTGTCGGGATTTGAACCCGCGGCCTTTCGGCCGTTCGTCAAAGAAGTAACCGCATGCTCACTGCCTCCGAAAATGTTTCCGGGAGAAAACAGGCGAAGCTCCCCTGGAGCCCTTCCGGCGCGACGCTTTCGCGTCGAGCCGGCGCTCGTTTATTGCAGCCAACGCTTGCAGGCGCGGCGCGGGGATCGATTTGGAGCGAAGTATCTCCGCCATCACTGCCCGGAAAATTGGTCGGCGAGGCGGGATTCGCACCCGCACGGGCGTGGCCCACGAGTTTCTGAGACTCGCGTGTATGCTGTTTCACCACTCGCCGAAGACTTGGTCGAGGAGGCTGGGTTCGCACCAGCGAAGGTCGGAGACCGGCGCGTTTACAGCGCGCTGCCGTTGGCTGCTTGGCTACTCCTCGAAGAAAATGGTGCGGACGGAGGGACTTGCACCCACAGCGGGCTTTCGCCCACCGGCATCTCGAGCCGGCGCGTTTGCTGATTTCGCCACGTCCGCGGAAAAATGTTGGTCAGGTGGCCCGGAGTCGCACCGAGGTCCTCGCGGTCACAACGCGATGCTCTGCCTGGTTGAGCTACGCACCTGAAGAAAAGGAAACCACCGCCCGCCGCGAAACCATGGGTTCGGTTTCGGCGTTCGCCTCGTCAGTCGCGGCGGACGGTGGAAAAATGGTCGAAGCGGTGAGAGTCGCACTCACGTCGTCTCGGTCCCAAGCCGAGTGCCTGAAACTGCTAGGCTACGCTTCGAAAAAATGGGTGCGGGTGTCGGGGTCGCACCGACCTCGCCTGGGCTTATGAGACCCGGCGGAACGACTGGTTCTACCCGCAAAAGGAAATGGCACGTCCGGCAGGAGTCGCACCTGCCCGCTTGGATTTGGAGGCCGGGCAGTTCGCTGGAACTACGGACGTGAAAATTAAGCTGCGGCTCAGGTCGCTCGGCGCCGGAAGACTTCTCCGGCGTCCGCCCTCAATGACCGCAGGTCGGGAAAAGCGCCTCGCGGACAACTTCACGTCGTCCGTGGCGCTAAATGAAAAATAGACCCCGCGCGGCCGGCATCGCCGTTTCGCCTCTCGGAGAGGCGCACCGCGCGGGGTGGTTGAACTATTCTAGGCTGTGTCTCGCAAATAAACCGGAGCATCGCTAACGCTCTACGAGTGAAACGAGAAAGGGCGCTGGGCCGGCGTTGCCCTCGGCGGCACGGACCTCCGGTCCGCCTCCGCCTCGGTCGTCTTGGCCGAGCATCCTTTCTCGCTCACGCTGCCCCGGCTTATTTACGAGACACAGCCTAACTATCGCAAAAAAGAACACACCGTCGCCCCTCTCTCGCCGGGTATGCCGGCGATGGTTTGGGCGGCCGCGGGATTTGATGCGGACCTTGGCTGATTGGCACTGGGCTCAGCGTTGAAGCCACGGAAGGAATCTGAAAACGACACGAGCCTGAGGCTCGGTTCCAAGAAGCGGCCCGTGTGCATGGCATGGGCACAAAAAACCCGCTTCCGAGAGGGAAAGCGGGCCAGAGCGTGGCGAGGCTACGAAAAGGCCTCGGCGCTTAGGCACCGCTTCGATCGACACTCATATAACCGGGTCGAAAGCCGGTCGCTTCGTCGCGCAAGGTCGCCGGTGTCGTATGAATCCGCGACTCGCACGCCGGCCACGTTAGGTGGCGGGAAGCGTTTTTGGTAAGTCGATTGGAGTTCACGGCGGGCGAGAGGGACGAAGGGTTGAGTTGAAGTAGGTGAAAGCTAGCAGGCGCCGCGGATGCTTGCCATGCCGAAGGGCGCAGGATACCTGACCAATCAGTCATGTTTGAAAAACTCTTCTCCGAACGCGGTCTTTCCCTCGAACGTCTGCGCGTGCTCGTCGAGGTGCATGCCGCGGGCAGCATCGCGCAGGCGGCGCCGGGCGATCCGATCCGCCAGAGCCAATACAGCCGGCAGCTCCGCGAGCTGGCGGAGTTCTTCGGCTGCGAGGTGGCGCGGCGAAAGGGCAAGCTGCTCAAGCTCACTCCCGCCGGCACGCGGCTCGCGGAGCTGATTCGCGCGCAACTTCGGGCGCTGGACGATTTTCGCGCGGAGTGCGCCGCTGAGGTGATCGACTACACGATCGCGGCGGGCGACAGCATCATCCATTGGCTGGTGA
>CAMLQS010000007.1 GCA_946482165.1 uncultured Verrucomicrobiota bacterium | reverse complement strand
GCCTCTCGATCAACGGCTTCACCAACTCGCCCAACAGCGGCATCGTCTTCGTCGCGCTCAAGGATTTCGAGTATCGCAAAAACGAGAACCAGTCCGGCCCCGCCCTCGCCGCGCAACTCCAGCAGCAATTCGGCTCCATCCAGGACGCGTTCATCGCCATCTTCCCGCCTCCGCCCGTCAACGGCCTGGGCACCACCGGCGGCTTCAAGCTCTACGTCCAGGACCGCGCCGGCCTCGGCTCCGACGCGCTCTTCGCCGCCACGCAGGAACTCATCGCCAAGGCCTCCCAGCGCCCCGAGCTCGCCGGCCTCTTCACGAGCTACACCGTCAACGTTCCGCAACTCTTCGCCGATGTGGACCGCGCCAAGGCCAAGGCGCAGGGCGTCAACCTCTCCGCGCTTTTCGAGACGATGCAGGCCAACCTCGGCTCGATCTACGTGAACGACTTCAACCGCTTCGGCCGCACCTATCAGGTCGTTGTCCAGGCCGACGCGCCTTTTCGCGACGAGGCATCCGACATCGGCCTGCTCCGCACCCGCAACGGCGAGGGCGGCATGGTCCCGCTCTCCACGCTCGTGAATGTTCGCGAGACCTACGGACCCGACCGCGTCATGCGCTACAACGGTTACCCCGCCTCCGATCTCTCCGGCGTGCCCGCCACGGGCTTCAGCTCCGGCCAGGCCGAGCGCGCCATCGCCGAGGTCGCCGCCGAGGTCCTCCCACCCGGCCTCGTGATGGAGTGGACCGAGCTCACCTACCAAAAGAACCTCGCGGGCACCGCCGGCTACCTCGTGTTCCCGCTCGCCGTGCTCCTCGTGTTCATGGTCCTCGCCGCGCAATACGAGAGCTTCAAGCTGCCCTTCGCGATTCTCCTCATCGTGCCGCTCACGCTGCTTTCCGCCTTCATCGGCGTCTGGCTGACCGGCGGCGACAACAACATCTTCACGCAGATCGGCCTCGTCGTGCTCGTCGGCCTCGCGGCGAAGAACGCCATCCTCATCGTCGAGTTCGCGCACAAGAAGCAGGAGGAGGAAGGCCTCGGCCCGGTCGAGGCCGCGCTCGAGGCCGCGCGCCTCCGCCTGCGCCCGATCCTCATGACGAGCATCGCCTTCATCGCCGGCGTGTATCCGCTCGCCGCTGCGACCGGAGCCGGCGCCGAGATGCGCCAGGCGATGGGTGTGACCGTCTTCGCCGGCATGATCGGCGTCACGATCTTCGGCCTCTTCCTCACGCCCGTCTTCTACGTGCTCCTCCAGCGCAAACGCGCCCCCGCCGCGGCTCCCGCGCCCGCCGCCGTCCAGCCTGCCCACGCCTAAACCCTCCGCGCCACCCGCCATGAAAACTCTCCGCCTTCTCACCGCCACCGCGTCATTGGTCATTGGACATTGGTCATTGGGCATTCCGCTTCGCGCCAGCGAAGCGGCCTCCGCCTTCGACGCTTTCGCCGATCCTGAGCTCGCCACGCTGATCGACCGCGCCCTCGCGCAGAACCAGGACCTCGCCGCCGCCGCGGCGCGCGTCAATCAGGCCCGCGCCCTCGCCGGCGCGGTGCGCGCCGACTTCTTCCCGCAGGTCGCGATCGACGCCTCCGCCGCCCGTCAGCGCAATCTCGACAACAACTACCGAGCCTCCGACTACGCCCGCCTCCCCGGCGTCGCCACCTGGGAGCTCGATCTCTGGGGGCGCGTCCGCAAATCAACCAAAGCCGCCCGCGCCGAGGCCGGCGCCGCGCAGGCCACCTTCGAGGCCGCGCGCGTCGGCCTCTCCGCCGAGGTCGCCCAGACGCACTACACGCTTCGCGCCACCGAACTCGAGCGCGCCATCGTCGAGCGCAGCGTCACCACGCGCCGCGACGCCCGCCGCATCATCGGGGACCGTTCCGAGATCGGCACCAGCAGTCCGCTCGACCTCGCTCGCGCCGACACCGAGCTGGCCACCGCCGAGGCCGAGTTTGCCGCCGTGTCGCAACGCGCCGCCACGCTCCGCCACGGGCTCGCGGTTCTTCTCGGCGAAGACAACTCGGTGACAAACGCCGTCGTCGCGCCGCTGCCGGTTCCGCCCGAGGTGCCCGCCGATCTCCCGGCCGATTTGCTTCAGCGTCGTCCCGACATCTTCTCCGCGCAGCTCACGCTCGATGCTTCCGCCGCCCGCATCGGGATCGCCCGCGCCGCGTTCTTTCCCTCCATCGCGCTCACCGGCAGCGCCGGCTGGGAGAGCTCCGACTTCTCCGACCTCCTCTCCGGCGACACCCGGGTCTGGAGCTTCGGCCCCAAGCTCTACCTCCCGCTCTTCCAAGGTGGCCGCAACCGCGCCAACCTCACCCGCGCCGAGGCCGCGTTCGCCGAGCAGTCCGCGCGCTACCGCCAGTCCGTCCTCGTCGCGTTCCGCGATGTGCGCGACGCCCTCGCCGCCACGCGTTTCCTCGCCGAGCAGACGAGCGCGACCGACCGCGCCGCCACCGCCGCGCGCCGCGCCTCCGATCTCTCCCGCATCCGCTACGACGCCGGCGCCGTGAGCTACCTCGAAGTCGTCGAATCCGAGCGCGACGCCCTCGCCGCAGAACGCGCGCTAGCCCGCCTCCGCGGCCAGCGTCTCGTCGCCGCCGCATCCCTTATCCGCGCCCTCGGCGGCGGCTGGGAAAACGCTTCGTCCGCCACCACCGCACCTCTTCTCGCCCGTAACTAAAACTCAACTACACCCGACTCCACATCACCATGAGCACCACTGTCACCACTCCGTCCTCCAACTTCGCCGGCAAAGTCGCCCTCGTCACCGGCGCCACTTCCGGCATCGGCCGCGCCACCGCGCTTGCCCTTGCCGTCGCCGGCGCGAAAGTCGTCCTCTCCGGCCGCCGCGAGCCCGAAGGGCAGGCGGCAGTCGCCGAGATCCAAAAGGCCGGCGGCACCGCCGCCTTCTTCCGCGCGGACGCCTCGAAGGAGAGCGAAGTCGCCGCGCTCGTCGATTTCACCGTGCGCACCTACGGCCGCCTCGACCTCGCCTTTAACAACGCCGGTGTCGAGCACGCCGGCCCCACCACCGACATCACCGAGGCGGACTACCGCCGCGTCTTCGATCTCAACGTCTGGGGCGTGCTAGCCGCGCTGAAGCACGAGATACCCGCGATGCTGAAAAACGGCGGCGGCTCCATCGTGAACACCAGCTCCGCGCTCGGCCACGTCGGCATGCCCGGCGTGCAGATCTACACCGCCAGCAAACACGCCGTCGAAGGCATAACGAAGTCCGTCACCCTCGAGTTCGCCCGTCAGGGCATCCGCGTGAACGCCATCGCTCCCGCGGCGATCGAGACCGAGATGTTCGACCGCTTCGCCGACAACCAGGAGAAGCGCGCCCATATGGCCAACATGCACCCGGTCGGCCGCGTCGGCCGCTCCGACGACATCGCCCGCGGCGTGCTCTACCTCCTCGATCCGGCCAACGCGTTCGTCACCGGCACCAGCCTCCTCGTGGACGGCGCGCTCACCGCGCAGTGAGTCCGCTTGCGGCGAGGCCGTTTCGGCACTTCGTCCACCTTACAATCAATCCATCGATCTACGCCACAGAAGACACGGAGCTCGGACACGGAGAACACAGAGCCGATCCATCCGAGCCTTCTCCTCCCTCCTCGGTTTGCCTCCGTGCTCTCTGTGTCCGCGCTCTGTGTCCTCTGTGGCTAAGAAATTTTAATCGAAAAATTCCCATGCAGCTCCTTTCGCCCTTCGAACTCGGCTCCCTCTCGATTCCCAACCGCGTCCTTTTCGCGCCGCTCACGCGCGTGCGAGCCGACGCCGACAACGTTCCCGGCGATCTCATGGCCGAGTATTACGCGCAACGCGCCTCCTCCGGCCTCCTCATCGCCGAGGCGACGATGGTCGCCGCCGACGCGCAAGCGTGGCCGCACCAGCCCGGCATCCATTCGCCCGCGCACATCGCCGGTTGGCAGCGTGTCACCGACGCCGTGCATGCGGCCGGCGGTCGCATCTACCTTCAGATATGGCATCCGGGCCGCGCGACGCATCCGTCGCTGAACCGTGGAGTGCAGCCGATCTCGGCGTCGGACAAACCGATTCGCGGCGACGACATTCACACGCCTGACGGCAAGCAGCCCTATCCCGCCCCGCGCGCACTCCGCACCGACGAGATCCCCGGAGTTGTGGACGCCTTCCGCCGCGCCGCGGAGAACGCCAAGCTCGCGGGTTTCGACGGGGTGCAGGTCCATGGTGCGCATGGCTACATCCTCGACCAGTTTCTGCGCGACGGCGTGAACGACCGCGTCGACGATTACGGCGGCTCGATCGCAAAACGCGCCCGGCTTCTCTTCGAGGTTGTCGACGCGGCGATCTCGGTCTTCGGCCCCGGCCGGATCGGGTTGCGGATTTCCCCGCTTGTGCCGGTAAATGACATGGGCGATTCGAACCCCGTCGGGCTCGTCGCCCATGTGGCGGCGGAGTGCGAAGCGCGCCGGATCGGCTTCCTGGAGTTGCGTCACGATCACCATGATCGTCCCGCCGAAATCGAGCTCGCGAAGGTCGTCCGGAAGGAATTTTCCGGCGCGCTCGTTCGCAACGGCGGCTTCACGCGGGATTCGGGCGAGGCGGCGATCCGTGAAGGTCTGGCCGATGCCATCGCCTACGGCGTGCCCTTCCTTGCCAACCCGGACCTCCCGGTTCGTTTTCTCAAAAACGCACCCTTGAACCAGCCTGATCCCAAGACCTTTTACGCGGTGGCTTCGAAGGCCGGTTACACCGACTATCCGTTCCTCGTCGAATAGGGCCGACGGGGCGTCCGCCGCACTCCGGGCAGCTGTTCGGGGCGGAAACGCCTAGCCTGTTGGAGCTTGGCGGGACGCGGGCAGGTGTTGATACTTCCCGGGATTCTGGTTAACATGTAAATCCTCTGCGGAAGCCCTTCTGGGAGATTTTCCTCAACCCGGGCGAAGCTTGACCCGGATTGGGGAAAAGTCCTTATGCCGGGCTTCCCTTGGCTCGCGGTAAGCTTGCCCTGACTATCGCCCTCCATGGAGTTCAACACCACCTCTCCGCTCGCCGCTGCGCCGCCGAAAATCGCGCAGCTGCCGGTGCGTTTACGGGACCTGTTGAAGCGGGAAGTCTGCCTGGACATCACGCGCACGCATATCGAGGCGGCCCTGCGCGATGTGGAGGCCGAGGCGGAGGAGCTGCGCAAGACGCGCCCGCCGTTTTTGTTTCTTCATGGCAAGCCGACTCGCAGCGAGTTCCAGACGCGGGAAGCGGGTGCCACGGAATCCTTGGCTGCGCTCAGCCGCGGGTTGCTTCAGGTCTCGGCCGCGCAGCCGAGGCTGCGCGCATGGGTCGAGGACGATTTGGAGACCTTCGTGCGCGACGGCCAGCCGGCCTATGTGATGGGGCTGGCGACCCATCGGTTTCCGGACGATTGGCAGCGAACCGTGATCCGTTTTGATCAACGTGTGGCGGGGTTTCGCTCCGCGCTGGGCGTGGTCCAGGCCACGCTGAGTGTGGTGCCGGTCGGCGTGACGCTCGCGTCGCATGCGGCGGCCTTCGAATGCCTCATGCCCGCCCGTCAATGGGGCGCCTTGCTGGACTACGAGCTTCTCTTTTTCAACCGCGTGGCCGACCTGCAACGGCGCACCTTGGACATGGGTTCGGACACGTTGAAGCGTCAGCCTGAGCCGCAGTTCGGCCAGCAGGTGGGTCAGTGGGCGCGCCTGAACGGCGACTCGGTCCGGCGGCTCGTGGCCGAATTGCTGAGTCAGCTCGATTTCACGGCGAAAGAAGCGCGCTCGGCCTATGTGGCGGAGGCGGCGCTTGCCGGCGGAGGCCAGGCGGCGCGGAGCTTCGTCTACCCGCTTTGGGAGGCGTTGCGCCAGTTGATGCGCCTCGAGCTCAACCCCGACGAGGTGGAGTCGATCGTGGCCGAAACCGAACGCATGGTCGCGGCCGCGGGTTGAGGGCCTTCGGCGGACTCGGCGCCGAAGGCGCGGGGATGTGTTTTCTGCAAGGCGGCGGGCGGGTTTGATGAGAGCCTGCCGACCAAGTCCGGCGGGCCGCCTACGCGGCGAGGCCGAAGCGGGCGCGGACGTCGGCGGCGTTTATCCCGAGAGATTCGCAAAGGAGCTCGGACGCGACGCGTTCGGCGGCGATCTTGAGCATGCGGTCGCGCTGGGCGGACGGCAGGGCGACGCCTTCGTGCCGGATCTCGAGGATCCGCGCGCGGGCGGCGAGCAGGTGCATCAGAAACTCCTCGGCGGCGACGGGGTCGTCGGTGTGGTGGGTGAGGGTGCGCGAGTGGTGCTGCGGGAGCGCCACGTAATCGATGGAGAATTTGGAGAGCATGGCCGGCGGGGGTTGATGTTTGTGTTGCCGCCGTTCACGAGGTGAGCGGCGAGTGGGGATGGCGGAACGAGTGTTCGCGCATGGCGCGAATCTCGGCTTCGGCCTCGAGCCAGATGGCGAGGTCTTGGTGTTCGGGGCAGCCCAGGGAGCGCCAGAGTTCCTCGGCGCGGCGCGCGATGAGGTCGCGCGTCCGGGCCGGGTCGTCGGTGTTCGTGGGCAGGGGAAACGGAATCAGGGTGTCCATGTCTTTGCGGGCCGTTCCGGGCCGGTGCGCGGACGAGTGGGCGCAATCCGGCGATTTCGGGACCGGCTCCGATGATATCGCCGGGGAGGGGGATGGCAATCGGAAGCTCCCCCTACGGGCTTATAACGGCGCCCCCTGTTTGTCAGCGGCCCGCCGCCCGTTCGTAGGCGAAGAGGAACTGCTGGGCGAGGCCCGCCTGCGCGCCGAAATGCACGCGGCCGAAGTGCGCGATTTGGGCGGGTTTCCAACCCGCGAGGCCGTAGCGACGCTCCATCGCTTTGACGATCCACGTATCCACGGGAAACGCCTCCAATCGGCCGGCGCCGAAAAGCAGCACGCAGTCGGCGACTTTTTCCCCGACGCCGGGCAGCTCGATCAGACGAGCCTTGGCCTCCTCGTATGGTGCGCGCTCGGTCGCGGCCAGCCAACCCGGCGAGGCGGCGAGGAACCGCGCGATTCCGGCCACATGGCGCGCGCGAAACCCAAGCCCGCACTCGCGAAGCTGCGCTTCCGAAACCAGGGCGAGCTCTTCCCAGTCGGGGAGACGGTGCCAGCTCCCGGGAACTGCCGTCGCGACCGGACGACCGTGTCGCGTGGCGAGCAGGTCGAGCATGCGCTTTATTTGCACGATCTGCTTGGTGGAGCTGCAAACGAAGCCCAGGAGCGTCTCGCCGAAGGGCTGCCGCAGGATGCGCAGCCCGGGGCAGGCGGCCAAGCAGGCGGCCAAGTGGGGATCGCTCCGCCAGGGAAGCGCATCCTCATCCGCGGGCGGGCCGGCGAGGTAGCTTTGCAACGCCTGCGCGATGCCGGCGGGGTCTGCGTA
This sequence comes from uncultured Verrucomicrobiota bacterium, assembly GCA_946482165.1. The sequence goes on along the minus strand of CAMLQS010000007.1, from coordinate 30,642 downwards.
GGCGGGGACCGAAAATTCGAGTATCCCCGTGCCCGGCCGGAGGCGCACGCGCGCGTGACATGAATCCCAACCGCCTTCGAAGCTGTGATCCGCGAGGCGGTTCCAGCGAAAGGCCTGCCCTCCGTCGAGCCACTCGGCCAAGACAGGAAGCGTGAGTGGGCGGCCGCCCGGAAGCGGAGGAACGGGGGACCAAGGGCGCCAAGCAGGGGACGGCATGCGCGAAGTGTCGCCCCGGGCGGGGAGACAGGCAAAATTTTCTCGGGCGGTCCCGACGCCGTATCGAAGGATGAGGCGCTTGCGCAAGCGGGCTACAGACGACCCGGTGGCATTGTAGCCGCCGATCTGCTATCTTCTCTGCGTGGTCGAAAGGCCACAATGTCAGAGCTAGCAAGGTCAGCAGCTAAGTCAGGTTAGGTTAGGAAAACATAGATCGTTGATCGAACTACTCCGCCAAAACCAAAGACGAAGATTAGCGCCATAGCCGCGCAGCGGCCCCGAGCCGCATGACAAATGAGCCGCCCCGACACTGTTCGAGGCGGCTCAATGTTTTTGGCGTTTTGAGAACGGGCCCGAGGCGGCGGAGGGAGAGTGGGCCGGCTTGCCGAGCGTGACCATCGCCACCGCGCCGAGAATCACCGCGGAGGCCGCCAGGGTGCGGGCGTCCACCGTTTCATCCAGAAGGAGCCAGCCCAGGAAGATGGCGACGACGGGGTTCACATACGCGTAGGTGGCCGTGCGGGCGGCCGTGCTGTGTTTTACCAGCCAGACAAAAGCCGAGTAGCCTGCCAGCGAGCCCACGAGCACGAGGTAGCCAAATGCCAGCCACGAGGCGGATGTCGTGGCGGAGATATCCCACGCGCCAAACTCTCCGCGCAGACCGGCTACGAACGCCAGCGAGACGCTGCCCGCGAGCATTTGCGCGGCCGCCGCCACAAACGGCGGCGCCGGGTCGCGCACGTGCCGGCCATAGATGGAGCCGATCGCCCAGGAGACGCACGCGAAAAGAATCGCCGCGAGGCCGGCCAGACTGGTGGCGCCTGTTTCGCCTTTCTCCCACGGCGCCGCAAGCCAGGCCACGCCTGCGAACCCGAGTATCATTGCGCAAAACGTGGTCGGGGTGGGGCGCCTTCCGCCCGGCCAGGCCCATTCGACCAGAACGACGAAAACCGGACCCGCTCCGATGATCAACGCCGTGACGCTGGACGGGACCGTTTGTTCGGCCCAGGTGACCAATCCGTTCCCGCCGAGGAGCAGGAACGCTCCGGAGATGAACGCGTCGCGCCATTGGCGTCGAGTCGGCCAAGCCGCGCCGCGGAGCCGTAGAAACGCAAAGAGCAGCGAGCCCGCCAAGGCGAAGCGAACCGCCGCCAGCGCAAAGGGCGGCATCGATCCCACCGCCACGCGGATGGCCAGATAGGTGCTGCCCCACACGAGGTAGACCGTGGCAAAGGCGAGCACGTAGGCGCGAAGCGGCGGCGAGGCGACGGGCATGGACTCAAGAACGAAGCAGTCCGCTCGCACGCTGTCGAAGACGGACGCGCGGAGCCGCGGGTTGCGCCGGGAAAAGGGAACGATAGCCGTGGGGCGAATGAACACCGAGAAACGCGAATCAACGACTGGGCCTACGCCGGTGACGGTGTTTTGCGGATTTCTCGGAGCGGGGAAAACCACCTTGCTGCGGCACCTCCTCGCGCAGGCGGGCACGGCCGGCGCCGACGGCGGGCCCGCCCGCTGGGCGGCGATCGTCAACGACGTCGCCGCGGTCAACATCGATGGCGCCCTGGTCGGCGAGGAAAACGCCGCGCGCGCGGCGCTCGGCGCGGATGGGGCGTCGGAAGTCGTGGAGCTGGGCAACGGCTGCGTGTGCTGTTCCGGAGCGGACGATCTGGGCGAGGCCATCGCGCGGCTCGCGGCGAGCGGGAGATATGAGCACATCTGGGTTGAGACCAGCGGTGTCGCCGATCCGCGCGGCATCGCCACGCTGTTCGCTCGCAAGAACCCATTTGGTAAAACGCTGTCCGACCACGCGCGGCTGGCGGCGCTGGTTACGGTGATCGACGTGGTGGCTTTCGCGGGCGAGGCGGCGAGGACCGGCGGGGCGCGGCGGACGGCGGGCGGCGGCGAGCGGCCCGTCTTCGAGCTTATGATCGAGCAGGTGGAGTGCGCCGACGTGGTGGTGCTAAACCAGTGTGATCGCGCCACCGAGGCGGGCGACGAGATCGTGCGGGCGGAGTCGCTCGTTTCGGGGCTCAATGCCCGCGCGGAAGTGGTGAAGACGGAGCGCGGGCAGGTCGCCGCGGAGTTTTTCACCGGGAGGATGCGTTTCGACCCGTCGGCCACGCTTGCGGCGGCGCGCTGGGTCAAGGACCTCAACGCGGCCGCGCTCGCGCCGGCCGGCGGAGTGTCGAAGGGCTCGCTCGCCGCGAGGCCGCGACCGGTCGCGGCGCGCGAGGCGTATCATGAAAAGCGCTACGGAATCACGAGCTTTGTTTATCGCGCGAGGCCGCCCTTCGACGCGGAGAAGTTGAACGCGCTTTTCTCCGACGGGCTTCCCGGGGTCCTGCGGGCGAAGGGATTCTTTTGGACCACGCGATCGCCGGACGAGATGGGTTTTGTGTCGGTCGCCGGGGGAGTGGTCCGCTGGGAGATCCTGAGCGTGTGGTGGGCGGCGCGTATCGCGGTCGGCCGCGCGCGCATGGAAGATCGCCCCCCCGGCGTGGCCGCCAATTGGGCGGAGCCGCATGGCGACCGTCGGCAGGAGATCGTGTTGATCGGCATCGGGCTCGACGAGCCGGCGATTAAGGCGGCGCTGGACGGATGCCTGACCGCATCCGGGAGGTGACAGTGACGGATCGACACGGGCGGACCTGACAAATCCCTGACATTTTCGTGACCAAGCGGTGACAACCCGGCCTGCGCCGGTGCGCTAGAGTGGGGGCGCCATGAAACGAATCGCCGCCCTCCTTCTCGCCGCCTTGGGACTCTTCCCCGGGCTTTTGCTTTCCGCCAAATCCATCGTGGCCGCTCCGCCCGACCAGGAGCCGGTGCGGCTCAGGTTGGAACTGGACCGCCCGGTTCTGCCGGCGGATTCCCATGAAACCGTCGTCGTCAAAGTCGCCCTCGACGGCGCCAGGCCCCGCGGCTTGCGCCGCTCCCCGGTGAATCTCGCGCTCGTGATCGACAAATCCGGCTCCATGGGCGGCGACAAGATCGCCAAAGCTCGCGAGGCCGCGCTCGAAGCGGCGCGCCGGCTCTCGCCCGACGACCTCGTTTCCCTCGTCGTCTATGACAACGGCGTGCGCGTGCTCGTGCCATCGCGTCGCGTCGGCGACGGAGAGGCGCTTGCCGCCGCGATCGAGGGCATCGAGAGCGGCGGCGGCACCAACCTCCATGGTGGCGTGGTCGCCGGCGCCGACGAGCTTCGCAAAAACATCGAGGGCGCCTACACGCACCGGGTTCTGCTGCTTTCCGACGGACTGGCCAACGTGGGGCCGCAGACGCCCGAGGCGCTTGGCTCGCTCGGCGCCCTCCTCGTGCGCGAAGGCGTTTCGGTGACGACGATCGGACTCGGCCTCGACTTCAACGAGGACCTCATGACGCGCCTCGCGCGCCGCAGCGACGGCAACACCTACTTTGTCGCGAACAGCCGCGATCTGCCGCGCATCTTCAACGAGGAGCTCGGCGACGTGCTCAGCATCGTCGCGCGCCGCGTGGTCATCGAACTCGATTTCCCGGAGGGCGCCCGCCCGGTGCGCGTCATCGGCCGCGAAGGCCGCGTGGAAAACAACCGCGTGGTTGTCGAATTGAACCAGCTCTACGGCGGCCAGGAAAAATTCGCGCTTGTCGAGGTCGAGATGGCGCCCGCGGCCAAGTCGAAGAGCCGGCCGGTCGCCACCGCGCGCGTCCGCTACGAGGACGCGTCGACCGCGCGAGCCGCGAGCCGGGAGGCCGTGGTCACGGCCGTGTTCTCGATCAAAAACGAGGAGGTTGTCGCCGCCGCGAACCACCGCGTGCAGACCGACTACGCGGTGAACCGTCTCGCCGAGGCGCGCGACGAGGCCGTGGCACTGGTGGACGCCGGTCGCCGCGAGGAGGCCGCGGGCCACCTGCGTCAGGTCGGCTCGTCCCTCCTGGTGATTGGCGACACCTATCATAACTCCGCCGTTGCCGCGACGGCTGCGCCCGCCGCCGTCGAAGCGGCCAAAATCGAGTCCGACGGGATGAGCAACGCCGAGCGAAAGAGCTACCGCGCCAAGGCCCAGCAAACCTACAACCAGCAGCGCTCGGAATAAGACACCATGAACATGAATACCCGAATCGTTCTCCTCGGCTTTTCCGCCTCGATGTTTTCGTGGGTGTTGGCGGCGGAACCGGCGCCGGTGAACCCGCGTATCGACTATCCCGGCTTCCAGCGCTTGGTCGATGAAACCGCCCCTGTGCGCGGGCGCACCGCCTGAGCGAGGCGGCGTTTTTGGAGATGATGCTTCGTCCCGGCGTCGTCCTTCTCGATGCGCGCACCGAATCCCGCTATCGCCAGCTGCACATCGCCGGAGCGATCAGCCTGCCGTTCACCGAGTTCACGGCGGAATCGTTGGCCTCCGTGATTCCGAGCTTCGACACGCCGGTTCTCATCTACTGCAACAACAACTTCGCCGACCGCCTCGACGTCTTTCCCACGAAGGGAATCACGGTTTCGCTCAACGTCTCCACCTACACCTCGCTGCGCGCCTACGGCTACACGCGGATCTACGAGCTCGGGCCTTTGCTCACCGTGTCAGAAAGTCGTCTGCCCTTCGCGGGGGACGCCGCGGACTCGTCGACTCGTCTCTCATTGCCAAAAACCGGCTCGGTGGATCCGCGTGGCGTCGGGCATCGGTTCGATCCCCGCGTCGTCGCTTATCGCGCCCTTGCCGCCACGCGAGACGCGGTGTCTCCTGCCGAAACACCTGCGTCGCCGGCTCCGTGACGTTTCCCGGATTTCGCCCACTTCCCATGATGAAAACCCCCGCTTTGGCCACCCTGCTCGCGGCGTCGCTTCTGCCGCTCGTCGCTTCCGCGCAAACCGCGCTCACCGTCTACAACCAAAACTTCGCCGTGGTGCGCGAGCGCGTGCCGCTTGAACTCGCCAAGGGTGTAAACGCCGTGACCTTTGATCGCGCGACGCTGCACGTGGAACCGGACTCCGTCGTGTTGCGCGATCCGCGCGGCAAAGTGGCGTTGCGCATTCTGGAGCAGAGCTACCGCGCCGACACCGCCTCCCAGGGGCTCATGTTGTCGCTCTTCGAGGGCAAGGAGCTGAAGTTCCTCGTGAAGAACTCCGACGGCGAGGAGCGGACCGTGGTCGGCAAGGTCATCCGTTCCGGCTACACGCCCAACGTCATGGCAGCCCAGCGTTATGGGCAGCGTTTTTACCAGACGCAGATGGCGATGGGTGGCGGCTGGAACGGCAACCAGGGCGGCGGCTCTCCGATCATCGAAGTGGGCGGCGAGCTGCGCTTTTCCCTGCCCGGCGAGCCGATCTTCCCCTCGCTCGCCGACGACGCGGTGCTCCGGCCGACGCTTACGTGGCAGTTGGCGAGCGACCGTGCCGCCAAGCTTGACGCCGAACTCGGTTACGTCACCGGAGGCCTCTCCTGGCAGGCGGCCTACAACCTCGTTTCGCCGGAGAAAGGCGACATGATCGATCTCGTCGGCTGGGTGACAATCGACAACCAATCGGGTAAGACATTTTCGGATACAAAGGTGAAGCTGATGGCGGGCGACGTGAGCAAGCTGCAGCCTCCCGGGGCGGAGGGCTTGGGCAGTGTCACGATTACGGCGGGAACTCCCATGGATTTCTACGCGGGCGCCGCGCCCGTTACCGAGAAGGCCTTCGACGAGTTCCACCTTTATTCGCTTCCGCGTCCCGTGACGCTCCGCAATCGCGAGACGAAGCAGGTCGAGTTTCTCCGCGCGAGCGGGGTGAAATCGAAGACGGTTTATATCTACAACGGCGTCAGCATCGATCCGCAGCGCTACAGCCACTATAATTCCGAAAGCCTCCGCAGCGACCGCGACTACGGCACGGAGTCCAACCCGAAGGTCTGGGTTTATCGCGAGTTCAAGAACACGAAGGAAAACGGCCTTGGCGTGCCGCTGCCCAAGGGCCGCACACGCTTCTACCGAGGCGACGAAGCGGACGGCGCGCTCGAATTTACCGGCGAAAACGCCATCGAGCACACACCCGAGGGCGAGACGGTGCGGGTCTATACCGGCGACGCTTTCGACATCGTTGGAGAGCGCAAGCGCACGGCCTACGTGCTGCGCAACGGTGACCGCGAAGTGGAGGAGTCATTTGAAATCAAGGTTCGGAACCGCAAGAAGGAGCCGGTCGAGGTGCGGGTGACCGAGCGTCTCTATCGCTGGTTCAACTGGACCTTGCTGGAAAACTCGGACCCCTACGTCAAAACGGACGACCGCAACATCGAGTTTCGCGTCACGCTCGCGCCCGACGAGGAGAAGGTCGTCACGTATCGCGTGCGCTACGATTGGAAGTAACGATGACCGTCGTCGCCCGACGTCTCTGGCTTTATGGCCTGCTGCTCTTCCTGCCCGCGGTGGCGGTGGGAGGGCTGGCGCTCGGGTTGCTGGCGCGCGAGCGCTCGCGCTTGGCGGAGCGGGAGCAGGCCGCGAGAGACTCGCGCCGGGCCGCGGTCGAGTCGCGTGCGCTGACCATTTCGGAGAACATCGACCTGCTCGTCGGGGACGTGCAGGCGGCGCTCATGGCGACCTTGCTCGAGGCGCCCGAGGCCGAGCCGCGGACCTTTCTCACCGACTGGCAGGCGACCAATCCGCTCGTGCGCGACGTCTTCCGCGCCACCGCCGAGGGGCGGGTCGTCTGGGGCGCCACCAGCGAGCCCCTGCGTTCGTGGCTGGGCTCGAGCGTGCCGTGGGCGGACTCGCCCGCGGCCGCGCCTCGCGCGGCCAACGCTCAGGTCGTGATGCAAGATTCGTTTAACGAAGAGCAGGCCTACTCGATACGGAACAGCATCAACGCTCAGCAGTATCAGCGCGCGCGGCAGGAGATCCAGGAGGTCGCGAAGTTGAAGGGCGGTTCACAATTGGCGTCCCCATCCGCACCCGCCGCGGCGGCGCAGGCCGATTCGGGGGCGGTTTATGCGGCTTCGTCGGGATCCACGCTCGACGGACCAGTCGGCGACGACGGGGCGCAAAAAATGGAGTCGGACATGCTGGCGCAGTCCTCGTGGCGCGTCCGGGATTTCGCGGTGAAGCCGGACGACTTCACCACGCAGCGCCGTCTCGGTGCGGGGCAGGCATCCGTGGCGCGCGAGTCGCCCGCGCCCGAGCCGCTTACCCGTTCGGGTTGGACACCTTGGAAGGATGGGGCGGGGCCCCATTTGTTTGGCTGGCGCGAGCTGGGGGATCGCACCGTCATCGGGATGGAGTTGAGATTCGAAGCGATCAAGGCGCGGCTCGGGGAGGTCTTTCCCGCCGTGCCCGAGCGGGGCGAGGCCTATGCGCTGCGCGACGCGGCGGGGAAAGTTTTGCACCTCGTGGGCCCGGCGGGATTGCAGACGATAATCGAGGTGCCGCTCGCGGCCGCTGCGCTGCCGGGGTGGACGGTCGTGGCCTATGCGGACACGGCCGAAGAAACCGTGGCGACCGGGGGGCTCGTCTTCGCCCTCGGCGCGGCGTTGGTGGGCATGCTCGTGCTCGCGATTCTCGCCGCGGGGGGCCTGCTTGTGCGTCAGGCGCGGCTGAGCGAGCTCGAGGCGGCGCAAAAAACCTCCTTCGTCGCCAACGTCTCGCACGAGTTGAAAACGCCTCTGACCACCATCCGGCTCTACGCCGAGCTGCTCGCCGAGGGCCGGGTGCGCGACGAGGCGAAGCGCGCCGACTACCTTGCGACCATCGGTCAGGAGACGCAGCGGCTTGGGCGGCTCGTCGCCAACGTCCTGGATTTCAGCCGCCTGGAGCAGGGAAAGAAGAAATACGCCTCGTCGCCGCTCGACCTCGCGGCGGAGCTGCGCCGGCTCGTCGAGGTGCATGGCCCGCGACTTGCGGCGGCGGGCCTGGCCTTGCGCATGGAGGCCCCCGCCTCGTTGCGCGGCACGACCGACCGCGACGCCGTCGAGCAGATCGTGCTCAACCTGCTGGACAACGCGTGCAAATACGCGGCGGAGGGCGGTGAAGTCGTGTTGCGGCTTTCCGCCGAGGGAACGCTTGCCGGCGGAGCCGCGCGCCTGATCGTGGCCGACCGGGGGCCGGGTGTCCCGGACGGGCAGCGGGAGCGGATCTTCGATAAATTTCATCGCGTCGACGAGCGCCTTACCGCGGAAAAGGCCGGCGCGGGCCTCGGTTTGAGCATAGCCCGTCAACTCGCGCGCGGACTGGGGGGCGATCTCCATTGCGAGGCGGCGCCCGAAGGCGGCGCCTCGTTCGTGCTGACGCTGCCGCTCACTTCTTCTTCCCTATGAAAGCCCGCATCCTGATCGCCGAGGACGACGCCAACATCCGTCTCGGGCTTGTCGCCACCCTGGAAAGCGAAAACTACGACGTCGTCGCCGCCGCGGACGGGGCGCAGGCGCTCAAGCTGTATCCGCAGTCGAGATACGATCTTGTCATTCTCGATGTGATGATGCCAAAGGCCAGCGGCTACGACGTGTGTCGCGAGCTCCGCGCGGCCGGCGCGGCGGTTCCGGTGCTTTTTCTCACCGCGAAGGGAGAGGAGATCGACAAGGTCGTGGGACTGAAGCTCGGCGCCGACGACTACGTCGTGAAGCCTTTCGGCGTGCGCGAGCTGCTGGCGCGCGTCGAGGCCTTGCTTCGGCGCGGCCGGGCCTCGTCCGCGGCCGCCGCCGCGCATGCGGGCGCGGAGCTGCCTCCGCTCTTCCGGTTCGGGGCGGCGGAGATCGATCGACGGGCCTTTTGCGTTCGTTTGCCCGGGCGGGCCGCGGAGGCGTTGACCGCGCGCGAGCTCAAGCTTGCGGAGGTGTTCGCCGCACATGCCGGCGAGACGCTGACGCGCGACCAGTTGCTCAACGCCGTGTGGGGGCTCGGTTACTCCGGCACGACGCGCACGCTGGATCAGCATGTGGCCCAGCTTCGCAAGAAGGTGGAACTCGATCCCGAGACGCCGGGCGCGATTCTGACCGTTCACGGAGTGGGCTATCGTTTCGTGTCCGCCGAGCCGGGCGGCGGGCCGGGTGCGACGACCGGAAAAGGCCCGTAAATAGCGCAAACTCGCTCCCGGCGTTTGCGCCCGGCGGCGCGCTTCGTTTTCTCGCAAGCCATGCAACCCCCTGATTCCCGCGTCACCCGCCGTGTTGTCCTCAAACGCCTGGGCTTCGGCGCGGCCTTGCTCGGTCTGGGGAGAACTCCGTTGTTCGCTCAGCCGTCGGCCCCGGCGTCGACCCCCGCACCCGCGGCGCGGCCCGAGGCCGGCGCGGGCGCCCAGCCCTTCACCCTGCCCGCCTTGCCCTATGCCTACGATGCGCTCGCCCCGCACATCGATGCGCGAACGATGGAGATTCATCACACGAAGCACCATCAGGCCTACATCAACGCGGCGAACAAGGCGCTCGAGGCCCGGCCCGATTTGCGGGAGCTCTCGGGCGAACAGTTGCTGGCGCGTTTGGACGCCTTCGACGAGCCGCTTCGCACGACGTTGCGCAACCAGCTTGGCGGGCATCTTAACCACAGCTTTTTTTGGACGATCCTCGCGGCTCCGGCCGAGTATCGCGCCGGGCCGCTTCAAGCCGCGATCACGAAGCAGTTCGGCTCCATGGCCGATTTCAAAAAGGAATTCGCGCAGGCCGCCACGACGCGCTTCGGAAGCGGATGGGCCTGGCTCGTGTTGCAGGAGGGGACGCTGAAGGTGATCTCCACCGCCAACCAAGATTCCCCGCTGCTGCAGGGGGCCGAGCCGATCATCGGCCTGGATGTGTGGGAACATGCCTACTACCTCGCTTACCAGAACAAGCGCGCGGACTACGTGCAGGCCTTCTGGAAGGTGCTGAACTGGGACGCGGCCGAGGCGATTTTCGCAAGGGCCGCCTGAGCCTCGAAACGGCAGTCGGATCGGGTCGTCTCGCACAAGCTGTTGGCCGCCTGCCGCCCGCGTCACCCGCTCCATGCACCCGCCGGGTGCACGTCGGGATTCCGCGAGCGCCATTCGACTCAACATCTTGCGCGATACTCCGCCGCCCGACTACCGTTTCGAGGCTGAGCCTGCTTTCACCCCGCTGCTCCGCCGCCCAACCGCACGACGTCGGCTGAGCGGAGCGGTCCGCGCCGGGTGCGGACATGAAAAAGCCGCCCGGGCACGGGGCCGGGGCGGCGAAAGCGAAACGGGGATGGCCGCGGGTCGCGCCGTTATGAGGCGGCGTGGACCTTTACTTGGCCTTGGCTGGCGCGGGAGGCGGGGACTCCGGGGGCCTTGGCGAAGAACTCGAGGATATGGCTCACCTCGGTGTAGCCCTCGGCCTTGAGCTGCTCCTCGACCTGCTTGATCACCACGGCAAGACGAGCGCTGGTCTCAACGTCGAGGGAGCGGATCTCGGTGCTGTCCTTGGAGACGATGTGATAGGCGGCCTCCTTGCGGTCGCTCAGCTGGTAAAGGCTGGTGCCGTTGTGGAAAAAGGAGCGGCGAACCAGACCGATTTCCTCGAAGGCCGCGAGGCAGCGGTAAACGGTGACGAGGTCGCAAGAGCGGTTGCGGAGCTCGCCATGGATTTGCTCGATGCTCATCGGCTGCCCGCGCGCGATGAGCACGCCAAGGATGGCGATTCGCGGCTGCGTGATCCGGAGGCCTGCTTCGCGCAGTCTCGCGCAAGCGGTCTCAACCCGGGAGTGCGGGTCGAGAGATTCGCCGCCGGCGGCCAGCGGATGGTTTGTTTGAGTGGAGGCAATCATGGTGGCTTGTCAGGAAAAGGGGCTTGTCGAAGCTGTTGTCACAGTATGGGAACACAAACTGTAAAAGGTTTACATTGCTGGGTAGTATTACGGGAGAAATGCCCCGGGAGGAGACTTTGGCAGCGAGGGATTGCGCACGGGGCGCGCATGTCTTCTTTTGCGAGCAGATGCCCGAACTCGACGTGAACGAGATCATCTCCCTCATCCGCAAAGAGGACCCCCGGTTCGACCGGCTGGCTTACACGTTCGTGCGCGACGGGCTCGAACATGCGGTGAAGGAGCTGAAGAAACGCGACTCCGCCCGTGCTCGGATTTCGAAGCACGTCACCGGTCGGGAGCTTGCCGAAGGACTGCGCGAATACGCGCTCGAGCAATTCGGCCCTTTGGCCAAAACCGTGCTCAACGCCTGGGGCGTGCGGGAGACGATCCACTTCGGGGACATCGTTTACAATCTCATCGACTACAATATCTTCAGCAAAACCGAGTCCGACCGCAGGGAAGACTTCGCGGAGATTTACGACTTCGAGGAGGCTTTCGAGCGGCCTTTTCGTCCCCAAGCTCGCCGTCTGCCTTTGCCCAGTTTTGCCGAAGCCGACTGAGGCTGCGGTAGGTTGGTGGGGGCGTTGGCGTGACATGATGTGAGGGGCGGTGGAGGGCGGTTGGATTGTGCGGATGCTTTATCGCAAATCCTCTGAAAACTGTCTGCGCGAGTTTTGCCCGCTCGCATTCGCCGTTTGTCATTCTTGTTACGCCTCGCACGGTGCTCGCGATGCCCTCTTTGCTCGCCCCCGCCGACCGTCGCCTGCTCGAACGCCTTTGGTCTCAACCGGTGCACCGCACGGAGTTGCCAAACGGCGTCGTGCTCCTCGTGCAGCCCGATGACGCCGCTCCGGTCGTTTCGGTCCAAGTTTGGGTAAGAACGGGCAGCCAGCACGAAGGCGCGTTGCTGGGCGCGGGCCTCTCCCACTACCTTGAGCACTTGCTCTTCAAGGGCACCGAGAAGCGCGTGGGTCGCGAAATTTCCGCCACGGTCCAGGCTCATGGCGGCCAGATCAACGCCTACACGACCTACGACCGCACCGTATACTACATCGACCTGCCCGCGCCCCACCTCGAGGTCGCGGTCGATCTGCTCGCCGACATGGTCCTGCGCAGCACGCTGCCCGCCGACGAGGTGGCCCGCGAGCGCGACGTGATCCTGCGCGAAATCGCGATGGGGGACGACGACCACGACCGCCGCCACTGGGACGCGCTCGCCCGCACCGTCTTCAAGTCGCATCCGCTGCGCGAGCCGGTGATCGGTCATCGCGACGTATTCTCCGCGGTCACGCGCGACGAGTTGATGGCGTATTACCGGGAGCGATACGCGCCGAACAACCTCGTCGTCGTCATCGCCGGCGACATTTCCGCCGAGGCCGCGCGCGCCGCGGCGGAAAAGCACTTCGGCTCCGCGCCGCGCCGCCGGCTCGCCCCGGTTTATCAGCCCTCCGAAGCGGCGCAGCTTGCCCCGCGACTGACGCGCGAGACCGCCGAAGTGGAGCTCTCGCGCGGCGCGATCGCCTGGCCGAGCGTCTCGCTCACGCATCCGGACGCGCCGCTGCTCGACCTTCTTGCGGTGGTGATCGGCTACGGCGACAGCTCTCCGCTCTGGAGCTCGTTGCGCGAGAAGCAGCGGCTCGTTCACAGCATCGACGCGCACCACTGGTCTCCCGGCGAGGCGGGGCTCTTTGCGATTTTCTTCTCGGCGGATCCGGACAAGCGAGAGGCCGCCGAGCGCGCCGTCCGCCGCGAGCTCGCGCGCCTCGCGACAGCCGGCTTCAAACCCGCGGAGCTGAAGCGAGCCATGCGCCAGCTCGTGGTCGGAGAGATTGGCGGACGCAAAACCGTGTCGCGCCGCGCCTCGCGGCTCGGCTCCGCCGAGGTGGTCGCGGGCGATTTGGATTTCAGCCGCGCCTGGTTCGCGCGCGCGGCCGCCGCCACGCCCGCCGATTTGAAGCGCGTGCTGCGGGATCATCTTTGCGCCTCGCGCGAGAACGTGGTGTCGCTCGATCCCGCCGCGAAAAACGAAACCGGGCGGGCCGAGAAAACCGCCAGGGCGAAACCGCCCGTGGATTGGACCCTGCGCACGCTGCCCAACGGCGTCCGTCTCCTCCTGCGCCGCGACGAGTGTCAGCCGAATCTGCATCTCCACCTGGTCTGCGAAGGCGGTCCCCTGCATGAGCCGGCGGGCAAACGCGGCGCGACCGCGTTGCTCGCGACCATGCTCACCAAGGACGCCGGCAAACGCGACGCCGAGCAGGTCGCCGCCGCGATCGAAGCGGTCGGCGGAAGTCTGTCGCCGCTTTCCGGAAACAATACCGTCGGCCTGGCCGTCGAGGTGCTGTCGGGCGATGCCGCGCTGGCGAACGGGCTCTTGCGCGACGCCGTGCTGGCGCCGGCTTTCGCGACCCGAACCTTCGAGGTCGAGCGCGACGCGGAGCTCGCGCACTTGCAGCAGGACGAGGACGACGTGGTGAGCGCGGGCCATCGCCTCGCGCGCGAGAAGTATTTCGGTTCCCATCCGCTTGCGCTCGACGCGCACGGGAAGCCCGAGGGTTTGAAAGCGTTGAAACCCGCCGACCTGCGCGCGCTCTGGAAGAAACTCGCCGTGGGCGCGAACACGGTGGTCGCGGTGGCGGGCGATTTTGACGAGAAGACCCTCGTGCCGGCGCTCTCGCGCTGGCTTGCGAAGCTTCCGCGCGGTTCGTCGCCGAGCCGTCCGTCGCGTCATGCGCCCGCCCCCGCGGAGGATCACGCTCACGTGCGCGAGTGCCAGCAGGCGTTGGTGTTCGACGCGTTTCCCGGGCCGGGGGCGCTCGATGCGGACGACACGGCCGCGACCGTGTTGCACGAGATTCTGAGCGGCATGGCGGCGCGGCTTTTCGAGCGGGTGCGCGAGGAGAAAGGCCTGGCGTATTTTGTCAGCGCGAGCCGCGTCGTCGGCGTCGAAGACGGCATGTTTTACCTCTACGCCGGCACGCAGCCGGGCAAAGAGACCGAGGTGCTGGCGGAGTTCGATGCGGAGTTGAAGCGGATCGCGGCCGGCGAAATCGAGCCGGAGGAACTCGCGCGCGCGATCACTCGCCTGCAGGCCTCGCGTCGCATGCGCCTGCAAACCAACGCGGCGCGGGCCGGGGAGGCGGCGGTGCGAACCTTGCTCGGGTTGCCGTTGGAACGTTTGGAGGAGACCGATGCTCGCCTGGCGGCGGTGGACAAGAAGGCGGTCGCCGCGTTCGCCCGCCGCTGGCTTGCGGTCTCGCGACGTCAGCGATTGGTGGTGCGTCCGCGCTGAAACTTCGCCAGTTTCGGCGCGTCCCCAGCCCCATCAGATCTCATGAAGGTTTTCGCCCCTTGGATCCGCCTCGCCTTGGTTTCGTTCGTGGTCGCCGTCGGCGCCTCTTTCGGGGCCGAGGAGCAGCCCAAGCCCGCCGATCCTGTGCCGCCGAGCGTGTTGAAGCGCTACGACAAAAACAAGAACGGCGCCCTTGACGAGGCCGAGCGGGCCAAGTGGCAGTCCGATTTGGCAACCCGTCGCGAGAAAGAGTGGGCCGACCGTTTGGCCATGCTCGAAAAGTATGACACGAACAAGGACGGCAAGCTTAGCGAGGAGGAGCGAGTTTCCGCCAAGCTGGGCTGGCAGAAGGAGCGTTCCGAAAAGGAGGCGGAGAAAATGAAGGAGCGCGTTGCGAAGGCGAAGGCCGAGCGGGAGCGCGAGGAGAAGGAGAAGGAGAAGGAGAAGGAGAAGGAGAAGGAGAAGGCCGCGGAGGCGACGCCCGAGATGAGCTCCGGCGAAGGCATGATGATGATGGAGTGAGCGGAGTGGGGCGGGGATACTCCACTTCTTATCTTACGGTAGGGCGCGCCGCGTCTGAGCGGTGATCGTTGCTCGTGTGAACTCGTCGGCGGGCCCAGCGGTCCGGTCCTACTTCGAACCCCACGGGATCAAGGCGCGCGCGAGAAGGTGACTTCGCCGGCGCGGAAGCGGTCGGTGCGACCGTCTTCGAGGCGAAGGAGAAGGCTGCCCTCGTCGTCGATGCCCACGGCCTGGCCGCGAAGTTCGCGGTCGCCCTGGAGAAGGGTGACCGAACGGTTTTTGAGCACGTCGAAGCGGTGCCAGAGGTCGGCGAAGCCGTTCTGGTAGCTGCCGTCTATGAACCGTTCGTAGGCGTCGAGCACACGAGTGATGAGCGCGGCGGCGAATTTGTTGGGGTCGAGGGGAACGGTGGTGTGTTCGGAGATCGCGGTGGCGCGGTGGGCGATCTCGGCGGGCCAGCCTCCGGCCGGCGGACGGAGATTGAGGCCCAGGCCGAAGACGAGGTCGTGGATGAGGTCGGCGTCCATGCGGGCCTCGGTGAGCATGCCGCCGGCTTTGCGGCCGTCGAAGAGGAGGTCGTTGGGCCATTTGAGGCCGGGCGTGACGCGGCAGAAGGAGGCGACGAGGGCGCAGACGTTGACGCCCATCCAGAGCGTGAAGGTCTGCATGCGCGCGGGGGATACGCGCGGCCGGAAGGCGAAGCTGGCGTAAAGATTGCCATCGACGGCGCTGTGCCAGGAGCGCCCCAGCCGGCCGCGGCCCTTTTCCTGGCGGCGGGCGAGGACGACGAGCGGCGCCCGCCCGCCGGCGGCGAGCAGGCGGGCGGCCTCGTCGTTGGTGCTGCCGGTGGTATCTACAAAATGAATACCGGGCGAATCCGGCCCCGGGCGGCGGTGGGCGTCGATCAGCGCGGGATGCAGCGAATCGGGCCGCGCGCCGAGGCGATAGCCGCGCGCGCGCCGGCTGAGGACGTCGATGCCTTGTTCGCGGAGTTTTTCGAGGTGCTGCCAGACGGCCACGCGGCTCACTCCGAGCGTCTTGGCGAGTCCGGCGCCGGAAACGTAGCCGTCTTCGCCGGCTTCAAGGAGCGCTTGGAGAATGAGGATTTCTGAGCGGTGGGGGGGCACGACAGGGATAAGAAGCAAAGCGCCGTCAAAGTCCACCGGTCAGCACGTTTGGGCGTGTTTCACCCAAGAAGCGCGCGGGCGGGGCTCCTTGGCTATTTGCTCAGCTTTGCCGCCAGTCGAGGCCGATGTCGGCCCAGACGGATTTGTGGACGAGGGCGCCGGTGGAGACAAAGTCGAGCCCGAGCCCGGCGTAGCGGGGCAGGCTCTTGATCGTGATGCCGCCGCTGGCCTCGGTGAAGGCGCGCCCGCGGATCACGGCGAGCGCCTTTTTGATTTTCGCGGGCGGGAAGTTGTCGAGGAGGATGACGTCGGCTCCGGCCGCGAGGACGGGGGGGATCTGATCGAGCCGGTCGACCTCCACTTCGACGGCAAGGTCGGGAGCGGCTTTTTTCGCGCGGGCGACGGCGGCGGCGAGATCGTCGGCGGAGCCGAGAAGGGCGAGGTGGTTGTCCTTCAGCATTACTCGGTCGAAGAGACCGAGGCGGTGATTCCAGGCGCCGCCGCAGGCGGCGGCGTATTTCTCGAGCATCCGGTAGCCGGGGGTGGTTTTCCGAGTGTCGAGGAGGCGCGTGCGGCCGGAGCCGAGGGCGGCGACGTGGGCGGCGGCGGTGGTGGCAATGCCGGAAAGGCGTTGCAGAAAATTGAGGAGCACGCGTTCGGCGGCGAGGAGCACGCGCGGGTCGCCTTCGAGCGTGGCGAGGATGTCGCCTGGCTCGGCGCGGCGGCCGTCGCGCAGGCGCGGCTGAACGGAGGCGCGCGTGCCGTAGACGGAGAGGATAAGCGACAGCAGCGGAAGCCCGCAGACGACGAGGGGGGTGCGGGCGACCAAGTGGGCGCGGCCCAGGCGGGGCGTGGTGGCGAGAGCGGCGGTGGAGCGATCGCCGGTGCGGGAGGGTTTCTTCAGCAGGCCGGCGCCTTCGAGATCCTCGTCGCGCGCGAGTTCGACGAGGCGGCGCAGGTAGGCCCGGTCGAGGTCGTCCCAAGTAAGGCGAAGAAGCAGGCGATCAAGATTCGCGGCGGCAGGCGGCATGGGAAGAGGATGAGAATGTCCAATGACCAATGTCCAATGACCAATGGGACCGGGGTCGCGGAGCGGTCGAGTCGGCGCCGCTTTGGTCAGGCGGGCTGCTCGTTGCTGAAGACGTGCTGGACGTCGTCGAGACTTTCGAGGGTGTCGTGGAGAGCGGCGATCTGCTCGGCTTGGGCGGCGGAGACGGGAATCGTGCTGGTGGGCACGTAGGCGATTTCGGCGGACTCCGAGCGGACGCCGGCCTTTTCAAGGGCGTGCAGCACGCGGTCGAAGGCGTGTATGTCGCAGCGCAGTTCGTAGCCCTCGTCGCTGGAAAGGATGTCGTCGGCGCCGGCCTCGAGACCGATTTCCATGAGCCGGTCTTCGGCGAGCGCGTCGCGCGCGACGAGGATCTGGCCGCAGTGGAGGAACTGGAACATCACGGCGCCGCTGCCGGCGAGGTTGCCCCCATGCTTGGTGAAGAGCGAGCGGACCTCGGACGCGGCACGGTTTTTGTTGTCGGTCGTGACTTGGACGACAAAGGCGACGCCGCCGGGACCGTAGCCTTCGTAGGTCAATTCCTCATACGTGACACCGGGCAGCTCGCCCGTGCCTTTTTTGACGGCGCGGTCGACGTTCTCGGCGGGCATGTTGGCCTCGCGGGCCTTGAGGAGGAGGGTGCGGAGGCGGGCGTTGCCCTCCGGGTCGCCGCCGCCGGCCCTCGCGGCGAGGGTGATGTCGCGCGAGAGGCGGGAGAACACCTTGCCCTTGCGGGAGTCGGTGACGGCTTTCTGACGCTTAACCTTGGACCATTTGTTGTGGCCGGCCATGGCGGGGACAAGGGGGGCGGTGCAAAGCCGCAGGGCGGCTACTTTTTCGGGGTGACGTTCTTTAGCGACTTGCCGGTGCGGGCGGCGATCGAGGCGGGGGAGATGCCGACGGGCGTGTCCTTCGAGTATTTGTTCACGAGGATCTGCTGCACGATGGTGAAGAGGCCGTTGATCGTGGAGTAGAGGGCGAGGGCGGCGGCGAAGTTGTAGCAGAAGAGGGTGAAAATCCAGGGCATGATCTTCATCATGGTCGCCTGCGGGCCTTCCATCGTGGTCGGCGTGGGGGTGAGGCGCATCTGGAAGATCATCGTCGCGCCCATGAGGAGGGGCATGATATTCAACGGCAGGCCGAGACCGGGGACGTGCCAGACGGTGTCGGGGGCGGAGAGATCGTGGACCCAGAGGAAATTTTGGAAGCGGAGCTCGGCGGTGCCTTGCAGCATGGCGAAGAAGCCGACGAAGAGGGGGATCGTGAGCAGGATCGGGAGACAGCCGCCGGCGGGGTTGACCTTGTGTTCCTTGAAGAGGGCCATGGTGGCCTCCTGCTGCTTGCGGGGATTGTCCTTATACTTCTCGCGGAGGGCCTTCATGGGCTCGGAGAGCTTGGCCATGCGCTTGGCGGACTTGGATGCGGCGAGGGTGAGCGGCAGGGTGATGAGCTTCAGCCCGACGGTCATGAGGACGATGGCCAGACCCCAGTTGCCGACGAGGGAGTGGGTCCAGACCATGAACTTGTTCAGCAGCGGGGCGAAGACTCCGGAAAGAAAGATGCGGTTGAAGAAGTAGCGGTCGAACTGCATGACCTTGTCCTCGGAGTTCTTGAACTCTTCGGAACGGGCGAGACGGGCATATTCCTTGGGGCCGACGTAGAGACGGCCGCTGTGGACAACGGTGCCGCCGGGGGCGAGGGCCGGGAGCTCGAAGCGGGCGGCGGCGGTGATGCCGGTGTCCGTGCGGGCGCTGCCGGCGGGGGGCGGGAGCTCGACGCGGCGAATGGCGACGGATTGGCCGGGCTGGTCGGGGGTGTAGATGCTGGCGAAAAACTGGTTTTTCACGGCGGCCCAGACGATGGGGCCGGAGCGTTCGAGGATGGATTTTGGCGTGGGGTCGCCGGCGCCGAATTTGGAGAGAAAGCCGGGGTCGAAGGCGCCGCGGTCGGTGACCTCGGCGTCGTCGCCGTCGTAGGTGGCGGCGTTGAGGTAGAGACCGGTGTCGGAGGGGCCGACGAGGGCGCTGGTGCCGAGTTCGAGGACGAGACGGGGCAGGGGCGTGGTGGCGTCGGAAAGGTTGCGAATCGTGGTCTCGTGGCGGATGCGATAAGGCTCGGCAGTCGCATCGGCGGGATCGGCGAGGGAGTAGCGGCGGGTGACCTCGAGCCGGTTTTCGAAGACGGCCTTGTAGATCACTTCGCGGTTCGTGGCGGAGACGCGCTGGAAGCGGGTTTCCTGGCCAAGGCCCTTGAGCTCACCCAAGGCGAGGATGGGCGCGGCGTGGCGTTGGTTGAAAACGAAGGATTCGGGCGAGCCTTGGACGGCGGGGTATTTTTTAAACGCGACGTCTTGGATGGCGCCGCCGAAGTCGGTGAAGCGAACGGTGACGAACTCGTTGGAAAGCAGCGTGGTCTCGGCGTCGGCGCGGGCTTCGCTGAGAGCGGCGAAAGCGGCGTTGGGCGCCGCGACGGGGCTGGGGGAGAGCGTGGGGCTTTCCGGGCCGGGGGTGCTCGAAGCGCCGGTCGCGGCGGCGGGCGCGACGACGGGAGCGGGAGCGGGCGCCGGAGGCGGCTGCATCCGCGAGCCGATGACCAGAGTCGCGATCGCGGCTACGATGAAGACGATGCCGAGGGTGAGATTCTTCTTATCCATTGAGTAAAGTGAGCCGGGAGTGATTAGCGTGGTTTAGCTGGCGGTCGCCTGGCGCGGGGGAACGGGGTCCGCGCCGTTCGAGCCCCACGGGTGGCAGCGAAGCAGTCGGCGAGTAGCGAGCGTGGCGCCTCGGAGGGGGCCGTGAAGGGCGAGCGCCTCGATGGCGTAATGCGAGCACGAGGGAGTGAAGCGGCATCCGCAGCCGGGGCCGGCGAGCGAGTGGAGCGCGGGGGAAATCGCGACTTGGTAGCCGCGGATACCGGCCATGAGGGCGCGCGCGATCAGTCCCGGCGAAGAGGCCGGGGGCGAAGGCGAATGGCTGGAGAGCTCAAGAGGCACGGCGCGAGAAGAGTTTCTGGCAAAGATCGAGAAATCTTTGGTCCAGAGCGGTCGGTTCAAGCCCATTGAGGGAGCGCCGAGCCACGAACACGAGGTCCATGCCGGCCGGAAAGGCGAGTTGATGGGCGCGGAATCGTTCGCGGAGTCTTCGTTTCGCCCGGGTTCGGGCGACGGCGTTGCCGACGGCGGACCGTGAAGCGACGAAGCCGGCCCTCGCGGTCGGAGCCGGTGCGACCGCAACACTCTCGTTCGCCTCACTGGCCCCGACGCATCCCGGCGTTGTCGTCGCTTCGGCGGCGGGAGCGGAGGCGGCCGCGAGCTTGGGAGCGGGCGCCCTCGGAGCGTAATAAAGCACAAAGGCGCCGCAATCGAAGCGGCGCCCTTGGGTGCGGACGTGGTTGAAATCAGACGCCCGACGCAGGTGTAGGTCGGCGCGAAAGCGCATGGCGTCGAGGCCGAAAAGCCGGGACTGGCCCGGCACGGGGCTTAGACGACGGTGAGGCGCTTGCGGCCCTTCGCACGACGGGCGGCGAGGACTTTGCGGCCGCCCTTGGTGGCGTTGCGGGCGCGGAAGCCGATCTTGCGAGCGCGTTTCTTTTTGTGCGGGCGG
Organism: uncultured Verrucomicrobiota bacterium; assembly: GCA_946482165.1. The sequence goes on along the minus strand of CAMLQS010000007.1, from coordinate 10,098 downwards.
AAGGTGGGTTGCATGGTGTGTTACTTGTTTAAGAGTTGACGGAAGTGCCTGTCGGGAATCGCGGTGTCAATAGGGTTTCCGCGAGTGCCAGTGGGCGGGCGGGGGGACTTTGAGTTTGCGATTAGGCGAGTTGCCTGCGGATCGGGACTTAGGGAGTTGCGGACGCCTGCCCGGAGTATTGCCCCGGCGTGATTCGCGCTTGGTGGCTGAAATAGTGGTCGCTCAAGACCGGATGCACGCCGTAGAGCCGGTCCAAAAGCTCCGCCAGGCGCTTATCCAGCGGCGGCAAGGAGTCCGATTGCCGGGAAAAGTGATCGCCCGGACGGAGTTGCTCCAGGAAGTCCAAGAGCGATTGGGCGACGTTTTCGGGCGAGTTTGCCGACGGCGCGGCGTCGCTTTCACGGCGGATCGCGACGAGGTGCTCTTTCAAGCCGCGCGCGAGATGAAACAGGCCGTGCGGAGCCTCGGGTTGTCGGAGGAAAAACTCCGCCACGTAGTGCGGGTGGCTGCGCGACTGGTAGAGGCGCCGGTAGGAGTCCTGGGACCCGAGCATGCGGAGAAGGGCGGAGAGTTCGGGGTTGTTGCGAACCGCGGCCCCGCGTCGCTCGCCTGTGCGCGCGTGAGCCCCGAGCACATGGCGCAGGGCGCTGCAGCTCATGATCGCCCGCTCCAGGTATCCGCCAAGCCGCAGAAAATGCCACGAGGCGTCATGGAGCATGGAGTGGTCCGCCGTGGCGTGGAAGGCGGGGATTTGCTCAAGCGCGACCTGTCCGGCTTCGGTGGCGAGGGTCTGCCGCGTTTTTTCTCCAAGCGGCCCCGCGGTGGGAACGTGCCTGTGCCTAAGCGCGTCGAAGCGGTCGCGCAAACGAGCCAGGATTCGCCAAGCCTCCGGCGAAAGGGTGTCGCGAAGTTGGCCGGCGTTGTAGAGGACCGAATTGATCGTCGCCGCCAGCGAACCGTTTGCGTCGGGATCGAGAGTCAGCCTCCAGGCGAAATCCGCGCCCATCGTCTGGTGCGGGCGCGTCCGGGCGTTTAGCCGCTGGTTGCCGGCGTGGCCGGTCGCCTCGAGTATGCCGCGCCACACGGGCAGCCAGTGTTTGCGATCGCGGGCTGGGATCTCCTCCAGCGCCACATCGTCGAGGATCGCGAGCATGCGGGCGGTGGCTTCCGCGCGTTCGAGGTAGCGGCCGAGCCAGAAGAGGTTTTCGGCGGCGCGGGAGCCAAGCCGGGGCGGGGCGGGGGCCTGGCCGGGGGTGGAATTTTCCAGATCGGCCACGCCTCCCGAATTGTGGAGGCCGCGAAGAACCAGTGCGTCCGTGCTGTCGCCGACCGACCCGACGGGCGGCGTCGCGGAGCCGATTCGCACGAGACCGCCGGGAAACACGTCGTGTTGTTTGCCGTCGGCGAGCACGAAGGCGCTGAGGCAAAACGGCGGGGATTCGCGTGTCGGCCGTCTGCCTTCCGAAGTGAGCGCCCTCGGTTCGATTCGCGCGACGAAGCCGTGCGGATTCTCGCGCACGACCTTGTCCAGCCCGCGGGGAGTGAGCAAAGGCCGATGGTAGGCTGGACGAGCGACGGTGTAGTTGTCCGGCGATTCGTGCGCGGGACGGATGACGAAGCGGTCGTGCTGATCGAGGATCTGCTCCAGGCGATCCGGATCGCCGCAGGCGTAGTTTTCCGGTGCGGGCAGCAACAGTTTTTCGCCGAGATAAAAACGGGCCAGGCGGGGGAGGTAGGCTTCGATGACGAGGCTTTCCGCGAGTCCGGTGCCGATGGAGTTCGCGACGGCGACCCGCCCGGCCCGGATAGATTGGAGCAACCCGGGGATGCCCGCCGTTTCGCGGTCGGTGGAGAAAACGACCGGGTCGATGTGGGTGTCGTTCAGGCGCCGGTAGATGACATCCACGCGTTCCAGGCCGGAGACCGTTTTGAAGTAGACGGTGTTGTCGAGGACGAGGAGGTCGTCGCCGCGCGCGAGAGGAAGTCCCATTTTCCGCGCGAGAAAACTGTGCTCCGAGTAAAACGCGTCCCCCGGGCCGGCCGTGAGAACGACTATCGAGGGCGATTCCCGGTCCCGCGGAGCGAGGTTTCGAAGCGCGGCGAGGAGCTGTAGGGGAAAATTAATGACGCTGTGGTAGTCCGGAAGCGCTTGGTAGAATTCGGCGGCCTCCTGGGTCATGAGGCGACGGTTCTGCACGGCATAGCTCAAGCCGATCGGGGTATTGGCGCGGGTCTGCACGCAGCGCCAGCCCTCGGCCGTGCGGACCAAGTCGAAGCGGAGCAGCATGGCGGGATTTGCCCGCTGCGGTTCGAGCCCGAGCGCGGGGCGTCGGTAAAATGGATCCGAGAGCACGGCTTCGGGCGGCAAAATCCCGGCGCGAAGGGCCTGCTGTCCATGGTAGAGGTCTACGAGGAGGGCGTTGACTAGCCGGGCGCGTTGGCGAAGACCCGCTTCCAAGGGCGCCCACTCGGGGGCCGTGATCACCAGCGGGTTGGGCTCAAGCTTCCAAAAGTGATGCGCGCTGCGGCCGGAGGCGTCGTCCGGATGCGAGAGATCGGTTACGGACGCATCTCGGATTGAAAGGCGAAGGCGAGGGCGGAGAGTGCGCCGTTGCGCAGGGTGGAGCTTGGGAAGCGTCGGGTGCGCGTGGGCCGGCGGCGTGGACATCGATGGGTGCGACGGGCAGCTTGGATGCTAGTCAAGAGGACCTGCAAGCGTGCCGAAGCTTCAACCGGAGACGGTGGGATGCCTTTTGAGGATTGCCCGGGGCCGGGAAACAACGATGGGTGCATCGGCATGTTGCCCTTGTGGGATACGCAACCTCATCGCCGCGCGCCGGTGCTGACCACCCTGCTGATCGTCGCCTGCCTGGCCTCTTTTGGCTATCAGGTGGCGTTGTTTCTGACGAGCGAGGCCAGGCTCGACACTTGGGTGGGCCGGCATGCGCTCGTGCCGGCGCGATTCCTTGGCGGGTGGACGGAAGCGGAGCAGTGGCAGACGGTGGGGACGTCGATGTTTTTGCACGGCGGCGTGGCGCATGTTCTTGGCAACTGCTGGTTTCTTTGGGTGTTCGGGAACAATGTTGAGGACCGCTTGGGCTCCTTTGGCTTCTTGTTGTTTTACTTGGTCTCGGGCGGAGCGGCGGCCTTGGTGCAAATCGCGGCGGGACCGAGCTCGCAGGTGCCGATGATAGGAGCCAGCGGTGCGATTTCCGGCGTGCTGGGGGCTTATCTGGTCTTTTTTCCGCGGGCGTGGGTGATCGCTTTGGTGCCGTGGATCGTGCCCGTGCTGCCGATACCGGCGGCGGTTTTCCTACTGCTGTGGTTTTTTGTGCAGGCTTACGCAGGCGTGGGCTCCTTGCTGGCGGGCACGGCGGGGGCGGGCGGCGTGGCGTGGTGGGCGCACGCGGGCGGTTTTGTGGCCGGGGCGGCGCTGGCGATGCTGTTTCCGCGCGATCGGGCTCGCTGAGCTCGGAGCGCGGCGGGCTCCGTGGTTGCAATGGGTGGTGAAACGCGAAACCGTGCGGCGAAAGTCATGTTGAAGAAAATAATCTCGAAGTTGCGCGCAGTGATCGCGCCTTCGTCCGCGAAGAAGAAGGAAACCGAATCCGCTCCCAAGGCACGTGGCCATGTGGCCAAAAGCCAGGGTAAAGGGCAGGGGCCGCGTCCGCCGCACGCCGCGGGCGAGCGCCCGGCGCAGCCCCGCGGTCGCGAGCAAGGTCCGCGCGAGGGCGGGCGTCGCGAGGGCCGCGCAGGCGGCGAGGGACGGCAGGGCGGCGGCGCTCGGGGACGGGACTCGCGCGGCGGCGAGCGTCGCGAGGAGCGCCGTGGTGGCGGCGGTGGCGGTGGCAGCCGGCACGAACGTCCGGAGAAGCATGAGAAGCCGCGCACGGATCATACCTATGAGCATCCGCGCAAGGAGCCGATCAAGCCGGTGACGCCGGTCACGATCCCCCCCCAGGACACGAATTTCACCAAGCTCGGGCTCAACGACGCGATCGCTTTCGCGGTTGCCGAGATGGGCTACAACGACCCGACACCGATCCAAACGCAGGCGGTTCCGGTGGTGTTGTCGGGCAAGGATGTGATTGGCTCGGCCCAGACAGGCACGGGCAAGACGGCGGCGTTCGCGCTTCCGATCATCCATCGCCTGGGCGCGCACGCGAAGAAGACGCGCTGCCTCGTGCTTGAGCCGACGCGCGAACTTGCGCTGCAGGTCGAGGAGGCGATCCAGAAATACGCCAAATACACGGACATCACCGTGACGGTCGTGTATGGAGGCGTCGGATACGGCAAGCAGCGCGAGGACCTCGCGCGCGGCGTGGATGTGATCGCCGCGACGCCGGGCCGTCTGCTCGATCACCTTGAGCAGGGCACGGCGAATTTGGATGGCGTGGAGATCCTCGTGCTCGACGAGGTGGACCGGATGCTCGACATGGGCTTCCTGCCCGACGTCCAGCGCATCATTGCGAAGTGTCCGAAGGCGCGGCAGACGCTGTTCTTCAGCGCGACGATGCCGCCGGAGCTGGCGCAGCTCGCGAGCTGGGCTCTGCGCGAGCCCCAGGAGATCAAGATCGGTCGCACACGCTCGGCCGCGGAGACGGTCGCGCACGCCTTTTACCCCGTCGTGGCCACGCAGAAATTCGACCTGCTGATCGAGCTGCTGAAGCGCACGGATTTCAAGAGCGTGATCATTTTCACCCGCACCAAGATGGGCGCGGACCGGATTGCGCACCGCCTGCAACGCGAGTCACACACGGTGGGGGTGATTCACTCGGACCGCAGTCAGCGCGAGCGGGTGGAGGCCTTGCAGGGCTTCAAGGACGGAACGTTTGAGGTGCTGGTGGCGACGGATATCGCGGCGCGCGGCCTGGATATCGCGGGAGTTTCGCACGTCGTGAACTATGACGTGCCGGAGAATGCCGAAGACTATGTGCACCGCATTGGGCGCACCGGCCGTGCGCAGAGCACGGGCGACGCCTATACCTTGGTGACGGAGGAGGACGTTCGCGATGCTCGCTCAATCGAGCGGTTCATCGGTGCGAGCATTGAACGCAAGAAACTCGACGGCTTTCCCTACATCTATTCGGCGCTCTTCGACGAGACCGCGCTGGCGCAGGCTGAGGCTTCGGCGGCGAAGCCCGCCGGCAGGCTTATGCGCGGGACACGCGGCGGCCGGCGCTAGGCGATCCGGGGGCGGCGGAGGCGATCCCCTTACCGCCGCGCGGCCGCGCGGGTGAGGCGATCGCGTATCGCGGGTGCCAAACCTTCCGGGCCGGCTGGAAATTCCGCATGAATGCGGCGCCATTCGCCGGTGTCGAGCTGGCGTAAGAGAGAAAAAAGGTTTCTTGCGATCTCCTCGTGGCGGCCGTCTTCGCTCAGCCAGAACACATGACTTTCCGACGCATGCTGCGCCGGGCGGCGCAGCAAAAGCGCTGCTTCCTGCGGCGGTAGCCGCAAAAGAGCGCTTTGTTCGATGCGCTCATGCAGAATGAGCGGCGTGCCGGGGCTATAGTGGCGGGCCAGCATCCCAGGCGCGGGCGCGGCCACGTTTTTGCGGATTCGCGCGGGGCGGGGCCGAGTGATCTTGATGCCGATAATCGTCTCGATCACCTCGACAGCCAAGCCGCCTGGGCGAAGGAGGCGAGGGCGCTCCGGATCTACGAGATCGATAATGGTCGATTCGACTCCCACGCGGCATTCGCCTCCGTCCAGCACATAGCGGAGTTTCGTTCCTGCGAGTCCATCTCGCACATGGACCGCGGTGGTGGGGCTTACGTATCCGAAGGGGTTGGCGCTTGGGGCCGCCAGCGGGCGCCCAGTGAGCTTGATCAGTTTTCGAAAGAGCGGGTGGGCAGGGACACGAACCGCCACAGTGGGCCTGCCTGCCGTGACGATATCAGGCACTGAACTATTCTTGGGCAAAACCAGAGTCAGGGGGCCGGGCCACAGGGCCTTTGCCAAGGCGAAGGCGATCTCATTCGCCTGCGCCACCTGCAGCAGCTCTTTTTCTGACGCGAGATGAACGATGAGTGGATCGGTCGTGGGACGGCCTTTGGCGGTAAAGATCTTTGCGCAGGCATCTTCCGATAACGCGTCTGCGGCTAGGCCGTAGACGGTTTCGGACGGGACGCCCACGATCTCGCCGCGACGCAACATCGATGCCAAACGAGCTAAGTTGGCCTCGGTGGGACGAAGAATTTGAGGGCGAGGTGGCGAGGCGGGCATAAAAAAACCGGGGCGCGCAAAGCGGCCCCGGTTTGGAAGCAGTCTCTGTCTTACTTAGCGAGCAGCATGGCGCGGCTGCGCTTGATCGTCTTGGTGACGCGGCGCTGCTGCTTGGCGGAAAGGTGGGTGTATTTCCGCGGAAGAATCTTACCGGTGTCGGTGACATACCGAACCATCAGTTCGGGCTGGGTGAACGGAAACGCCTCGGGAGTGAGGGATTGGGTGGTGGTGGTGGTCTCGGTGACGCTCATTGTTGAAAAAGAGGAAGAGTGAATCTAACCGCGAACTGCGATGTCAACGGTGATTCGAGTGGGCGGGGTTAGAGGCGAAGGCCTTCGGCAAGGGCCTTCGCCTCGTCAATCGTTAGGCGGATGCTTTCGCCGGTGACTTCACGTCATCGGCGGATCCCTCATCACCGTCATCGCCTGAGGCAACGACGTAGTAATCCTTGTAGGACTTGTCGTAGTATTGGGCGTAGTAGTAGCCGGAAACCGCTAGGTTCAGGCCGTTGAGAACTGCGCCGTAACAGGTGACATTTGACTCAAGCAAACGGCGGGCGGCGGCTTGAGCGGCCTTGCGGCGCACCTTGTTGAAGAAGATGGTAAAGATCGAACCGTCTACCAAAGGAAGCACAACCAAGGCATCCGAAACAGCGGCGAGGGGAGGCGTGTCGATGAACACGCGGTCATAACGCTTCCTCAAGTCCGAGATCATGATCTCAAAGGACTTATTGTTCAGGATTTGAGTCGGATTCTTGGCCCGGCCGCCCGTGGGGATCACGTCCAAATTTGGATGCACGTCCCGGAGGATCACGTCGTCCAACTTGGCGGCTCCGGAACAGACATCGATCACGCCTCTGAGGTTTTCGCGGCGGAACGATTTATGGATGTTCGGCTTGCGGAGGTCGCAATCAATGACGCAAACCCGGTCTCCGTGGGCGGCGTAAACCAGTGCTAGGTTAGTCGTTGTGAAGGACTTACCTTCGCCCGGGATTGTAGAGGTCGTGAGAATGACCTTGGCATCTTTCGCGTCGTCACGGAGGCGAAGACTGGAGTGAAGCGTAAGAAACGCCTCGGCGACTTGGCGGTCGGCGTTGTTCACGACGATTTGCGCCTTATCGGGCTGCTCCATCTTTTTGATCTGAGGAATGATTCCCAAAAGCGGGAGTCCCACGACGGATTCGATGTCGAACGAGCTCTTTACCCGGTCATCAATGAAGGCGACGAAGAACGCGAAGCCAAGGCCCAAGACGAGCCCGCCGACAACGCCGACGCCGATGTTAAGCGTGATCTTGGGCGAGGCGTAGCGGTTCGGGAGGGCGGGGCTCGCGATGTCGAGCTTCCGCACGTTATTAAGATCCATCGTGGCGATCATGCTGGTTTCTTGCATGCGGGCGACGAGGCCGGCCAAAATCTGCTCGTTGATTTTGAACTCACGCTCCTTCGATTGGTATTGGACCGCGAGTCGGCCAAGGTTTTGGCTGGTATCTTGGGCTTGCTTGAAGTTTGCGCGAGCTTCGACCTCATTGCTTTTGGCATTCTCGTAGTCAGCTTCCAAGGAGGAAGCGGCATCGCTCAATGCACGCGAGAGTTCGCGTTCGGCTTGCGCCAAGGCGTTGGCCGCCTCGATCATGCGGGGATGCTTGTCGCGATACCGCTCGCGGATCTGCGCGACGGCGATCTTCTGTGCCGCGACCTGTTGAGTAAGTTGAGTGACGAGCGGCAGCTGGGCGATGAACGGCAATCTGGCGAGCTCCTCTTTCGAATCCACTCGGCTTTGAGCCTGTTTCCATCGGGTTTCGGCCTCGTTACGCTTGGCTTCGACTTGCGAAACAAAGAGGCTGAGCTGCTTCAGGGTTTCGGTGACAACGTCGGTTTTCTCGTTGAGAGACACCATGTCGTTTTTCTCCCGATAAGCGGCAAGCTCGTTGGCGAGGTCGTCGACGAGCTTGCGTTGCTGCTCCACGCGAACTTGCAGGTCTTGCGCAACACCGGAGGTGTCGTCGATGCGCACTCGGGAGTTCCACTGGAGCAGCTCGTCGACAAACATGTTGGCGATGCGAGCTGCGATCATCGGGTCGGGGTGGCTGTAAGTTACGGCGACCACCAGCGAGAGCCGAAGCGGAACTACTTTTCGGTTCTCAAAGAGCACTTCGCGTGGCGTGAGCGGGTCTCCCCACCGGCCCTTTTCGTAAGGCTTCATGAACTGGCGCAGGTCCTCGCCGGTGATGCGTTGGTTAACGCGTTCCATGATGGTGCCGCTCTCCATGATCTTCACGATCGTGTTGAGGTCCTCGACCGTGCGAACGGCGGTGTCGAGGACGGGCTTGCCATCCATTACGATAGGGTCTTGGCGGAGGATCTGGACGCTGGCCGTCGACTCATAGATCTTCGTCTGACTGAAGGTGTAAACGAGCGCCGAGGATAGAACGACCAAGAAGACTACCACTACATACCAGACGCGCTCTCGCAGAATCAGGAGGTAGTCGTTCAGGCTTCGCTGCGCTGAACTTTCTCCATAGCCCGTTGCGGAATAGCCATATCCGTATCCGGAAGCTCCATATTCAGCCGGGGCGGAGCCAGGCGCTTGCTTGGGTTGAGAATCCATGAGAGAGGGCAACAAAATCGACATTACCAGACACCTTCGGGAACGAAAATGACGTCGTCCACCTGAAGAGACCAAAGATTTGCAGATCGGCTCTCAAGGAGCTTCTCGGCATTGACAGTAAAGGTATTACTTACGCCTTTGTCATCGGTGCGTGTAATCTTGACCTTAGAACGATCAGCCAAACGGTTAAATCCGCCTGCCCGGGCAATCGCCTCCAACAGGGTGAGCCCACGTTCTGCCGGGAAAGGAACCGCTTGAGGAGCATTTACTTGCCCGATAACATTCACGGCTCGCTCGGCATATTTTAGCACGATGACCGATACCTGCGGATTAACGAGGTAATCGCGGTCATAAAGCTGGCGAATCATTTCCTCCGCTTGGCGCACGCTGCGATTGCGCACATCGACCGACCCGATGAGGGGAAGCGAGATGGCGTATTCCCTGGAGACTGAGACCTCGCGCGTAAGATCTTCCTCCTGAAACACCTTGATTTGGAGAATGTCGGAAGGGCGGAGCATGTAGTCCGCAGTGGATGCTCCGGGGGCTGGAAGTGCGGGGGAGGGCGTCAACGACTCTTGGGCGTGAGCGAGACCGGGAAGGACGCACAGGGCGAGGGTAGCCAAGGTCCGACGGAGACGGGGAAACAAGGATGAGGTTCGCATAGAGACAAAAACGGGAGAAGACCGAAATCTTCTCCCGTTTGTTCCTAAATGGGAAGAGTTGTCAGCTGGCTTCGCGCTTAGTAGCGGAAGTTGGCGGCAACACGAACGACGTTAGCGGTGAAGGAGGCGCCAGCGTCGCTGTCGTTATCGTTGATCGAATAGCCGGCTTCGAAGTTGACGTGTTCGTTGAGGATGTAAGTGAACGAGATACCTCCGACGAAGTAATCATCCTCGCGGGAGACGTTGACGTAGTCGTATTTGGAGTAGCCCACGATCGCCGTGGCTTGGAGCGCGGCGGTTAGGCTTGTGGTGACGCCAAGCGAGATCGAGGAGGTTTCGGTGCTGAAGGCGGCCGCGTCGGTCTCGAAGTCATTGTTGAGATCGAGCGTGATGGTAGTCTTCGGCGAGTAGGCGTAGGCGAGGCCGGCTTTGAAACCGATGCTGCTCTCGTCGTCGACGCCGGCCGCTTCTGGATTGCGAGTCACGTAACCGACCGTGAACTTTCCGCTCAGTTTGGCAGTAAATTCACCGCGGGCGCCGACGTTGAAATAGTAGTCTTCGGAGTCCGCGTTAGCGATGCTAACCTCGTTTTTACGGTATT